>QHTD01000175.1 GCA_003220675.1 Candidatus Rokuibacteriota bacterium | reverse complement strand
AATCCGGGAACCCGGCGCAAGACTGGATCGTTGATTGGAGGAACGGCGCCGGCCCGTGCCTTTCTCAGGCCACCCACGGAGTCTGCCGGCCTCGCGGACCCCGCTACAAAAGGAGACGCTCATGGCCAATCCGCTCAGCCGCAGGGAAGTCCTGAAGTTCGGCGCGTACACGACGGTGGGTGGCGTCCTCACGCCCGGCATCTCGCTGGCGCAGGCGATCGTCACCGACACGAAGGGCATCACCGCCCGCGACATCCAGCTGAACGTGGGCGGGACGATGATCCCGGCGTACGACGCCCACCCGGAGGCGCAGGGGCGCTACCCGGTCGTCGTCGTGATCTCCGGCTTCACCGGCAACAGCGACCACCACAAGGACGTGGTGCGGCGCTTCGCGCACGCCGGCTACTACGCGATCGCGCCCGAGCTCTACCACCGTGAGGGCGGGATGCAGGGGAAGAACTTCCAGGAGATGGGCGCCATCTCCAGCAAAGTGACGCGTAAGCAGTACCTCGGCGACATCGCGGCCGCCGCCGACTACGCCAAGCAGCAGACGTGGGCCCGCGGCGACCGGCTCGGCGTCACCGGGTTCTGCGGGGGCGGGGCGCTCACGCTCCACTTCAGCGCCGAGTACCCCGGGGTCGTCGCGGCGGTGCCGTGGTACGGCCACGTCAAGCGCACCTACCCCGACGCGCCAGGGGTCGACGCATTCAGCCTGATCGCGCGCCTCAAGGCGCCGGTGCTCGGCCTGTACGGCGAGGCCGACGGCGGGATCCCCGCGGACGACGTCAAGCGCTTCGAGGCCGAGCTGAGGAAGACGAACCCGAACGTCGAGTTCGTGCTCTATCCGGGCGCCCCGCACGCGTTCTTCTCGGACGACCGGCCGCAGGTCTATAAGAAGGAGGCCGCCGAGGACGGCTGGAAGCGCTGCCTCGCGTTTTTCGCGAAGCACCTGAAGGCGTAGCGGTCACGGCTTCCGTTTGCTCCGTTTGTGGCCGTAGAGCGCTTCGTCCGCGCTGATCATCAGGTCCTCGATCGAACAGGTCCGCATCGGGTCGAAACGCACCGCGCCCACGCTGAGCACCACCTCGTAACGGTGGTCTCGCCGCGCGTTGTACGCTCGGACGTGCTCGAGCAAACGAGCGGTGATCACCCGTGTGCTGTCATCGTCCGAGTGGATCGCGAGCACCGCAAACTCGTCGCCGCCGAGCCGGGCGATGACGTCGGACTCGCGAAAGGTTTGCCTGAGAATCTTCGCGGTCGTGATCAGCGCGTGATCCCCCTCCCGGTGGCCGAAGGTGTCGTTGATCTGCTTGAGGCGATCAACATCGATGAAGAGGAGAGAGCAGCCTCGCGTCGCACGGCGAGCGAATTTCAGGTGCTGGTCCGCAAGGGTCAAGAATCCGCGTCGGTTGTACAGGCCCGTCAGCTCGTCGGCAAGCGCGAGACTCCGTAGTGTCATCTGCGTCTGGTGTCGGTACAGCGCCATCTCGATCGTGGCGTGAAGATCCTTTTTTTCGAACGGCTTCACGATGTACCCGAACGGCTCGGTCAGTTTGGCGCGGTGCAACGTCTCGTCATCGGCGTAGGAGGTAAGATACACGACGGGAATCGCGAGCCGGCCGCCGATTTCTTGGGCGGCGCTCACACCGTCGATGCGCCCTCGCAACCGGATATCCATGAGCACGAGATCGGGGTGGATGGCGACCGCCTTGTCGATCGCGTCTTCCCCCGACGCGGCGATCGCGGGCACCTCGTACCCGAGGACGTGGAGGTTCCGTTCGATGTCCCTCGCGACGATGTTTTCGTCCTCCACAACGAGGATCTGTGCCGGCGCCATGGATGGTGCCCCCGTATCCGCCTAACGCGGGAACTCTATTCGAAACCGAGCGCCCTCGCTCGTCTGGGACTCGAGCGTGCCTCCCAGCTGATCGGTCAGGGTCGCCACCAATTGCAGACCCGACGCGGGTCGCGTGTCGAGGTTGCTCGCGGGCGGGAGTCCGATCCCGGTGTCGCTCACGACGAGCTCGCACGTGTTATCGGGGCGGGAGCGGAGGTCGACGCGGATTTCGCCTTCCCTTCCGGGCGGGAAGGCGTGCTTGAGGGAGTTCGAGATCAGTTCGTTGATGATCAAGCCGCAGGGGACAGCGGTGTCGATTCCCATCACCACCTCCTCGAGATTCAGAGCCATGGAGACGGTGTCGGCGTCGGCGCCGTACGATCGGAACAAGTTGAGCGCCAACCGGCGGACGTATTCCGCGAAATCGATCGTCGCCAGGTTCGGGGACTGATAGAGCTGCTCGTGGATGAGCGCCATCGATCTGACACGGTTTTGACTCGCCGCGAGCAGTTCCAGGACCCGCCGATCGTGAATGGACTCGGACTGGAGATTGAGCAGGCTGCAAATGACTTGCAGGTTATTTTTCACGCGGTGGTGAAGCTCCTTGAGAAGGACCTCTTTCTCCTTGAGGGACGTCGCGATCTGCTCCTCTGCGCGCTTGCGCTCGGTGATGTCGCGCGTCACGTTCGAGAATCCCCAGAGGAGTCCGAGATCGTCGCGGAGCGGCGTCAGGATTGCGTTCGCCCAGAAGCGTGACCCGTCCTTCCGCACCCGCCAGCCCTCGGCTTCGAACCGCCCCTCCGCCGCGGCTCGGCTCAACTCCTGCGCCGGGGTCTCGCGCTGAATGTCTTCCCCGGGGTAAAGGCGAGAGACATGCTGGCGGACGATCTCGGGCGCGGTATAGCCCGTCATGCGTTCGGCACCGACGTTCCAATTGACCACGTGCCCGTCCCGGTCGAGCATCAAGATCGCGTAGTCCTTGACGCTCTCCACGAGCGAGCGGGAGCGCTCTTCGCTCACCCTCAACGTCGCGAGCGTCGTCTGCAGCTGGCGCTGACGGTCGGTGACCTCGCGGGCCAACGCGCCGACGTCGTGGGTCCGGCTCGCCAGCTCTTGCTGGAGCACGTCGCGCGCTCGCTTCAGCGTGACTTGATTTGCCACCCGTGCCCTCAGCTCCTCGGCCGAAAATGGCTTCGTGAGGAAGTCCTGTGCGCCCGCGCGCAGCAGCTTCACCCGGAGGTCGTCGTCGGCTTTGGCGGTCAGGACGACCACGGGCACGGTAGCGAGCTCTGTATGAGCGCGTAGCTCACTCAGCAGCTCGTCGCCGCGCATCCGAGGCATCATCACGTCGGTGAGGATCAGGTCGGGCGGGAGTGCCTGCGCCTTCTCCAGACCTTCTCGCCCATCGAAAGCGGTCGCAACGCGGTATTCGCTCGCTAACGTCTCGGCGATGAATCGGTTCATGTCCGGGTTGTCTTCGACGACGAGCACGAGGGCCTCTGGCAGCGGAAGAGCCTTCTGCACTTCGCGAGGGAGCCCCGCATGCTCGCGCGTCGGATCGATCCCTGTGGCGCGGTTCTGGCGGAGTTCCTCCAGCGTTTCGCGCGCGATGGCATCGACGTCTCGCCCCGTCGCCGTGGTTGGCGCGACGCTCGCCGGCGGCGCGACGAGCGGGAGTACGACGCTGAAGAGCGCGCCGCCCTCCGGGGCATCGGTGACTGCGATCGTCCCCCCGTGCAGCGCGACAAATTCCTTGGTGATGGCCAGGCCCAGGCCCGTGCCTCCCAAGGGCCCGGCCGACCCGCTCTCACCCTGATGGAAGCGCTCGAAGACAGCCTCGCGCAGGTCGACCGGCACGCCCGGGCCGTTGTCCTCGAAGGCGACGATCGCGCGGTCGCCCTCGACACGCAGCACGCACCGCACGCGGCCTCGATCGGGAGCGAACTTGAGGGCGTTGGACAGGAGGTTCAAGAACACGCGCTGCAGCTTCTCGGAGTCGGCCTGAGCGGGGACGGACGGCGGTGCCTCCACCGAGAACGAGATCTGGCGTTCCTGCGCGAACGCCTCGAAGTGAGCCGCGGTGAGGCGCAGCAGCTGCGCCAGGTCGACCTCGGCGCGGTTCACGCCCACCTTCCCCGCCTCCAGCTTGGCGATGTCGAGCAGGTCGTTGACGCGCTTGAGCAGGGTCCGGGCGTTGCGGTCGATGACCTCGAGGTCGTGGCGTTGCTCGACGCTGAGCTCGCCGTTCGCCAGCAGTTTCCGGGTCGGCCCGAGCACCAGTGCGAGCGGAGCGCGCAGCTCGTGGCTGACGTCGGTGAAGAATTGCGCCTTGAGCTGGTCGAGCTCCTTGACCTGGCGAGTCAGCTGGCGCATCTGAACCGCTCGACTCAACGACGCCACGAAATACTCCCGGTCGATGGGCTTCTGGATGAAGTCGTAGGCACCCCCACGCAACGCCTGAACCGCCAGGTCGTGCTCGCCGTGCCCGGTGATGAGCAGCGTGGGCGTGTCCGGACGGAGCACGCGAATCTTGGCGAGCAGCGCGAGGCCGTCGATCCCCGGCATCTTGATGTCGCTGATGATCGCGTCGTAGTCCGTGGCCGCGATCCGGTCCAACGCCGCCGATCCAGAGTCGCAGGTGTCTACGATGACACCGTCCATTCGGAGCCGTAGCGCTTCGGGAAGCGCCTCCAACAACGCGACGTCGTCGTCGACGATCAGGACTCGAGGGGCGCTCATCCGGGTGACGGCTCCGGTGCGTCGTCGGACGCGAGGGGGAGCCGGATGAGGAATGCCGCGCCCTCGCCCGGACGGTTTGCGACCGCGATGGTGCCCCCGTGCTCCTTGATGATCCCGTAGGTGATGGACAGGCCGAGGCCGGTGCCTCGGCCGACCTCCTTGGTTGTGAAGAAGGGGTCGAAGATGCGTCGCTCGAGCCCCTCCGGGATGCCGGGACCCGTATCGGAGAACGCCAGATCGACGACCCGGTCTCGCACCTCACACGCGATGTGGATGACCTTCCGCGGCGACTCTACGAGCGCGTCCCGCGCGTTCGTCAGCAAGTTGATGAGGACTTGCTCGAGCTGAATGGGGTTCCCCATCACGACCGCATGCCGCGCGCTCACGTCCAGCTCGACCTCGATCTCGCGGAGCCGAAGCTCCTCCTGCATGAGCGACAACGCGCGCCCGATCACCTGATTCATGGAGACCGGCTCACGGCTGACCGGCGCCACGCGCCCGAAGGTGCGAAGGTGCGAGATGATTTCGGTGGCCTTGCGGACCTGTCGCATGGCGTTCTGCAGCTCGCGCGCGATATGCTCCTTGTCCGTCACGCCGAGCCCGATGAGGTCGAGCGCGTTGCCCATGAACAGTCCGATGTTGTTCAGCGGATTGTTGAGCTCGTGGGCGACGCCGGTGGTGAGCTCGCCGAGCGTGGCAAGCTTGCCCGCCTGGACGAGCTGCTCTTGCTTGTCGCGTAGCTCCTGTTCGCGGCGCTGGATCTCCGCGGTGGTCTCTCGCAGGTCGCCCATGATGTGGATCATGGCCTTGCGGCTGCTTTCCAGACGGAGATTGGACTGGTGCGAGTCCTGAAGAATGTGCAGGAGGGCACGCCGCGAATTGTCGAGCCCGTCGGTCTGGCGGGCGAGCCGGCTGCGGTCCCGCTCGTAGTCGCCGAGGATGTGGAGCATGGCCTTGCGTTGGTTGCCGAGGCGCTTGTTGAACTCGTTGAGGTCGGTCATGATGTGGAGCATCGCGCGGCGCTGCTCGTCGCGCTTGCGTAGGTGCCGCTCGAGCGTTCTCACGCGCTCCCGCAAGGCCGCCTCGGACTCGAGCAGGTCGGCCGACGCGGTCGCCTCAGGCCTATGCTGGTCCGTCATGGGTCACGATTCAGGCCGTTCAGGCCCGGCGTCGTTCAGGCCAGGCGTCGTTCCGCCTTCAGCCGCTCCAGTTCCTTCCGTTGACTCTCCAGCTCCCTTTCCAGGGCGATCATCTTGAGCTCGCGGCCGACGACGACCTCCTCGAATTTCTCGAGGTCCAGGATCTTCTCCTGCAATTCCGTCTTGGACTTCTCGAGGTCGCGGACGACCTGCTCGTAGGCACGCATGTCGCGCAGGATGCCGATGGCCCCGATCACCCTTCCGTCGGGGTCGCGCAGAGCCGAGGCGTTGAGCGTCGTGGGGATGATTTCCCCGCTGGCGCTGCGGGGGTTGAGACGCGCGTTGCGCGTCACGCCCCGTGCCACCACCTCGCGCAGTGCGGCGGTGAACTCCCGTGTCTCCTCCGGGCTGATGAAGCGTGAGAGCGACTGCTCGAGGACCTCGTCCGTCCGGAAGCCCAGCAGCGTGGACACCGCGTCGTTGGCTTGGAGGATTTTGCCCTCGAGATCCGAGACGAACACGGGGTCCGGGGCGTTCTTGATCAGGCTCTCCGCGTACGCGCGGGCCTTGTCCAGCTCGCGCATGTCGCGCAGGATACCGATGGCCCCGATCACTTTTCCGTCGGGGTCGCGCAGGGCGGAGGCGTTCAGGCTCGTCGGGATGACCTCCCCGCTGGCGCTGCGGGGGTTGAGGACGACGTTGCGCGTGATCCCGCGATGATCGGCGCGCAACGCGGCCGCGGGTTGGCTCGCCTGGTCCGCGCCCGCCCGTGTGTCCTCGCGTTCGACGACCTCGCGCAGCGCGGCCAGGAACTCGCGGGTTTCTTCGGGCGAGATGATGCGCGAGAGCGACTGCTCGATCAGCTCGTCCGGGCGGAAGCCCAGCAAGGCGAAGACCGCGTCGTTGGCTTGGAGGATTTTGCCCTCGAGGTCCGAGACGAACACCGGGTCCGGGGCGTTCTTGATCAGGCTCTCCGCGTACGCGCGGGCCTTGTCGAGCTCGCGCATGTCGCGGAGCACGCCGATGGCGCCGATCACCTTGCGTTCGGGGTCGCGGAGGGCCGAGGCGTTGAGCGTCGTGGGGATGACTTGCCCGCTGGCGCTGCGGGGGTTGAGGCGCGCATTCCGCGTCACACCGCGCTCCACCACCTCGCGCAGCGCGGCGGTGAACTCCCGCGTCTCCTCCGGGCTGATGAAACGCGAGAGCGACTGCTCGAGCACCTCGTCCTGGCGGAAGCCGAGGAGCTGCGAGACCGCATCGTTGGCTTGTAAGATTTTCCCTTCGAGATCCGAGACGAACACCGGGTCCGGGGCGTTCTTGATCAGGCTCTCCGCGTACGCGCGAGCCTTGTCCAGCTCGCGCATGTCGCGCAGGATCCCGATCGCGCCGATCACCTTTCCGTCGGCGTCGCGCAGGGCGGAGGCGTTCAGGCTCGTCGGGATGACCTCCCCGCTGGCGCTTCGGGGGTTGAGGCGCGCGTTGCGCGTCACACCACGCTCCACCACCTCGCGCAGCGCGGCGGTGAACTCCCGTGTTTCTTGCGGGCTGATGAAGCGCGCGAGCGACTGCTCGAGCAGCTCGTCCTGGCGGAAGCCGAGGAGGTGCGAGACCGCGTCGTTGGCTTGTAAGATTTTCCCTTCGAGGTCCGAGACGAACACCGGGTCCGGGGCGTTGGCGATGATGATGTCGGCGACGAGCGCGCTGTGCGACTTGGTGCCGCTGTCGTACGCGTCAACCACCGGCGACGGGTCTTGGAAGCTCGTGCGTTTTGTCACTTTCTGACCACCTCCTTGCGGCGGGTTAACAGGCTTCCGGCAATAGTCGTGCCATGGATTTTTCCTTACCAGGGATCGTTATCGCAGAGAGTTCTCGCTGGTGTAGGTCGGAAGAACCTAATGTTCTCTCGAAGAGGTGACAGTTTGCCACGATCCTGCCGCGCGCTCTGTCACTTGGATCTCGTCGCGACTGTGCGCGGGCCGCTAGTGGAAACACCTGAAGGCCAGTGACGTGTGTCAGCGCCGAGACGCTGGGCGGCTCTACCGTGCCGGGGGCCGCCACACGTTCCTGCAGCGGGTCTCGGTGACGAGGAGCGCGGCGACGAGCGCGCACGCGGCGAGGGCGAGGCAGACGACGAAGGCGGCCTGGTAGGCGGCCGGCGGATAGTGGCGGGCGCCGCCGGACATGAGGCCCGTCCACTTCGCGTCGAGGATCACGCCGGTCAGCCACTGGAGAAGCCCGAACGCGAGGAAGATGGGCACGTTGCAGAAGCCGATCGCGATCCCGACGCGTGCGGGGTCGTTGACCTCTCGGACGCAGCTCCACACGAGCACGAGCCCCGACGACGCCAGGCCCATGACGAGGAAGAAGGGGATGAGCCAGGGGACCGGCAGGCGCGCGTCGGCCGGCAGCACCAGCGGGATCCAGCACGTGACGTAGATCGCTGCGAACACCGCCATCGGCAGGCGGCGCCGGCGGAGCCAGCGATCGGACAGCCAGCCGACGACTGGCGCGCCGATGGCGGTGCCGACCGCGAGCATCGAGACGACGGTCGCCGCGTCGAGCCGGGCGAGGCCGTACACCTGCGTCAGGTACGGCACGCCCCAGAGCCCGAGGAACGTGATGACGGTCGTGTACATGCCGCCTGCGGTGATGATGGGCGGCCACGTGCGCGGATTCCGCATCATCTCGGGCACGCCCCGCAGCACCTCGCCGAGCGCCGGCGCGCGCTGCGCTGTGTGGTCCGGATTGATCGGGGCGAGCCCCATCGCCTCAGGGTGGTCGCGGATGCAGCCGGCGGCGACGGCGGCCAACACGAGGGTGACACCACCGATCACGACGAACGTCTCCCGCCACCCGACGGCCTCCACGAGGAGCGCCAGCGGGGAGGCGGCCAGGAGGGCTCCCACGTTGCCCACGGTCTGGGTCCAGCCGGAGATGGTCGCGAACTCGTCAGAACGGAACCACGCGGCGGCCAGGCTGAGCCACGCGATCAGCATGACCGACGCGCCGAGCCCGACGAGGAGCCGTCCCGCGTACGCCACGCCGAACGTCGGCGCGAGCCCGAAGAGCGCCGCGCCGAGCCCCATCGTGACGCCGCCGAGCGCGATCGTCCAGCGCGGGCCGAGCGTGTCGGCGAGGCTGCCGGCGACGAGCGCCATCGCGGCGAACACGTACGGGTAGATCGCCGCGAGGTTGCCGAGCGCTGCGGCGGTGATCGAGAAGGCGCGCATCAGGTCGGCGGCCACGACCGCGGGGGCGACGCGGTGGACCCACGAGAAGAGGTAGAGCGACGCCGGCACGAGCAGAATCACCCAGCGGGCGGCGCGGGTGTTCACGCGGAGGCCCTGCGCCGCTAGCGCGCGTACGCGGGGAAGACCCGGGCGACGACCGCCGGATCGTTCATGGCGAGCATGCCCCGGACGAGCCGGCGCGCGGCGCCGCGCACGACCGCGAACGTGATGCGCGCGGATGCCACGAGAGTGCGATCCTCGGTCCGCGCGACGACCTCCGTGTCCCAGTAGCGATGGTCGGCCTGCGGTAGCGCGGCGGCGCGGGAGCCCGTCACCGTGAGCGGCGCGTCGAAGGGGACCGCCCGGTGGAGCGTGACCGCGAGATCGGTCGTCATGCCAGACTCGCCCGTCACGAGCGCGCCGATCCAGAACGCCGTCTCGTCACAGAGCGTCGTGAGCGCGGCCGTCGTCAGCGCGCCGCCGGCCGTCCGGAACGGCGCTCGCGGCTTCCACGTTCCCCGGACCTCCGCGTCGTCGAACTCGAGCTGCGCGTGCAGCCCGAGCTTATTGGCGACGCCGCACGCGAAGCACGTGCGCGACACCGGCAGCGGATGCGCGGGCGCCGTGGCGTGCCGGGGCCCCTCGGAGACCACGCTAGCAACCGATCCCGTCGCGGACGTTTCGCGAGCGCTGCGTTCGCCGCCGCGTAGAAGCCACGGGTCTCCGAGAGGCCCCGGCACGCCACTGTCGCGCGCATCCGGTGCCAGCGGCGCGACACGACCATGGGCCAGGACGTCGGCGCTGTCGCGGAGGACGAAGGTGTGGGCGCCGTTGTCGCGCCCGACCGCGAGCCTAAGCGGAGTGGCGAGCGGGACGCGCTTCCGGTAGACGCCGGAGACAGCGCGAGGCATCGAGAGGCCTGCCAGCGCATCGAAGGCCGCGAGGACCGAGCCGCCGTGCGCGGTGTCGGGCAGGCCCTGGAACGCGGGATCGAGCGTGAGGATCAGGTCGCCGGATCGGTCGTCGAGCGACCGCCGCAGCACGGAGTCGATCGTCGTCATGCGATACTGGTTTGTGTGTCGCCCATTCTAGCCGACAACCCCCTCCTTCGGGCGACAGTCAGCAACTTCTTCTTCTTCCTGAGCCTGAACGGCTTCATCCTGCTGCCACTGTATATCGCGGCCCTCGGCGGGACTGAGGTCGAGATCGGCGCCGTCATGGGTCTCTACAACGCGGTCGGCATCGTCTGCCAGCCGCTGATCGGCCCGTGGACGGACGCTGTCGGCCGGAGGCCCTTCATGCTCGTGGGCGTCGCCCTCGTCATCATCGCCGCGCTCCTGGCCACCGCGGCGCCCTCGATTCCGCTGCTCGCCGTCGTCCGCGTGCTTCAAGGGCTCGGCTTCTCGTGCTTCTTCGTGTCGAACTACTCACTCGTGATCGACCTGGTGCCCCCCGCGCGCCGGGGGTGGGCGCTCGGCATCTACGGGGTCGCGGGGCTCACGGCGACGGCGCTCGCGCCCCTCCTCAGCGAGTGGGTGATCCGCCGTCTCGGCTTCCGGGCGCTCTTTGCGATGGCCGCCGCGGTGGCGACCGTCGCCGGCTCGATCGTGCTGCGACTCCGCGAGCCGGGGAGTGAGACGGCGCGCCCGGCCCCGGGATACCTCTGGGAGCGCGGCACACTCGGGGAGGTCTTTCGCCTCAGCATGGGCGTGACGGGTTTTTTCGGACTCGGCGCCGGCACGATCTTCGTGTTTCTGCCGACGTTCGCGGAGAGCCTGGGCGTGCGAACGCTCGCCCTCTTTTACACGGCGTACGCGCTGGCGGCGATCGGTGTGCGCGTCCTCGGCGGGCGGTTCATCGACACCCACGGGCGGCGGGCCGTGATCGTCCCGTCCATGCTCGTGCAGACCATCGCCACGGGGCTCCTGGCTGTCATGGGGTTTCTCGTCACCCGGACGAGCCAGACGCCCGTGGTGCCCGTGCTGTTCCTGGCGGGCCTCCTGTCGGGTGGCGCGCACGGGTTCCTCTATCCGGGGCTCGCCGCGCTCGTCACCGACCAGACGCCCGCCGAGCGCCGCGGCGTCGTCGTCGGGATCTTCAGCTCCGTTTTCCTCACGGGGCAGACGACCGGTGCGTTCGTGTTCGGCTACATCACGCACGGCATCGGCTACGCGTTCATGTGGACGTTGCTGACGTCGCTGCTGTTCGCGGGGTTCGCGCTGAGCCTCAAGCTCGACCACGCCTGAGATAGTCGGAGGGGGCCTCGACGGCCCCTGCTCCTCGGCGCCCTCGCGCAGCACGCGCCGACGACGGTATACTCTGTAGAGTCGCAGCGGAAACGGGGTGGCGGGCATGATCAACTGCCGGGTCGGACTGATCGCGCTGTTGAGTCTCGCGCTGCTGGGGGCTCCCGAGCGGGCGTCCCTCGCACCCGAGCCTCCGGACGTGGGCCCGCCGAAGGTGACGGGCCCGCAGGAGGTGGAGGTCGTCGCCGTGCTGATCGACCAGCGGACGCAGCAGCCCACGGTGCTGCTGCAGGGCAAGCGGGACAAGCGGTCGCTGTCGATGGCGATCGGTCTGGCGGAGGCGACCGGGATCGCGGTGCCGCTCCAGGGCGCGACGCCGCCGCGCCCGCTGACGCACGACCTGTTTCTGACGCTCTTCGGCCGCCTCAAGGTGGCGCTCTCGCGCGTCGTCATCACCGACCTCCGGGAGGACATCTACTACGCGACGATCTACCTCGCGGCGAACGGCGGCGAGATGCAGCTCGACGCCCGCCCCTCCGATGCGATCGCGCTCGCGATCCGCGCGAAGGTTCCGGTGCTCGTCGAGGATCGGGTTTTCGAGAAGACCAGCACCCGGCCGCCGCGCGGCGGGCCGTCCATCTGACCATGGCCGACCCCGAGAAGAGCAACGACCACGAGTGGGCGCTCCAGCGGCGTCTCGAGGACGTCTTCGCAAAGCTCGGCGAGAAGTTCGGCGACCTTACCGGGCGGGTCGAAACGCACCTCCGGCCCACGGTCACCTTCGAGGACGTCGGCGGCGTCCGGCAGGCGAAGGCGCAGCTCCGGGGGTTCGCGGTCGCGCTGACCGATCCCGATCTCTACGCGCGATGGGGGATCACGCCGCCGAAGGGCGTGCTCCTGTACGGTCCGCCGGGAACGGGGAAGACGACGCTCGCCCAGGCGCTGGCGACGGCGTCGGGCGCGATCTTCTATCACCTGAGGCTGACGAACCTGACCTCCAAGTTCGGCACGAACACGGCCGAGCTGCTCCAGGAAGTTCTCAAGATCGCGACGGGCGAGGGGAAGGCGGTGCTCTTCCTTGACGAGGCGGAGGCGCTGTCGCTCGAGCACCTCTTGCCGCCTCCGCAGGCGCTCGAGGCGAGCGCCCGCCTGGTCGCCACGCTCTGCGAGAAGCTCGACGCGATGGAGCCCGCGGCGCGCGTCCTCGTCGTGGCCGCGACGACTCGGACCGACGCGCTCGACCCGGCGCTCGTCGCGCCCGGACGCCTGGACCACCTGATCGAGGTCGCGCCCCCCGACGCCGACGACCAGCGGGAGATCCTGGAGCTCATGCGCGTCCGGACGGAGAAGAACGCCGGCCGGCAGGTCTTCGCGCCGATCGACTACGACATCGTGCTTCCGGTGATGGGCGGCATGAGCGGCGCCGACATCGCGGTGATCGTCAGGCGCGCCCTCGAAGCCAAAGTGCACGCGGTCGGCGCGGGCGCCCCGCCCTCGCTCCTGACCACCGAAAACCTGCTCGAAGCGATCGACGGCTACAAGGGTGTGCGCGGGGTGGTCGAGAAGATCCGCTACGGCCAATACCTCTGATGACCCCGCGCCAGTGATCGTGTCGACCAGGGTCCGGGTCCGCTACAAGGACACGGACTGCATGCAGGTCGTCTACTACGGCAACTACCTCACCTACTTCGAGGTGGGCCGCGTCGAGTTCCTCCGCCAACAAGGGCTCCCGATGTCCGACGTGGACCAGAAGGTCCACCTCCCCGTGGTCGAGGCGGTCGTGCGCTACGTCCGTCCGGCGCGCCTCGACGACCTGCTCGAGGTCCGCTGCTGGGTGAGCGAGCGCAAGCGCGCGAGCTTCCGCTTCGCCTACGAGATCGTGAGCGAGGACGGCGAGACGGTTGCCACGGGCGCGACGCTCCACGCCTGCCTGGACCCGGCCACGAGCAAGATGATCGCGATGCCTCCCTGGCTGCGGGAGCTCATGCCCGTAGTTCAGTCGGAGCCGAAGCCCAGTGTATAATCCGGCGGTTGGTCTCACATGATCGAAGTCGAGCGCCTCACCAAGTCCTACGGCCCGCTCACCGCGATTCGCGACGTATCGTTCAGCGTCGCGCCGGGAGAGATCGTGGGCTTCCTCGGCCCGAATGGGGCGGGAAAGTCGACGACGATGCGCATCCTCGCCTGCTTCATGCCCGCCTCGAGCGGCACGGTGCGGATCGCGGGGTACGACGTGTTCCGCGAGTCGCTGAAGGTTCGCAAGCGGATCGGCTACCTCCCGGAGAACGTCCCGCTCTACGTGGACCTCCGCGTGGCGCCGTACCTGGACTTCGTCGCCGAGGTCAAGGGCGTGGGGCGCGCCGAGCGCCGGCGCCGTGTGGCCGAGGCGATGGAGCGCTGCCTCATCACCGACGTCCAGCACCGGCTCATCGGCAGGCTGTCGAAGGGTTATCGGCAGCGCGTCGGGCTCGCGCAGGCCATCATCGGCGACCCCGAGGTTCTGATCCTCGACGAGCCCACCCTCGGCCTCGACCCGAAGCAGATCACCGAGATCCGCTCGCTCATCAAGTCGCTCGCCGGTCGGCATACCGTGATCCTCTCGACGCACATCCTGCCCGAGGTCTCCATGGTGTGCAGCGGCGTGGTGATCATCAACCAGGGGTCGATCGTCGCGCAGGGCCCCATCGACACGCTCGTCGACCAGTTCTTTCCCACGGCGCGCCTGGAGGTGGAGATCGCCGGGCCACCGGCGGCGGTGCACGACGGGATGCGCGCGATCCCGGGCGTGGTGGCGGTCGAAGGCCTGGGGGTGACGGACGGCGTCGGCAGGTTCGTGGTGGAGTCGGCGCGGGGACGCGACGTGCGCGGCGAGATTTTCGCGCTCGCCGCCCAGCAGCGGTGGAGCCTGCTCGAGCTCAAGCGGGTGGGGACGACGCTCGAGGAGGTCTTCATCCGGATCGTGGCCGGCGAGCAGGCCGCCGATGAGGCCCGCCCATGAGGGTGTGGCCGATCTTCAAGAAAGAGATGCGGCTGTACTTCACGTCGCCGATCGCCTATGTGGTCGTGGCGATCTTTGCGCTCATCGCCGGCTACTTCTTCTACAGCATCTTCGCCTTCTTCACGCTCGCGTCCATGCAGTCGATGATGAATCCGGCGATGGCCCGCGAGTTGAACGTGACCGACAGCGTCGTGCGCCCCCTGTTCTCGAACATCAGCGTGATCCTCCTCCTGCTGATTCCCCTCGTGACGATGCGGCTCTTCGCCGAGGAGCGACGCTCGGGCACGATCGAGCTCCTGCTCACGTACCCGGTGCGTGACGGCGCCGTGCTGGCCGGGAAGTACCTCGCCGCGCTCGTGCTCTACGCGCTCATGCTCGCGCTCACGCTCCTCTACCCTGGGATCGTCGTCGCCTTCGCACGGCTCGAGTGGGGACCGGTGGCGACGGGCTACCTCGGGCTCCTCCTCATGGGTGGCACGTTCATCGCGGTGGGCCTCTTCGCCTCGGCGCTGACCGAGAACCAGATCGTCGCCTCGATCACGACGTTCGGCATTCTCTTGATGCTCTGGATCATCGGGTGGAGCGCGGACTACGCGGGCGGCGCGTGGGGCAAGGTGCTCCAGCACCTCTCGATCCTCGAGCACAACGACAACTTCGCCAAGGGCGTGCTCGACACGAAGGACGTCGTGTACTACCTGAACTTCATCGCCCTCGCGCTCTTCCTCACGCTCCGCGCTCTCGAAGCGCGCCGGTGGAAGGGATGATCCGGAAGATCCTGGATTGGGGCGGCTACGTTGGCCTGGCGGCGCTCGTGGTGGCAGCCGCTCTGAAGTTCCAATACCTTCCCGGGTGGGCGCATTACTGGGGCTTCTTCCTTCTCGCGGGCGTCCTGCTCGTGGCCGCATGGCTACTGTCCCAGATCGAGGACTACCGCACACTCCTCGGCCGCCGGACGACGCGCTACGGGCTGAACGCCGCGGTCATGATCCTGCTGGTGCTCGGCGTCACGGGCCTCGTCCAGGCGCTCGCGGTCCAGCACACCTGGCGGTACGACTTGACCGAGAACAAGCGTTTCAGCCTCTCGCCCCAGACCATCCAGGTGGCCGGCAGCCTCAAGACCGATGTGAGCGCGATCGGGTTCTTCCGGACCGACCAGCCCGGCAAGCGGGTGGCGGAGGACTTGTTCAAGCAGTACGCGCACTACGCGGGCGGGCGCTTCACGTGGCGCACGGCGGACCCGGATCGCGAGCCCGGCCTCGCGCGCCGCTATGGGATCGAATCGTACGGGACGATCGTGCTCGAGACCAAGACGAAGTCGGAGAAGGTCCTCGACGCCGAGGAGGAGAAGCTCACGAACGGGCTCGTCAAGGTCACGCGGGAGGGCAAGCGCATCGTGTACGTGGTCCAGGGGCACGGCGAGCACGAGCTTACGAACACCGAGCGGCCCGGCTTCAGCGAGGCGAAGGCCGCGCTGGAGCGGACGAATTACGAGGC
>QHTD01000311.1 GCA_003220675.1 Candidatus Rokuibacteriota bacterium | reverse complement strand
TCCGCGCTCACACTCGTCGTCCAGACGCAGGTCCCGGACACCAAGCCGATCGGGTTCGTCCGGCTCTTCAACGTCAATCTGGCCGAGCGCTTCGCGTTCCTGGAGATCGGGATCGTCAACCCACGGTCGTTACGCGGTAGCTGGGGCATCGACGCGTCTCGCCTGACGCTGGCGTGGGCGATGGACGCCCTCGAGATCCGGCGCATCGAGACCAAGGTTTACGCCTACAATGTCCTGAGCATCAACTCGCTCCGTCGCAACGGGTTCCAGCAGGAAGGCGTGCTGCGCCAGGCGAAGACGTACGGGGGCGAGCGCTGGGACATCATCATCTTTTCGATCCTCGAGGACGAGATGCGCGCGCAGCGCGCGCAGGAGAGCTTCCCGTACATGGGGTTCTGGGAACCCGATGATCATCCATAAGCTTCTGCCCCTCGTGGCGCTCGGCCTGAACCTCCTGCTGCTCGCGAGCGCCCTCACTCCTGACCGCAGGAGTCACCGCAACGTGCTCTTCGCCTGCCTCGCGGCGGCCCTGGCCGTGTGGAACTTTGGAGTCTTCGAGCTGCGTACGACCGCGGACCCCGACGCCGCGCTGGTGTGGGAGCGGCTCCTTCACGTCGGCGTGATCCCGATCCCGGTGCTCTTCTACCACTACGTCCTCGCATTCCTGGACCTGCCACGACGCGGCGCAGCGCTGATCGGTGGCTATGCGCTCTGCGCAGCGTTCCTCGCCGTCGGGCCAACCCCGGCGTTTCTCCACGGTGTCACGGATTCGGCGTGGGGCTTCATGCCCGCCGCGGGGCCGCTCTACACGCCGTTCTTCGTCTACTTCCAGAGCTACCTGGTGCTCGGTCTCGTCCGGCTCGTCCAGGCCTACGCCTCGCAGTCCTCGAGCTTCAAGCGCAACCGCACGCTCCTGGTGATCGTCGGCGTCGTGGTGAGCCTGCTCGGTGGGATCGTCGACATCGTCCGGTTCATGTTCGGGTGGGACTGGCTCTATCCGGTGGGCATCCCGAGCAACGCGATCTTCGCGCTCGCGCTTGGCGTCGCCATCGTCCGGTACCGCCTCATGGACGTCGGCGTCCTCGCCAAGCGCATCGTCCTCTACCTCCTCACCTCCGCGGCGCTCGCGCCGATCCTGTTCGTCGGGCTGTGGGGGTTCGACCAGGTGGGCCTCGGTCGGCCGTCGGCCGCGATTGCCTCGGAGGGCGTTGGCACGCTGACACGCGACGCCATCATCCTGCTGCTCGTGTTCACGGTCGCCCTGCCCCTGCTCCGACATCTCGAGCGAGGTCTGGAGCGGGTGATGTTCCGACGCCGCCACGGCGTCCGCGATGCGCTGGTCCGGCTCATCAAGGAGCTGGGCTCGCTGCTCGAGGTCAGCGCGCTCGGGCGGACCCTCACGGAGGGGCTGGTCACCCGAGTCCCGGTGCTCAGCGCGGGCCTGTACCGCTATGACGCAACCGCGGACCGATTCACGCGGCTCGCCCAAGCGACGTCCGACGCGGCCGACGCGCCAACGGCGAGCCCCGTCCTCGATAAGGCGGTCGCGCGCTGGCTCACCAAAGCCGGCCGGACGCTGATCGTCGAAGAGACGTCGTTCCAGGGCCGCGCCTACGCGCACATGCGCCCGGTGGTGACGGAACTGGAGCGCGACCGGGTGGCGCTCGTCGTGCCGCTCTTCATGGAGGGCGCGATCGCGGCGGCTCTGGTCGTGGGCGAAAAGCTGTCGGGCGAGATCTTCGACAGCGACGAGATCAAGCTGCTGGAGATGCTCGCCGGCGAGACGGTCATCGCCTTGAAGAACGCCAGCCTGTACGAGGAGCTCGAATCGCGGATGGATGAGCTCCAGCGCGCGCACGCGACCCTCGTCGAGTCGGCGAAGCTCGCGGCCATCGGCGAGCTCGCGGCGAGCGTGGCCCACGAGATCAACAACCCTCTCACGGTGATTCTGGCCCACAGCAATCTCCTGCTCCGGCAGCTGCCGTCCGACGCGCCCGCGCGCAAGAGAGTCTCGACCATCGAGGCGGAGGCGACACGGGCCGGCAAGATCGTGCGGGACCTGCTGAGCTTTGCCCGTCGGCGCGAGGCAAAGCGAGAGCAGGTTTCAGTCCACGAGCTGCTCGATCGGGCGATCGAGCTGCTCGGTCCAAAGCTCACCGGTGGGCGCGTGGAGATCGAGCGAGTGTTCGACCGTTCGCTCCCCGCGATCGCCGGCGATCGCGACCAGCTCACGCAGGTCTTCCTCAATCTGATCACGAACGCGTTGGACGCGATGGAGGGCGGCGGACGCCTCGTTCTCCAGACGGGCATTCACCAGGAGGACGACGGCCAAACGATGGTCGGCGTGAGCGTTTCCGACACGGGCCAGGGGATCTCACCCGAGCACCGCGCACGCATCTTCGAGCCCTTCTACACGACGAAGAGCGACGGGCGCGGCACCGGGCTCGGGTTGTCGGTCAGCCTGGGCATCGTGCGGATGCACGGCGGCTCTATCGACGTGGAAAGTAAGCTCGGTCACGGCACGACCATGCGCGTCACGCTGCCCGCCTAGGGAAATGGGGGCCCCGACATGGCCCCCCAACCCCCCAACGCTCGGAGCACCCCGGCGAAGCCGTGGCGCTCCTCGAAGTTTGCCCTTGACAACGCGGGCACGCCGACGGACAAGTGAGTCGACCTTCTCTCAGAAATGGAGTCCACGCCGATGCGCTTTTTGACCACCGGGCAGCTCGCCTCTAGCTGTCAGGTAACAATTCCGACCGTCAAGCGCTGGATCCGGGAGGGCTTTCTCGCCGCCTTCCAGACGGCCGGCGGCCACTATCGCGTGACCGAGGAGGAGTTCGAGCGGTTCAAGCAGGTCTACAAGATGCCGGCGGCCACCGAGGGACCGCTCCGGGTACTCATCGTCGACGATGAGCCGCGCTTCCTCGACAGCCTGGCTGAGGCGCTCCGCTGGAGCGGGCGGTACAAGGTCGAGGTGGCGTCCGACGGCTACGAGGGGCTCATCAAGGTCGGGACGTTCCGCCCGCACATCCTCATCCTCGACATCAAGATGCCCGGTCTCGACGGGTTCCAAGTGTGCCGGCGGATCAAGACCGATCCGATGACGCAGTCGACGAAGATCCTCGCCGTGAGCGGCTACGCCGAGACCGACCTGCGCACGCGCATCATGGAGGCGGGGGCCGAGGGCTTCATCGCCAAACCGGTCAAGCTCGCAGCGCTGCAGGCCGAGGTGGACCGCCTGGTCACATGAATTTTCGGAGGATCCTCCTCGCCGTCCCGCTCGCCAGCCTGCTGGCGACAGTTGGCGTGCCTGCCCGCTCCGCCGCAGTCGTCCTCGCGCCGACCACGGTGGACGTCTACACACTCGAGTTCGAGCCAACCCAGAACGCCTTAGCGGGAAGCTACGGAGTGATGACGATCAAGCCTCTCCCCGGCGGGACCTTGGTCGCCTTCAAGCTCCGAGGCGGCTACCCGAACACGGTCTACACGATCTGGACGGTGTACAGCCGGTTGGTCGTCCCTCTGCCGACAGACGGGACTAAGGTCCCGTCCGCCGACCCTCCGGCAGACTTTCCGCCGGAGGGCAACGGCGTTGCTCCCCTCGCGCGCCTGGACAAGCCTTTCACGGACGGCATGGGGCTCGACCAGGGGATGACGTTCGTCACGGACGACGCGGGTGACGGTTCGGCGTCGATCAACCTCGACTACGACCTCCTCGGCGGGCCGGACGGGGGCCCGCCGGTGGGAAACAAGAACTTCGCCGTTCAATGCGTGAGCCCGGTGGATCCCCTCCTGTCCGATCCGCCCTGCACTCCCATCAAGGTGGCGACGACGTGGCTGCGGAAGTTCATCGGCGACTACAGCCCAGCAGAGCGGGCGTCGGTGTGCGCCAACTACGAAGCCTTGGCAGTGAGGCCGGGCATCGATCCGCGTTACTGGCAGTGCGTTGATCCCGCAAACAGGTTGCCGCGGGTCCACCGGTACAGGTTCGACCATTTCCGGCTGGCGCCCCATCCCGACGACCTGACCCACGGGCTCTTCGGCGGCAACGGGACTGACCACTTCATCGACATGGTCGGCCGTCGCTGTCAGATCACCCCGCCCATCGACGATCCTTGCCCGGACGCCCTCCCGCTGCCTGTAGCGCCGCCGCTGCCAACCCAGCCGTTAGCGACCCAGCCGCTGGCAACGCCATAGAACCCGAGGGCTGACCCAAGCGCCTCAGGTCCTGGCTCCATGAGGAACGCTTGGGTCTCGGCGCTCATGGTGTCGCCGGTCATGAAGACGGTCTTCCGAAAGCGTCTACACCTTGCGTTCTGACGCCGGACTATGCCATCCTTGCACCTCGGTGTCGCGCTGAAAATTCGCGGTGGCCCCCTACACGATGGATGATGGATCGTTCCCGAGGGACGATCGGGAG
>QHTD01000310.1 GCA_003220675.1 Candidatus Rokuibacteriota bacterium | reverse complement strand
TTCTACGCGCGCCTCTGGCGCCGCGCGGGGGTGATGACCGACGCGGAGTTCGCCGAGATCCGTTACTCGGGCCGACCCGCGGCGTTCCTGCGCGGCTTCCGGGCGTGTTACCTCGCGCTCGCGATCAACTCGATCATCATCGGCTGGGTCACCGCGGCGATGGCGAAGATCGTCGGGATGACCCTGGGCGTCGGGAAGTGGCAGGCGACGCTCGGCCTCTTCGTCCTGACCGCGCTCTACTCGACGCTCTCGGGGCTCTGGGGCGTGCTCGTCACCGACTTCTTCCAGTTCGTCCTTGCCATGCTGGGCTGCATCGCGCTCGCCGTCTTCGCGCTCGGCGCCGTGGGCGGGATGGCGGGGCTCCTCGATGCGCTCCACACGCGCTTCCCCGACGACGCCCCGCTCCGCGTGATCCCCGCGCTCGACTCGGCGTGGATGCCGGCGCTCACGTTCTTCGTCTACCTCGCGGTCAACTGGTGGGCCTCGTGGTACCCGGGCGCCGAGCCGGGGGGCGGCGGGTACGTCGCCCAGCGGATCCTCTCGACCAAGAACGAGCGCCACGCCTTGCTCGCCGCGCTCTGGTTCAACATCGCGCACTACGCGCTCCGGCCCTGGCCCTGGATCGTCGTCGCCCTCGTCTCGATGGTGCTCTATCCGGGGCTCGCCGATCCCGAGTCGGGCTACGTGAAGGTCATGGTGGACTTGCTGCCGCCGTTCTGGCGAGGCTTCCTGATCGCCGCGTTCTTCGCCGCGTACATGTCCACGATCTCCACGCAACTGAACTGGGGAGCGTCGTACCTGGTCAACGACGTCTATCGCCGCTTCTGGGCCCGGGGGCGGAGCGAGCGCCACTACGCAGCGGCGGGACGCCTGGCGACACTCGTCATGATGGTGATCTCCGGCGTCGTCACGCTCAACATCGGCACGGTGGAGGGGGCGTGGAAGTTCCTCCTGGCGATCGGCGCCGGCACGGGGCTCGTCTACCTCCTGCGCTGGTACTGGTGGCGAGTCAACGCGTGGTCGGAGGTGAGCGCGATGGCGGCGGCGCTCGTCTTCTCGCTCGTGGCGCAGCTCGGGTTCGGCCTCTCCGCCGACGACCCGCGCGGCTTCGCGTACCTGCTCCTCGTGACGACGGCGGCGACGACGATCGTCTGGCTCATGGTCACGTACCTCACGCCCGCCGAGCCGCTCGAGAGC
Source organism: Candidatus Rokuibacteriota bacterium (assembly GCA_003220675.1). Taxonomy (GTDB): domain Bacteria; phylum Methylomirabilota; class Methylomirabilia; order Rokubacteriales; family CSP1-6; genus 20CM-2-70-11. The sequence continues at coordinate 3,487 of QHTD01000310.1, read as the reverse complement.
CTGCGCGCGTTCCACCGGCGCGTCCGCGCGGGCGGGCCCGGCTGGCGCGCCGTCGCCCCCGACGCCGCCGGGGGGATCGCGATCGGCGCCGGGCTCGTGCAGTGGCTCCTCGGCTGTGCGGTCGTCTACCTCGCGCTCTTCGGGATCGGCGGCCTGGTGCTCGGGCGGCGCGGGAGCGGCGCGCTCGCCGTCGTCGCCGCGGTGCTCCTCACGTGGTACCTCGTCACCGCCACGCGCCCCGCGGCCCGCACGGAAACGAGCATGGTATAGTGTTGCGATGACGCACATTCCCATCCAGGTCTATGGCATCAATCTCCTGGTCCGGCTCATGTCCGAGGCGCCCGCGGACGTCCGTGTCCATTGCCCGAAGGGGTCGCCCATCCGCTACGGCGAAGTTGTCGCCCGGGGGGACGGCTTCGACGAGGGCGCCAACGCGTTCCGAGAAATGCCCGAGCTCAAGGCGGTCGTGGCCTTCGAGGAGTCGGTCGAAGAGGTCGAGGGGCACTACTTCTACATCGCGGGCGAAGAGTACCGCGTCATCCGGCTGGACTCCGTCATCCTGTCGTTCCCGCACGAGTAGTCCTCCGTGGCCCGGAGCGGTGCCGCGGCGATCAACGCCGCGCTCTCCTCGATCGACGACGCCGAGCTGATCGCCCTCACGCGCGACCTCGTTCGGATTCCCAGCGTGATCCGGCCGGGGGACGCGACCGCCACCGAGGCCGAAGTCGCGCGCTATATCGAGCGCTGGTTCGGAAAGCAGGGGTTCGGCGTCGAGGTCCACGAGGTCGCCCCGGGGCGGCCCAACGTCGTCGCGTGGCTCGGCGACACGGACGGGGGCCGGAGCCTCCTTCTTGAAGGCCATAGCGACGTCGTCACCGAGGGCGACCCTCGCGAGTGGACGCACTCGCCGTTCGGCGCCGAATTGGTGGGCACCAGGATTTACGGGCGCGGCGCCGCCGACATGAAGGGCGGGCTCGCGGCCGCGATGATCGCCGCCGCGGCGATCAAGCGGAGCGGCGCAGCGCTGCGTGGGCGTCTGGTGATCGGCGCGCTCGTCGACGAGGAAGGCGACATGCTCGGCGCGCACCACCTCTGCACGACGCCGATCGGACGTGAGCTTTCCGCCGCGATCATCTGTGAGCCCGAGCAGAACGAGATCTGCCTCGAGCAGCGCGGCGTCGTCTGGGCGCGAGTCACGGTCCGCGGGCGGATGGCGCACGGCGCGATGCCCGAGGCCGGCGTGAACCCGATCTCGGCCACCGGCGCGCTCCTCGCCGAGGTCCCGGCGCTCGAGAGGCGGCTCCGGCGTCTGTCCGACACGAGCAAGTACCTGGGACCGCCGACCGTGACTCCGACCGTGCTCCAGGCACCCGCGCACGGGATCGGGCAGTCCAACGTGATCCCGTCGAGCGCGCGCCTGACGCTCGACGTGCGCCTGACGCCCGGGCCCGACGGCGCTACTGTCGCCGCCGAGATCGACAGGGCTTGTCGCCGCGCGATGCGGCGCTGCCCCGGGGCGACGGTCGAGTGGGAGCCCGTCAACGGCGTGAGGCTCGCCACGCGAGTCGCGCGGAGCGAGCCCCTCGTGCAGGCGGTCGCGTCCGCCGTGCGTCACGTCACGGGCCGGCCGCCGCGGTTCGGCGGCGTGCCGGGCTCGACGGATGGCACGATCCTCCGGATGACGCTTGGCATTCCGATCGTCACCCTGGGGCCCGGTAACCGGCTGATCCCGCACCAGGTCGACGAGCACGTCGAAGTATCGGAACTCACCGAAGCGGCAAGGATTTATGCTGCCGCGGCTCTCAATTTCCTCCAGCGGTGAGCGACGTCGCCCCACGCCTGAGGCAGGTCGAGGCGTTTGCCGTCCAGCACGAGGGCCGGCAGGTGATCGCGCTCCGCGACCCGGCCGGGTACACCGGCGCGATCGTGCTGCTCCCGCGCGGGCTCCTGGAGATCGTGTCGCTCTTCGACGGCGAGCACTCGATCGCCGACATTCAGGCCGCGGTCATGCGCTCGCGCGGTGAGCTCGTGTCGCGCGACCGGATCGCCGAGATCGCCGACGCGCTGGACGAGCAGGGCTTCCTCGACAGCGCGCGCTTCGCCGAGCGCCGCGCGGCGATCGACAGCGCGTTCCTCGAAGCGCCGACGCGCCCGGCGACGCACGGCGGCAGCGCCTACCCGGTGGATCCCGCCGAGACCCGCGCGCTGTTCGACAGCTTCTTCGTGCCGCCCGAGGGCCCGGGACCCTTTGACGGCCACGCGCCCGGCCGGCCCCGCGTGGTAGGCGTCATTGCGCCCCACATCGACTTCCACCGCGGCCGGTCCGCGTATGCCTGGGCGTACCGCGACCTGGCGGAGCGGAGCGACGCCGACCTGTTCGTCGTCTTCGGCACCTGCCATGCGGGGATGGCGCACCCGTTCGCGCTGACGCTGAAGGACTACGAGAGCCCCCTCGGGCAGATACCGGTCGATCGCGAGTTCGCGGAGGCGCTGGGAAAGCGGGCTCGGCAGGACTGTTTCGGCTCGGAGCTCGCCCACCGCCACGAGCACTCCATCGAATTCCAGGCGGTCTTCCTGCGCTACCTCTTCGCCGGCCGGCGGGAGATCTCGATCGTCCCCGTGCTCGCGAGCTTCGCGCACGAGGCGCTCGCGCAAGGCCGGCGGGTGGACGACAACGCGAAGATCCCGAGCTTCTTCGACGCGCTCGGCGAGACGCTCGCGGCGAGCGGACGGCGGGTGGCCCTGATCGCGAGCGCCGACCTCGCCCACGTGGGTCCCCGCTTCGGCGATCCGAAGCCCGTGTCGCCGGCCGAGCTCGTCGAGATCGGCGCCGCGGACCGGGCGATGCTCGAAGTCGTCGAGGCGGGCGACGCCGAAGGCTTCTTCGACTCCGTCGCCCGCGACGGCGACGCGCGCCGGATCTGCGGGCTCTCGCCGATCTACGCGCTGCTCCGCGGGCTCGGCGGGACCCGCGGAGCGCTCAAGCGGTACGCGCAGTGGCCGGATCCGCAGGGCGTCGTGACCTTCGCGAGCGTCGTCTTCGATGACCGCGCGGGATGACGGCCCGAACGCGGGTGCTCCGGCGCCCCCGACGGCAAATCAGTGGGCGCTGCCGAAGCTCCGGATCGACGCGAACGGCGACTGGTTCGACGACGACGTGGAGGTCACGCACCCGGGGATCCTCGCCAACCTGCGCTCGAGCCTCCGGCGCGACGCGCAGGGCTACTTCATCCAGACGCGCGTGCGGATCCCTGTGGAGGTCGCCGACGCGCCGTTCGTCGTCATTCGCTTCGAGCGGAGCGACGACGGGTTCAGGGTCGTCCTGAACGATGGCACGCAGGAGCGGGTGGAGCCCGCGACGCTCAGGATCGGGCTCGGCGACATCCCGTACTGCGCGGTCAAGGGCGGGATGTTCGAGGCGCGCTTCAGCCGCGCCGCCGCGTACCAGCTTCTGGGGATGGCGGAGTACGATGAGCGGACGGGCCGC
>QHTD01000174.1 GCA_003220675.1 Candidatus Rokuibacteriota bacterium | reverse complement strand
ATCGGCCGGCGCCGGGCGAAGCGCGCGAGGGTCTCCGCGGCGCCGTCCGGGTCGGCGAAGTCGACGGTGATCAGGTTGTCCGGCGCGCGCTCCTCGAGGGTGCTGGGGCGCTCGGAGGCGCAGACCAGATCGACGCCGAGCCTGGTGGCGGCGTCGACGAAGGCCTGCGTCCGATAGGTGGTGGTCGGCAGGAGCAACAGGAGCCGCGCCATGGAGTTCGGCATGGCATCTCCCGCCGACGGGCGGGTGCGCGGCCTAGGCTTTGCCCGGCGTGTAGTAGGGATTGGCGCCGGCGGCGTGGTCGGTCGTGTCCAGGACCTCGACGACCTCGGGGATCTCATCCTTGATGAGCCGCTCGATGCCCGCCTTCAGGGTGACATCCGCGGCACCGCACCCCTGGCAGCCGCCGCCCATCTGGAGGTAGACCCGGTTGTCCTGCACGTCGATCAGCTCGACGTAGCCGCCGTGGCCAGCGACCGCCGGGTTGATCATGGTGTCGATCAGCTCCTGGACCCTGGTCTTCAGCTCGTCGCTCATGGTGACACCTCTCAGACGGCTACTGTACCCGAAATCCCCTTGAGGGCCAACTGGCCCTCGGTCGGCTCCGCTCAGCAGAACCACGGCTCGGTCAGGCGCGGCGGGCGCGTCCGCTCGGGCGGCTGTGCCGCGTCCGGGCGCGGCGGCGCGCCCGCGGTCTCGTCGGCGAGCCGGCGGATCCGGTTGAACGTCGCGGTCGCGTCCTCTCGTGCGTCGGCCGCCCCGGCGACCAGCGCCGAGACGCCCGCGTGCAGCCGCTCCATCCGTGCGTCGGGATGGGTCCAACGATAGTAGAACGCCCCCTCGACGAGCGGGCCGAGGAACGGGCGCATCGCGTCGGTCTCGAGGAGCAGCGAGCCCGGTGGGACGAGGAGGCGGATCGAGTACTGGACGGAATCGATCGCGTCGATCAGCGCGTGGGCCTCGACGACGTCGAGGAGCTTGCGGTAGTCATCGAGCGTCGTCCATGGCGTGAACGGCACCCACGTCGGACGCAGCGCGATCCCGGCGGCGCGCACCGCGTGGAGCGCCGCGAAGACGTCGGCGCGCGAATGCCCCTTGGCGAGGTTCGCCAGCACCGTGTCGGAGAGCGACTCGGCGGCGGTGACAATGAACGCGCAGCCCAGGTCGGCGAGCTCGCGGAGGCGGGCCCGGTGGTTCAGCAGGTGCTCGACCTTCGCGGTGAAGTCGAACGTCACGGAGGGGAGCTCCGCGTGCAGCGCGCGCGCCACGGCGACCGCGTGGCCGGGGCCGTTCAGGAAGTCGGGGTCGCCGAACGTGATGTGCGACGCTCCCGCGTCGACCTGCTGGCGGATGTCCGCGAGCACCACGTCCCGCGGCACGACGAAGAAGCGCCCGCCGTAGACGGGCGGGATCGGGCAGTGGCGGCACAGATGCTTGCAGCCGCGGCTCGCCTCGACGTAGCCCGCGAGCTCGAACCGTCCGTCCTTGTCAACGTGGGCGTATTTCTTCAACGACGGCAGCCCGGTGCGGCTCGGCACGGGGAAGTCGAGCCTCTCGAGGATCGGGCGGGGGACAGGGGGCAGGCCCCTCTGCTCGGAACGACACTCGCCCGGGGCCTGCCCCCTGTCCCCCGCATCGTCACGCGCGCTCTCGAGCTTCCGTGCGAGGTCGACTAATGCCGCTTCGGCTTCGCCGGAGAGGACGGAGTCGGCCGCGTGCTTCAGGAGATACTCGGCGTTGAGCGCCGCGTAGAGTCCGTAGAAGGCGATGTGGCAGGTCGGGTTCACGGTCCGCACGCGCGCCGCGAGGGCGACGCCGAGGCGGAGCGCGGTGTGCATCGGGACCGAGACCGCGACGAGGCGCGCCCGGCGCACCCTCTCGGAGTCGAAGGGCTCGACGGAGACATCCAGGACGGCGGGGCGGTATCCCTGGCGCTCGAGAAACGCCGCGGGCCACGCGACGGCGAGCGGCTGGTGGCCGAGCTCATAGCACGCGACAAGGAGAATCGCCCCAGGCTCTTTCACGCGCTCAGTGTACCTCTGCGGTGGTATTTTTGTGGGCGCTGGCCAAATGCCAAGGAGGAACCATCCCGATGACCGTCAAAATCTCCGCCCGTCCCAACGGCCCGTACCTGATCGAGGGCGAGTGCGAGGTCTACGATCCCTCCGGGAAGAAGCTCGACACGACCGGCAAGCCGAAGATCGCGCTCTGCCGCTGCGGCCACTCGAGCACGAAGCCGTTCTGCGACGGGACGCACAACAAGGTCGGCTTCCAGGCCACCTAGGACACGGCCGGGCCGCTACTGCGGCTGGGAGTCGGGCTCCACGTCGGTCAGCAGGACCCAGTCATCGGGCGGGCCCGCCTCGGGCCGCATGCCGGCTTGCGCGACGACGGTCCGGCCGCGACTGGGGGAGAACCACTCCCACATTCCCGGAGGTGGGCCGGGGTCCTGCGCCTCGCCGATCTCCGGACCGGTGGCGCCGGACTCCGCGCGCTCGGTCTTACGCTGGCGCTTCGCTTCCTGCTTCGCGCGCTGCTGGTCCGCCTTGCGTCGTCGCTCGAAGCCGTAGTTGCCTCTGCGGCTCACCGTTCACCCATGCCGACATCCTACTACTCCCGGACGCAGTCGGGCCCGGCGAAAACGCGGGTGTTGACGCGCCTCGCGGAGGGGCTCGCGCCCTTCGACCCTGACAGGCCGTGGGGCCCGTCCAGCCGCGGCATTCAGGGACACGCCAAGGGTGATCGCGCTCCCCGTGGACGCCGGCTTCAGAAGCAGCGGAGGTGCCCCGACCAGAGCGTGCACAGGGGCGTGGCGTAGATCCGTGCCCGGGCATCGGCGTTCGCGAGCGCGCGCTGCGCCTCGCTCACCTCGCGCAGGAGCTCGGCCTCGTCGTCGAGGCTCGCCGCGACGAAGGCGCGCGTCTCCGAGTCGAGCGGATCGCCTCGCATCAGCCGGAGGGCCCGCTGAGCCTGGGCGGCGATGCGCCGGTCGGCAGCGAGGTCGGCGAAGGCGGCGAGGTGCGCGTCCGCGGGGCCGGCCTCGCCTTTCTGCAAGTGGCTCAGGCCCAGGTAGAGTCGGACGGTGGCGTCGCGAGGCGCGCGGGCCCGGGCGCGCTCGAGCGCGGCCGACGCCTCGTCGAAGGCGCCGAGCTTGTAGCGGGCAATCCCGAGGCTCACGAGGGCGTCGAACCGGTCCGGATCCTCGGCGAGTACCCGCTCGAAGGCGCGGGACGCGTCGGCGTAGCGTCCCTCGCGCGCGGCCGCCATCCCCTGGCCAAACGTCGTGGTACAGCCGGCGAGCACGGAGAGTGCGAGCACGAGACCCAGCGCGGTGACCCCGGTGCGCATCGCTGACACCTCCCGGTGTCGCGATAATACCGCCGCCGACGGAGCTAAGGCAGCGCCGGGGTGATCCGGATCAGCACCGACTCTCGGCTCGCGAGCCGCTTGCGGATCCAGCGCCCCATGAAGAGCGGCACGAGGAGAGGGTACTTGCGCCGGTACGCCGCCAGAACCTCCTGCTCGAGATCGGGCCGGTTGTCCACCCACTCCGCCTGCCCCTCGAAGGACGGGCCGTGGGGTGTGCCGAGCGCGACGCGGACGCGCCCTGTGGCCTTGATCCGGCGCGCCTTGAGGCTCGCCCTGAGCGTCGTGAAGTAGAGGACGCCGTCCTTCACCATGAACCACGTCGGGACGGTGCCCGACCCGCCCGACGTCGAGTAGGTCGTCAGGTACATCCGCTTCGCGCTCGTGCCTACCAACGGGTGTCCTTCACGCCGAGCCAGCGCCCGACGTGGCTGACGACGATGTGGCCGCAGAAACTCAGCAGGAGGATCGTCGCGACGTCGGTCCACGTGAGCGCGACGCGCGTGTGGACCAGGACCAGCGCGCCGACGACGAAGTCGAGCTGGTCGAACGGGATCCACGGCCGACCCGGCTCCACGCCGAGCCGCCGCTTGAAGAAGCTTTTCGCGCTGTCACCCGCCATCGCGCCGACGCCGAAGAGCAGGCCGAGCAGCGGCCATTCCTCGTACGCGACGATCGACCCCGACCACGCGAGGCGCCACTGGGCGAACGTGACGAGCATCGCCGCGAGCACGCCCACCACGAACCCCAGCACCGTCTTGTGCGTGCCGAGCCAGCGGCGGCTGATCGGTCGGTTCCACCCCTTCCAGTACCGGACGAACGGGGGCGCCATGTTCGCGACGTAGGCGGGTGCCATGAAATAAGCGAGCTGTAGGGCGCGGCAGAGCACTAGGCGGCCGCCACCCACTCGCGCCACAGCGCAAGGAGGAGCGCGATGGCGATGGGGCCCAGGAAAAGCCCGACGGCGCCGAACGTGGCAACGCCCCCGATGACGCCGAAGAAGCCGAGCAGGAACGGGACGCGCGTCGCCCCGCGCAGGAACCACGAGCGGATCAGGTTGTCGGCCAGGCTGACGACGAGCACTCCCCAGGCGAGGAGCAACACGCCGGCGAGCACCCGACCCTCGACCAGGAGCCAGGCGCTCGCGGAGACGTAGACGAGCGCTGCGCCGACGGGCGTGAGCGCCAGGAGAACGGTGCCCGCGCCGAGGAGCACGGGCGTGCGGAGGCCAGCGGCCCAATAGCCGACCATCGCGAGCACGCCTTGCGACAGGGCGGTGAACAGCGTGCCGTACATGACCGCACGGACGGTCCGGCCGAGCGGGTCGAACATCGCCGCGAACCGCGCCCCGCCGACCCGGCGCAGCCCGGCCTGGATCTGTGGGGCGAGGAGGTGGCCGTCGCGGTAGAGGAAGAAGAGCGTGAGCAGCGCCAGGACCGCGTCGAGCACGTTCCGGCCGACGTTGCCGGCGGCGGTCGCGACCGCCGCGGCCCAGCCGCCGGCGTGAGCGAGGATCAACCGCTCCAGCGCCGCCGAATCCGCGAGCACGCCGACGAGCTGGTCGGCGATTCGCGGACCGAGCCAGGGGAGTTCCCGAACCACCGCCAGTACGCCGGCGGGCACGGTCAGGGCGGAGAGCCGGAAGTCGGCGAACGTCCGGCCGATCTCGGCTGCGAGGGCGAGCGACAGAAGCACCGCCGGGATCACGATGAGCAGCACGACGAGCGCCGTCATGAGCGCGGCCGCGAGCGCGGCGCGCCCGCCGAGGGCGTGGCGGACGCGCTCGAAGATGCGCCACGTCGCGAAGGCGAGGATCGCGGCCCACGCGATGGGGACCAGAAACGGACGCAGCACCGCGAGCGCGGTGGCGATGATCAGTGTGTAGCCGGCGAGCTGGACCCAGCGCTGGATCGGGGCGCCCTCGCCCATCAAAAGCGATAGTAAGCCATAATGCCCTCGGCATGGGATTCCTGTTCCGCGTCCTCATCAACGCGTTCGCGATCTACCTCGTCGCCAACGTCGTGCCCGGGATCACGGTCGCGGGCATCGGGGCGGCGCTCGTCGCCGGCCTCGTGCTCGGGTTGGTCAACGCGGTCGTCCGCCCGATCCTCGTGGTGCTCACCCTGCCGATCACGCTGGTGAGCCTCGGGCTCTTCCTCTTCGTCCTCAACGCGTTCTGCCTCTGGCTCACCTCCGAGCTCGTGAGCGGCTTCGAGGTCCACGGCTTCTGGCCGGCGTTCCTCGGGGCGCTGGTCATCAGCGTCGTGAGCTGGGTGCTCAACGCCTTCGTCAGTGATCGGGGTCGTGTCGTGGTGATCACGCGTGTGAGCCGGAGGGCTCCTCCACCGGGCCCCGCCAACTCCCCTGACCTTTGATCAGGAGTGGGCCAACCCGGGTGGTAAGGAAGCACGCAGCCTGAGCCTCCCGCCTAACCGATCAGGACGGAGAAAGCATTTCGATCCGGCCAGTTCCGGTCAACTTCCGGCTTTGGTATCCCCTTTGCGTGGGACCTCTACCAGGAGGTTCAAGACGATGATCAGCACCGTGGTCCGGGCCCTTTCGCGAGTTCCGATCCCGCTCCGAGGCCTCGCCGTCTGCGTGGCGTGCGAGGAGTGCTTCGAACTGGGCGAGCCGACGTGCCCGTCATGCGGCAGCGACGAGCACGTGCCGCTCCTGCACCTGCTCGAGGGGCGGATCCTGAACTTGACGGGTCGCAACTGATGCGCGCGCGGGGGGCCGTCGTTGTCGTGGCGCTCTGCCTGGCGCCGGCGCTCGCCCCCGGGGCGTGGGCCGGGGAGCCGGCCGATCAGCTCTTCGCGAGCATGGACCAGGTGCTGAAGATTGTCGTGGACCCCGCGTTCACGCAACCGCAGGAGCGGCGGCGGGCGTTCCACCGCACCGCCGGGGATATGTTCGACTTCGTGGAGATCGCGCGCCGGAGCCTCGGGCGCCACTGGGAGGCGCGCACACCTGCCGAGCGCGAGGAGTTCGTCGAGGCCCTCCGCGAGTTGCTCGAGCGCTTATACATCTCAAAAGTCGAGCTCTACAACGGTGAGAAGATCACCCTTCTCGGGGACAAGATCAATGGCGACCTCGCCACCGTGAAGACCAAGGTCGTCGCCAAGAACGGCAGCGAGATCCCCGTGGACTACCGGATGATCCTCCGTGGCGAGCGCTGGCGCGCCTGCGACGTCCTGATCGCTGGCGTGAGCCTCGTCGACAACTATCGGGCCCAGTTCGACAAGGTCATCCAGCGCACCTCCTACCAGCAGCTGGTCAAACAGGTCAGAGAAAAGCAGTAGAATCCCTGCATGTGGCAGGGAAGCGTCGCCTCGCTCCATATCGCCCCCCGCGCCGCTGCGCCGATGGAGTCCGTGCAATCTGTCCGGGCGGTGCCCGGGCGCGGTCTCGAGGGCGACCGCTACTTCCTCGGTACCGGGCTCTACTCGCCGAAGGCGAGCCACGGCGGCCGCGAGGTGACGCTGGTCGAGGCGGAGGCGGTCGCGGCGCTCTTCGACGGCGTCCAGAACGCCGAGGGCCACCGGCTCGGGATCAAGCTCTCCGCCGCGGAGACCCGCCGCAACATCGCAACGTCCGGCGTTCCGCTCAACCACCTGGTCGATCGCGAGTTCTGGGTGGGCCCGGTGCGCATGGTCGGCACGCGGCTCTGCGAGCCCTGCAAGCACCTCGAGGACCTCACGCAGAAGGGCGTCATGGCGGGCCTCATCCACCGGGGCGGGCTGCGCGCGCGGATCCTTTCCGAGGGCGTGATCCGAGTGGGCGATCTGATCCACCCGAAGACCGACTGATCGAGGAGGCGCTCATGAGAGGCGCGCGGTTCCCCAGCCGGTCATCGTGGCGACCAACGTGCTGGCGTTGCCCCGCTACTGGACGCCGCTCCTCGTCGGACTCACGCTGCTCGTCATCGGCGCGGTGTGGTCCGCCGCCTGCAGGAAGCCGGGAGCCTCGTAGCCGCCGCGTGGTGGGGAGCGCGCGCTAGGGCACGCGGTAGCTGATCCGGTAGATCGCGTCGTCCGTCGAGAGGTAGAGCGCACCGTCGGCGCCCGCCTGGAGTCCCACCGGCCGTCCCAGCACCCGCCCGCCCTGGAGCCATCCCGTCGCGAAGTCCTCGACGGGGCCGCTCGGCCGGCCGTCCATGAACGGCACGCGCACGATCTTGTAGCCGGTCGGGACCGTGCGGTTCCATGAGCCGTGATACGCGACGAAGAGGCTCCCGCGGTAGCTCGGCGGGAACTGCGCGCCCGTATAGAACGCGAGGCCGAGCGGCGCCGAGTGCGCCTGGATCTCGATCGTCGGGAGCGTCATCCGACGGCACCGCTCGGCGCTCGTGCGCGCGCGGGAGTCGGGGACGACCCGGCCGCCGGCCGCGAAACACTCGGGCCAGCCGTAGAAAGCGCCTTCCTTGACCTCTGTGATGTAGTCGGGCGGCAGGTCGTCGCCGCGCCAGTCGCGCTCGTTGACCGTCGCCCAGAGCTCGCCAGTGCTGGGGTGAACCGCGAGGCCGACCGCGTTCCTGAGGCCCGTCGCGAAGCGGAGCTCGCCCGAGCCATCGGCGTTGTAGCGCGTGATCGCGGCGCGGCGCGGATCGCTCTCCGTGCAGACGTTGCACGACGAGCCCACGGAGACGTAGAGCCGGCCGTCGGGGCCGAACGCGATCGTACGCGTCCAGTGATTGCCGCGTGGCGGGAGGTTCGGCACGACGACCGCCGGGTCGCTCGCCCTGAGCGTCGCCGGGTCGTAGCGGAAACGCCTCACGCGGCCAGTCTCCGCGATGTAGAGGTCGCCGCCCCGAAACGCGAGCCCGTGCGGCAGCTCGAGGCCGTCGGCGACCATGACGGCTGCGTCCGCCCGGCCGTCGCGGTTCCGGTCGGGGAGCGCGACGACGCGGCCCTGGTCCGGGGTCGAGACGAGCAGCGTGCCCGCGGGATCGACCGTCATGAACCGCGTGGAGCCAAAGCCCGACGCGAACTCCTCAATCCTGAAGCCCTGCGGCAGGGTGAGGGACCTCTCCTGGGCGGGCGCGGCGCCGCCCGACAGGAGGAGCACGGTGAGGATCGCGCTCAGCGTCCTTGCCATCGGGGCTTGCGCTTCTCGAGGAAGGCCCGGACGCCTTCCTGGAAGTCCTGGCTCAGGTAGCAGGAGAGGATGAGGTCCTCGAGACTCCCCGGGGACTGGGCGGCGATGAGGCGTCGCGTCGCCTCCTTGGCGGCGGCCATCGTGAGTGGCGCGTGCTCGGCGATCTCGCCGGCGAGGTCGCGTGTCCGCCCGGGGAGCGCCTCGGCCGGGTGCACCTCGTCGACGAGCCCGATCGCCTTCGCCTCGGCGGCGTCCACCAGGCGCGCCGTGAGGACGAGCTCGCGTGCACGGACCGGGCCGACCGTGGCGACGAGGAGCGCCAGGCTCGTCGGCGCGACGAAGTTGCCGAGCGTCCGCGCCACCGGCGCCCCGAAGCGCGCGTGCGGCGCAGCGAGCCGCAGGTCGCACGCGAGCGCCATGAACATGCCGCCCCCGACCGCGTCGCCCTGGACCATCGCGATCGTCGGCTTGGTCATCCCCGCGATCCGGGAGAGCACGCGGCTGACGCGCGCCTCGTACCCGAGCGCGTCCTCTCTGGTCTTGAAGGTGAGGAACTGGCGGATGTCGGTGCCGCTCGCGAACGACCGGTCGCCCGCTCCCCGCAGCACGACGGCGCGCACCCCGGGGTCGCGGTCGAGGCGCTCGCAGGCGTCGTGGAGCGCCTCGTACATCTCGAACGTCATCGCGTTGCGCGCCTCGGGCCGGTTGAAGGTGACGACGGCGACGGCGCCATCCTGCTCGAGGAGGAGGTGGTCGGTCATCCCTGCCGCGCCCGGCGGCGCTCGCCTCCCATGGCGGGAAGCTTACCCTCCGGCCCCCGGCCGAACAAGGGCCGCCAGGCGCCGGCGTGACGTTCTTTCGTTGACTTCGCTTCGAAGGTGCCGTTACATTTCTTCGTGATGCGACTCCGTCGTCTGCGGTTGCGCTACTGACGGTGCACGCTCCGTCGCTGGTCGCTGCCGACCCCGCCGACGCCAGCGCTCCTGTCCTCTCCACGGTCCGAGTCGACCCTTCAGCGAAGCTCACGCGCCCCGCGCGCTCGAACGAGGGAGGCGAATGCTCCACTTCACGATAGACGGCTTCCAGGGGTTCCGCTCCCGCTTCGACCACGTCCCGCTGATCCAGGAGGTGCTCGAGGAGGTCCCGACCCAGCTCGGGCTCAAGCCTGTGATGCCCGCGTTCATGCTCCCTTACTACAACGGGGTCGTGCCGGAGGACTGCGGGGTCAGCGCGTTCGTCTTCCTGGCGGGCGGCCACTTCACCCTCCACACCTTCTCGTTTCGCGAGGCGTACTTCGCCGACCTCGTGGCGCCGACGGCCTTCGACGCCGGGCGCCTTAGGGATGTCCTGGAGGCGGTCTTCCCGTGCGCGATCACGACGGTCCAGACGGTGGATCGCCAGGACCTCAAGGACACCGAGCCCGACATGGACGCCGACTTCGGGCCCCATCTGTTCCTCAACATCGACGCCTACCAGGGGCCGCAGAGCATGGACACGCTCTTCGCGCTCTTCGACCGGCTGCCGCGCTCGATCGGCATGACGCCGATCATGCGCCCCTACGTCATCCGCGACCGCGGGACCGACGGGCGCGGCGTCCTCTCCGCGATGACGATGATCGCGGAGAGCCACGTGAGCCTGCACGTCTTCCCCGACGAGGAGCGCGCGTACTTCGACATCTTCTCGTGCCGCTTCTTCGATCGGGACCGCGTCGTCCCCCAGCTCAAGGCGTGCTTCCCCGGCGGCACCGTCCAGGAGGCGTTGATCGCCCGGGGGAGCCGGTACCGGTTTCTGCGCACCGAGCGCGAGCGCGAGCACGCCAAGTCGCGCGCGTGGCTCCACCCGGAGGGGTGACACCATGTCCCAGCGCGCCAGGTACGACGATCCGCGCCTCGTCCGCGAGCCGATGGCCGTCGTCGAGGGTGACCAGAACCAGTCCGTTCTCGCCCTGCTCACGAGGATGCGCGCCTCCGCCTTTCAGGGGCGCCAGCTCGGCGAGGCGTTCGAGACATGGAAGCGCATGATCGAGGGCCCGAGCCTCATCTGCCTGGGCTACGCCGCGTCGCTGTCGAGCGCGGGGCTCTGGCCGCTCGTGACCTGGCTCATGGAGCGCGGATACGTCGACGTGCTCGCCTCGACCTCGGCCAACATCACCGAGGACCTCCTCGAGCAGATGGACGGCAACCGCGTCTACCGCGTCAGCGCCGACGATGTGGACGACGCCGACCTCTGGATGGCGGGGTACTACCGCTTCTACGACCACATCGTCTCCAAGGCGCGGTACGACGAGCTGGAGACCCGCGTGCTGCGCGCGTTCATCGACGACCTGGCCGAGCGCTGGCGGAAGCCGGCGATCCCGACGGTGCGGCTTCTCCACGAGCTCGGCCTCTGGCTCGAGGAGAAGGGGTTCCGACGCTCGATCCTGGCGACGGCCGCGCGCTGCCAGGTCCCCGTGTTCTGCTGCGGGCTGCCCGACGGGCCGATCGGCGAGGCGTACGACAAGGCCGCCCGCGCCGAAGCGGCGCCGATCGTCGACTTCTTCCGCGACTACAAGCTCGCGACGGACATGATGGACACGGCGATCACCGGGGGCCGTGGGACCTCCGTGATCTTCCTCGGGGGCGGCGTGCCCAAGGACTTCCTCCAGATCACGGCGACGAGCGTCTCGTCGCGGCACGGCAACGCGGAGGCCAAGCCCCACGTCGCCGCGATCCAGATCACCACGGACAACACCGTCTACGGCGGCCTGGGTGGCGCCGCGCTCGCTACCGAGTGCATCTCGTGGGGCAAGGAGGCGAAGGGCGGCCCGAACGTCATGTGCTTCTCGGACGTGACGATCGCGCTCCCGCTGATCTGCCAGGGGCTGCTCGAGCACTTCGGCCCCGCTCACCGCCGCCGGGAGCCCCGGCCGCTGAGCCTCCTGGAGGTGTTCTAGCCGCCGGTTGACTTAAGAGATCTAGGCTCGGCGAAGACATGCGGGGTCCGCTCAAACCCCTGCCCGCGGCGGTGGCGCGCTGGACCGTCACGGCGCGCATCCTGCGCTGGCTCGACGCGCTCGTTGCCTGGCTCGGTGTCTGGGCCGGCGCGGCGCTGGCGCTCCCGAGCGCGTCGCGCGAGTCGCTGGCCCTCCTCGCGGTTCTCGTCGTCGCGCTCGGGGCGCTCGCCCGTCCGCTCCGGGCGCGTTGGCGGCCGGTCAGCGGCGTGGTCGGGCTCGCCGTGAGCAGACGGCTCTCCCCGGGAGATCCGGCGTGGTACGTGCGTCCGGGCGACGCCGAGCGCGTCCTCGTGACGGCGCTCCACCGGACGCGCGTCGTGATCGCGCGTCTCGATGAGTCGGGCGCCGAGGGGCTCAGCGTCCGCCGGACGCGCGTGCTCCTGGTGCCGGCCGACACCGTCTGATCGGCCGGCGAGCTTCGACGCGAGATCCGTGGGGATCGGCCGCTCACGAGACGCGCGCGAAATCGATGAAGCCTCGCTCGACGTCCGTGCGCACCAGCTCCACGCGCACCCGGTCGCCGACGTCGATCCCCTCGAACCCGCGGACGACCTTCCCTTCCACCGGCGGCCGGAGCACGCGCGCCCACGTCCCCTTGAGGGACGCGCCGGTCACGATCGCGTCGAACCGCTCGCCGATCCGTGACGCGAGGAGGAGCGCCGCCGCGGACTTCCGCACCTGGCGCTCCACCTTGTCGGCGTTGTCCTCCTGCTCGGTGCAGCGGCGGGCCAGCGCAGCGAGCTCCACGTCGGTGTACGGCGCCGACCGTCCGGCGAGCGCCGCCTTGAGGAGGCGCTGGGTGATGAGGTCGGGGAACCGCCGGTTGGGGGCGGTCGAGTGCGTGTAGTCCCGCACGGCGAGCCCGAAGTGTCCGTCGGGCGCGCCGCCCGGGGGGTCGAGGACGTACTCGCCCGAGCCCAGGAGCTTCACCACCGAGAGCGACAGGTCGGGGAAGCGCGCGGGATCCGCCCGGCGTCGCGCTCCGAGAAAGGCTTCGAGCGCGCGCGCGTCCGGCGCCGGCGGCAGCCGCTCACCGAGGCCTGCCGCCAGCTCGACGATGCGCTCCCAGCGCTCAGGGGCACGGAGGACCCGACGCAGCGACGGGGACCCCCGCGCGTCGAGGAACTTCGCGGTGACTTCGTTGGCCGCGATCATGTAGTCCTCGATCAGCTCCTTGGCACGGTTCTTCTCGTCGGGGAGGAGATCGGCGAGCATGTCGCCGTCGAACACCGGCCTGGGCTCGAGCGTCTCGAGACTGAGCGCGCCGCGCCGGTGGCGCTGGGCCCTCATCGCCTGGGCAACCCGATCTTGAAGTCGGAGCTGCACGTCGAGGCCGGGGACCGCGGCGACCCGCGGCGGCGCCGGCCCCGTCGCGTCGAGCCACGCGGCGACGGCGTTGTAGGCGAGCTTGGCGTGGTTGACGACGCGCCCGCGATAGACGTTGCCGCTTGCCACGGCGCCGTCCACGCCGATCGTCATCTCGACGACCAGCGCGAGCCGCTCGTCGCCCTCGCCGAGCGAGGTGAGGTCGGTCGAGAGCTTCTCGGGGAGCATCGGAAAGACGTCGGCCGCCGTGTAGACCGAGGTCGTGTTCGTCCGCGCGTGACCGTCGATCGCCGAGCCCTTCCGGACGACCGCGTCCACGTCGGCGACCGCGACGAGGATCTTCATCGCGTCCCCGCCCGCGGGCTCGGCGACCGAGAGCTGATCGAGGTCCCGCGAGTCGTCGTTGTCGATGGAGGCCCAGAGGAGGTGGCGGAGATCGTGGATGGCGGGATCGCGGTCGTCGGCAGGCCTCGTGATTCCGCCAATCTCGGCAAGGACCGCGGGGGAGAAGTCCGGCTCGAGCCCGCGCTCGATCATCGCCCGCCGGGCGATCGCCCGGAGCTCGCCCCGATGCTGGTAACTCGCCACCGGCGGAAGATTCGGCCCTTCGTCAATGCTTGTCAAGCGTCGCTGAACTTGGGAGGATGCGGTGCGTGAAGGTGGAGCTGAACCCCACAGAGGAGCGGCGATGAACGAACTCAGGATCTGGCTGAACGGCAAGCTCGTGCCCCAGGCGGAGGCGGTGCTGCCCGTCGACAGCGCCGCCGTGTTCTACGGGACCAACGTGTTCGAGGGGCTGCGGGCGTACTGGAACGAGGCCGACGAAGAGCTCTACGCCTTCCGACTCCAAGAGCACTTCACGCGGCTGCGTGAGTCGATGAAGATGATGCGCTTCACCGTCCCGTACAGCGACGTCGACCTCTATGAAGCCGTGCGCGAGGTCCTCCGGGGGAACGCGATCCGCGAAGACGTGCACATGCACCTCGTTGCCTACGTCGTCGGCGTTGGGATGGATGCCACGTCACCGACGGGCGTCTACATCAATCCTCGCCGGCGGGGCCGGATCTCGGCGGCGGGCCTGCGCTGCTGCGTCAGCTCGTGGACGCGCACCTCCGACAACGCGATCCCGATCCGGCTCAAGTGCGGCCCGAACTACCAGAACGGCCGCCTCGCGGTCCTGCAGGCGAGGGCCGACGGCTATGACGCGCCGATCCTGCTCAACCAGCAGGGACACGTCGCCGAGGGCACCGGCGCGACAGTCTTCATGGTCCGCAAGGGCAGGCTCGTCACGCCGCCGGTCACCGCCGACATCCTCGAGTCCATCACGCGCGCGACCCTCATCGAAGAGATTTGCCCGACTGCCCTCGGGCTGGACGTGGTCGAGCGCGAGATCGACCGCACCGAGCTCTACGTCGCCGAGGAGGCGTTCTTCTGCGGGAGCGGCTACGAGATCACGCCGATCGTCTCGATCGATCGCTTCCCGCTCGGTGATGGCGAGGTCGGGCCGATCACCCGGCGCGTGCTCAAGGCCTACATGGAAGTCGTCCGGGGCGTCGACAAGCGATACGCGGAATGGCGCACGCCGACCTATCGCGCGGTGACGGTCTGAGCGAAGGCTCGGGCGCTCCCGGAGGGAGGACAGCAGCATGAGACCTGGCCCCGCACGGCTCACGGTCCTGAGCGCGATCGTCGTGGCATCGATCGCGGGACACGCGGCGGCGCAACCGCTGTACCGGTGGGTCGACGAGAAGGGCGTCGTGCATTACTCTCAGTTCCCGCCGCCAGCCCCCGCCGAGCCGCCGACGCCGGCGCCCGAGGCGAAGCCGTCACCGGCTCCGGAGGCGAAGCCGGCGCCAGCTCCGCAGGCCAAGCCGTCACCGGCTCCCGAGGCGAAACCGTCTCCGGTTCCCGGGGCAAAACCGTCGCCGGTCCCCGGGGCAAAGCCGACGCCGGCTCCCGAGGCGAAGCCGTCGCGCGCGGCGCCGCTCCGCCCCCGTCACGAGCGCGCGATCCGCGAGCTGGTGCACATGGCGGCGGGCTCCGGGGTCACCGACGCCATGTTCCAGCCGGTCGCGCAGGCCCTGGTCCCCGGCCTGAAGCCGGGGCTCGAGCGCCAGTTGAAGCGACCCGTGTCGCCCGAGGAGGAACAGAAGCTGGTCGACGTGATCCGCCGCACGTTCGTGGGCGTCTTCCCCAGCGCGCTGTTCGAGAAGGAGCTGATCGAGGTCTACGCGAAACACTTCAACGAGGCTGAGGCCGAAGAGCTGCTGCGCTTCTACCGGACGCCGGTCGGCACGAAGGCGATCCAGCTGAGCGCAGTCCTCACGGGGGAGGGCGCGGTGATCGGCCAGCGTCTCGCCAAGTCCCGGGAGGCCGAGTTCGCGCAGCGGCTGCGCGAGGAGCTCGCGCGCGAGTTTTCGCCGTAGTCGCTCCTGCGCAGCAGGCGCATTCGTACTGGCCTGCACGGTCACTCGGTCGTGAGGCGGTAGCCCACACCCGGTTCGGTGCGGAGATATTGTGGACGAGCCGGCTCAGCCTCGAGCTTGTGGCGCAGATGAGCCATGTACACGCGGACGTAGTGGGCCTGGTCGGTGTGCGTCGGCCCCCACACCTCGCGAAGCAGCTGCTGGTGGGTGACGACCTTCCCCGCGTGCCGGACGAGCGTCGCGAGCAGCTTGTACTCGATCGGCGTCAGGCGCACCTCGCGGTCGCCGACGAACACCTGCCGGTGCAGGAGGTCCATCCGGAGCTCTCCGATCGTGAACGTCGCGTCGTCCGCCTCGTGCGACGCGCCGGCGGTGTGTCGGAGCGCGACCCGGATCCGTGCGAGGAGCTCGCTTGCGCCGAAGGGCTTGCTCACGTAATCGTCGGCGCCGGCGTCGAGGGCCGTCACCTTGTCGCGCTCCTGGCCCCGCGCCGAGAGCACGATGATCGGGACGGCCGTCCACTCGCGCAGCCGGCGGATGACGTCGATCCCGTCGACGTCGGGCAACCCGAGGTCGACGATGACGACATCCGGCTGACGCGAGCCGACCTCCACCAGACCGTCCGCTCC
>QHTD01000351.1 GCA_003220675.1 Candidatus Rokuibacteriota bacterium | reverse complement strand
GTTGCCGTGCCGGTCGATCTGGCCACCCGAGAGGAAGAAGAGGTCGAGCTTCCCACGCTGGGCGAAGTCGTAGAACTCCTTCGAGCCGCCGCGGAAGGGCCAGTAGTCCGGATGGTTGATGATGATCACGGTCGCGCGCGGCGCGTGGGTGAAGTGGGCGAGAAGCACTCCACACGCGGGGATGGCAGCGAGCGTGCCGACCGCCACCGTCTCGCCGTCGCGCACCTCGCGGGCGATGACGCACGCCATCAGCTCTTCTTTGGTGTAGCGCGCGACGTCAGCCGTAGATGTGCCGGTCAAGATAGCGCTTGAACGTCGCGTCATCGGTCGCGGCGGCAATGTACTCGCGGATCCGATCCGCGTCGAGGGCGTACGCTCCGCGGACGAGCGTCGGCAGGGCGCCGCCGGGAGCCTCGACGAGCGCGGTGACGTGGATCCCCTCGAGGATCACGCCCTCACCGGAGCGACGGAGCTCCTGGGATGAGACGACCCGCTCCGTGGACGCCACGACCGTCCGCGACGCCTGGGCGAGGAGCGCGTCGTCCTCCATGTGGTCGAGGAGGAGCATGCCGTCTTCCGTCGCCGCGATCGCGTGGATCAGCGCCACGTCGGGGCTGATCGACGGCACGAGCATGACTCGCTCCGACGGTGCCCACGGGTTCTGGATGACGCGGAACTCCGGTCTCAGGCGCTCGTAGTCGGAGCCGACGTGACCCCGGACCGGCATGAACGGTATCCCCTGAGCCCCCGCCTGGAGCCCCGCCAGGAGCCCGGGTCAGGTATGGTCGAGACACCGGAGCCGGCCGCTCTCCGCGTACCGACGGAAGTTCGGCGCCGGGCCGAACTCGTTGAGGACGATCTGGGCGAACTCCACCGAGGCCACGGCCCCGGCGCCGATCATCAAATCGATGCCGAAGCCGCCCGTCGAGGACGCCACCACGCGGAGGTCGCGCGCGCCGCTCCGGAGGACTTCGCGGATCATCGCGATCGGCGTGATCATGACCGGCCCGCCCCCGACGCCGATCATCATCCCGCTCTGCACGTAGCGCGGCACGTCGCTCAGCGTGATGCGCTTGTCCGCCATCGTGCGGCTATTGTCGGCCGCCGCCTGGGCCAGGTCAAGGAAACGAGGTCAGGCGGCGGTTTCCGGCATCGAGCCCAGGACGTGCGAGGCGTGATGGTGGACCATCCGCCACCCATCGGGTGCGCGCTCGAAGAGGTTCGTCGCCAGCACGGCGGTCACCGAGACGCGGCCGTGCACCTCCGAGAGGATGTTCTCCGTGCACGTGACCCAGGCGAACTCTCCCGCCACCTCGACGCGGACGTCGCCGAGGGTGAAGCGCATCTCCTCCGTGCTCTCGAAGATCGCCTCCCAGGAGGAGCGCACCGCCTCCCAGCCGGTGAGGAGTGGCCAGCCCGGGTGGACGCACTTGGCGTGGTCGGCATGCGCCCACACCGCGTCCATCTGAACCAGGTCGAGCGTCTCGAAGGCGCGATAGAAGCGCGCGTTGGCCTCCTCGACCTCGTGCGCTTCGCTCACGGGCAGGTCACCACGAGGGTGTCGCCGTCCAGGCGGAGCGGCAGGCGGCTCAGGCGATCGCCCACGCACGGCCCGGCCGTGCAGAGCCCGGTCGCGGGCTCGTAGATCGCGCCGTGGGTCGAACAGATCAGGGCGCGGCCGTCCTCGGTGAAGAACTCGTTCGGCCAGAGGTCGAGCGGCGTGCCGACGTGCGCGCACCGATTGAGGTAGGCGTGGTAGCCGCCGTCGAAGTTGACGACGAACCCGCTCACGCGGCGCCCGCCGCACTCGAGGCGGAACGTCGCGGTGCGGCCTGGCGGCACGCTCGCCGCGGCGCAGCGCCACTCGCCAGGGGTCGTCATGCACCGCATGTTACCATCGGGGCCTGTGCTCGCGATCGACGCCCGGGACGTGACGAAGACTTTCAAGTCGGGGTGGTTCCGCCCGACCCGCACGGCCGCGCTGCGCGGCGTGTCGCTCACCGTCCCGCGCGGCGCCATCGTCGGACTGCTCGGACCGAACGGCGCGGGGAAGACGACGCTCCTGTCGATCCTGGCGACCCTGCTGACGCCGGATTCGGGGAGCGTCACCGTGCTGGGCCACGACGTGGCCCGCGACGCGGCCCGGCTCCGCCGGCGGCTCAACATGGCGAGCGGCCGACCGTCGTTCCTGTGGAGCCTGCGGGTGGGTGAGATCATCGGGTTCTACGGGCGCCTCTACGGGCTCAGCGGACGGCAGCTCCGCCGGCGCGTCGACGAGCTGATCGAACTCTGCGAGCTCTCCGCCCACCGGCGGACGCCCTACAGCGAGCTGTCGACCGGGCTCAAGCAGCGCGTCGCGCTCGCCAAGTCGCTCGTGAACGACCCCGAACTGCTCTTCCTCGACGAGCCAACGCTCGGCCTCGACCCCGACGTGTCCGTGCGCGTCCGCCGCCATATCGCCGACCTCCGGCGAGAGCGGGGGATGACGATCGTGCTGACGACGCACTACATGCGCGAGGCGGACGAGCTGTGCGACGAGATCGCGTTCATCAAGGCGGGTGCGATCCTCGCGCGCGGCACGCCGGGCGAGCTCAAGCGCCAGATCCGCCTGGGCGACGTGATCGCGCTCCGTCTCGACCCGCCCGCCGTGCCCTGGCTCGCCGAGACGCCCGGCGTGCTACGCTGCGCCGAGGTGGCCGGCTGGATCGAATGCACGGTGGACGACGCCGAGAAGCGGCTGCCCGACCTCCTGCGCGCGCTCCACGCGGAGGGCGTCGTGGTGAGGAACATCCGGGTGAGGGAGCCGGAGCTCGAGGAGGTGTTCGTTGAGCTGGCGCGCTGAGCTGCTCGCGGTCTGGGCCGTGGTCGTCCGCAACGCGCTCATGGCCTCGCGCAACGTGTTCTTCTTCTTCGAGCTCCTCTTCTGGCCGATCGTGGGCGTGCTGTCCATCGGCCTCATGACCCGGTTCCTCCACCTGACGCCGGAGCAGGCGTCGTTCGTCCTGATCGGCACGATCGCGCTCTCGGTCGTCAACGTCTGCCAGCTCGAGGTCGCGTACGCCGTTCTATTGGACGTCTGGTCGAAGTCGCTGAAGCACCAGTTCCTCGCGCCCATCGGGATCCGCCACCTCACGCTCGGCTCATGGCTGGTCGGGATGGCGCGGGGCGGGGCACTCTTCCTCCTGCTGGCGGCGCTCGGCTGGTGGGCCTTCGACTTTCGGGTCCTCGCGCCCGGATGGCTTCCGGTCGCCGTCTTCGTCCTGGGCTGCTTCCTCAACGCGTGGATCGTCGGCGTCTTCGTCTGCGCGCTGATCACGCTCTTCGGCAACCGGGCGGAAGCCTTCGCGTGGGCCAGCGTGAACCTCGTGCTCGTGCTCGCGGGGCTCTACTACCCGGTCTCCGTCCTGCCGGAGCCCGTCGCGACGGTCGCCGCGGCGATCCCGCTCACGTACTTCCTGGACGCGTACCGCGCGCACTTCGGCTTCGCGCCGGAGTTCCGCGCCCCGATCGCGGCCGGGCTCGCGCTGTCGGCCGTCTACGCGGCGCTCGCCCACTGGTGTTTCTTCGCCGCGCTCCAGCGCGCGCGGCGCACCGGGCTCCTCCTCAAAATGTCCGAGTGACGGATCCATGAAGGTCACCATGCTGTTGGCGGATTCTGCCCAGGCGATCAATGGCAAGTTCTACATTCTCGGTGGAGGATGGTCGATCGCCGACCCGGGTCCGGTCGTCATGGCCATCGCAATGAAGAT
>QHTD01000350.1 GCA_003220675.1 Candidatus Rokuibacteriota bacterium | reverse complement strand
GTGCGAGGCGAGATCGATCACGCTGACGAGATCGGCGTAGCGATTGGTGACGAGCGCGAACCGCCCCGCCGGCTCCATCGTCACGAGGTCGGGGTAGCCCTTCTGCGGGATTGTCGCGACGATCGTGTCGTCGGCGGTCCTGACGACGACGATCTTGTTGGTCTTGCGGAGCGTCGTGTAGAGGAACTTGCCGTCCAGCGTCAGGGTCGCCTCGTGGACGACGCCGGGTAGCGCGATCTGGCCCGCGACCTTGTGGGTGGCCGTGTCGATCTTGAGGATCGCTTTGTTCTCCCCCGCGGCCGCGTAGAGGGTCTTGCCGTCACCGGTCAGCGCGAGCCCCATCGCGTCGCCGCCCCCGTGGACGACGCGCGTGACGGCCGCCCGCGCGGCGGCGTCGATCACGGTCACGTCGCCCGCGGTCTCGCCCGAGACGTAGAGGAGCTTGCCGTCGCGCGAGAACACGCCGTGGGCCGGCCAGGTCGAGACCTCGATGCGCCCGTCGATCTTCTCCGCCTTGAGGTCGTAGAAGATCACCGCGTCGTTGCTTGTGTCGCTCGACCAGTCGAGCACGAGCAGGTGGCTCCCGTCGGGCGTGAAAGCGAGGTTGTACGGGTTGCCGCCGACCTTGACGCGCCGGACGAGCTTCCGCGCCTCGGCGTCGATCACGCCGAGGTCATGGCTCTTGTCGTACACGACCCACGCGGTCTTGCCGTCCGGGTGGAAGACGATCCGGTTCGGCTTGCCGCCGCCGAGCGGGATCGTGCCGACGACCTCGAGCGTGTCGGTGTCGATGATCGAGACCGACTCGGACTTGGTGTTGGTGATGAAGAGCGTCGCCGCCCAGGCAGGCACGCCGGCGCCCAGCACGGCGGCCAGCATCAGCGTGACGACCCGTCCCAGCACGCCCGTCCTCCTCACCTAGCCTTCTCGATCGTGATGATGGCCACGTTCGGTGGCACACCCCGCACGGTAAATCGTACCGCGTCTCCCACCCGAACGGACTCGTGAATCTTGGGGGAGGCGGCGCGGAAGCCCATCGTCATCGCGGGCATGTAGCCGGGGATCTCGCCGTGAGTGAGGACCAGCACGTTGATCTCGGGCAGGATGGCGCGCACCACGCCCTCGACCTTCCACTCGCGCTCGATGTTGCCAGTAGTCGCGCGCGCCACGGCGAGCTCGCGCTCCAGGTTCCTTGCCCTGAGTCCCCAGTACAGATACCCCCAGCCGACGCCGATCAGGAGGGCCAGGTTGATCAAGACCACGGCCCGCCAAGCGCGCATCAATGTACGTGCTCCTCGGGCGCCGGCGTCGTCGTCTTCTCCTCGTTCAGCTGCTGAATCTCGGCGAGGAGCGCGCTCATCTCGGCGGCCTCGCCGCTCTCGCGCGTGATCGCGCGGATGTAACCCTGGCGGTCGATCAAGAGCTCGGCGTGGGGCGAGCGGGCGAAGAGGCGGTACGCCGCGACGATCTCGGCGGCACCGTCGGTGACCACCGGGAACAAGACGCGCGGCTCGGCCCCGAGCCGCTTCAGGGCGTCGGGCGCGGCGTCGGTCGGCACGGCGATGACTTCGGCGCCTAGGGTAACGAGGACGTCGTAGCTCTGCGCGAGCTGAGCCATCCGCGGGCGCGAGCCCGGCAGCGCATAGAGGACGAGCAGCACGATCCGCCGCCCGCGGTACTCCTTGAGAGCGCGCGTCGGCGTCGGGCCGACGGCGAACGTGAAGTCGGGCGCCACGAGCCAGGAGCGCTCGGGCTCGACGACGGGTCCCAGGCTGCGCGCCGCGTGCGCGGAGGACAGTGCGCGGAGGAAGTTCACGAGGTCCCACCGCTCCTCCTCGCTCACGCGGTCGCCGAACGCCGGCATCGCGGCCAGCGGAATGCCGTGGGTGATCCACCAGAAGAGGTCACCCGCGGTGTGCTGGGCCGTGTGGGGCGCGCGGAGGTCGGCCGGCCGCCGGAGCAGGCGGCCACCGCCCGGGCCGTCGCCGGCGCCGGTCGTCCCGTGGCAGACGGCGCAGTTCGTCTGGTAGAGCGCCGCACCCGTCGCGATCGCCGTCGCCTGGTACGGGACGGCCGGGCGCAAGTAGGTCGTCGGGTAGGCGTCGAGGGCGAGCGGTGGCAGCGCAAGGCCGGCGCCCGCAGCGAGGATGATGATCCCCCCGGCGAGGAGGCGCAGCCGCCAGACCTGGCGGACGAGCGCCGCGACCACGCCGACCAGGCCGAGCACCGCGAGCTGGCTGCCGACGAGGGCCCGGGTCGCCGCGTCGGGCGCGCCCTCGAGCGCCACCAGCGAGAGGCGGAAGGAGAACGGCCACTCGGGCGGCTCGTGGCGCGCGGGCGGCGTGACGCCCATCGCGCCGACGACGGCGAGGATTGCGAGCGCGAGAGCGCCCTCCGCGACGACGAAGCGCGCGAGGCGCCGCATCGCCGGGCGCCCGACCGTCGCACCATCGGCGGAGAGGCGCGGGAGATGGACCGAGCGATTCACGGCCGCGAGTGTCAGGACCGGAACCAGCAGGGCGATTTTCAAGAGCAGCAGGCGCCCGTACCGGGTTCCGACGAGTCCGGCGACCGTGCCGACGTTCGTCACCGCCATCGTCGTGCCTGAGAGCACGAGCGCGAGCACCGCGGCGAGCGCGCAGCCGGAGAAGCGATGCGCCGCGAGGACGGCGTAGGGCCGCGCGTCGGCGCCCTCCTCGCGGCCGGCGGCGCGGAGCAGGAGGGCGAGCGGCAGGAGCCCGCCGGCCCACACGCCCGTGGCGAGAAGGTGAAACCCGTCCACGGCGATCGCGAGCGCCGTGGACGGCTCCACCGCGGCGGCGTGGCTCGACGCCGCGATCGGGACGAGGGCAGCGGCGCCGAGCAGCACCGCCTCGCCCCGCGCGGCGCGCCAGTCCACCCTGCGCTCGACAGAGAGACGTGTCATCAGGAAGCCCGCGAGTAAGAGGAGGACACTGTAGCGGACGAGCCAGACGTGGCCGGCCTGGGTCTCGACGAGCACCCGCACGATCGCCGAAGGTTCGAGCGCGGCCGCGGCACGCCCTTCGAGGAGCGCCGTCTGGAGGGCGAGCTGGACGAGCCCGGAGGCGAGGGCCCCGAGAGTGAGGGCGCGGGACCAGGCGAGCAGACGTCCCTCCCAGTGGAGCGCCGTCGGGCGATCCGAGCGGCCGGCCAGCACGAGGATCGCCGAAGCGCCGACGAGGAGGACAGAGCAGGCAAGGTGCGCCCAGCGCACGGCGAGCCCGAACGCGTACACGCGGCTAGTGTACCGGAAGGCGGAACCGACGTTGAGCCGGGGGCGTTGTTCGGGTAGAGTGCCGCTCATGCGTCTCGGCGCCCTCGTCATCCCCGCGTTTCTCGCCGCGAGCCTGCTCGGCGCAGCGGGATCGGCCTGGGCCCACGAGGGCTCGCAGACGTCGGCGGTCGAGGCGGCGTTTGCTCCCGGGGCACCGGCGCTCGTCTGGCCGCTGCTGGTCCTCGTGGTCGCGGCGGCGCCTGCGCTCCGCCGCAGGCGGAGCCTCCGCCTGGCGGCCGCGGCGCTGGTGCTCGTCCTCCTGGGATTCGCGTTCCAGTCCGCGCTCCACTCGGCTCACCACGGGCCCGACCACGCGGCGAGTGCAGCGTGCGCGACCGCCTCGCTCGCCGCTCACGCCGACGCCTCGCCCGCCCAGCCTGTCGCAGTGGAGACGCAGGCTCTCCTCGCCGCGACGCTCTTCCGCGAGCAGGGTCCGCTCGCTCCCACCGACCGTCCGCTCGGCGCCCGCCTTGGACGCGCGCCACCCTCCGCGCGCGTCTAGTTGCGATCCGCTCGACCACATCTCACGGAGGGAATCCATGAAAACGATGCTGAGCGTTTCTCTGCTGGCCGCGGTGGTCGTCGCGGCCGGGACCGAGCCGGCGTGGGCCCACGGCCTCGCCGGCAAGCGCTTCTTTCCCGCGACGCTCGTCGTGGACGATCCGTTCGTCGCCGACGAGCTCTCGCTCCCGACGGTCTTCCACAGCAAGCTGCCGGGGACGGGCGACACGCTTCCGCGCAAGGAAACGGACGTGAGCGGCGAGCTTGCCAAGCGCCTCACCCCCGACCTCGGGCTCTCGCTCGGCGGCACGTGGAAGGCGATCGACCCCGCTGGGGGAAAGTCCGTGACGGGCTTCGATAATCTAGAGCTCTCGCTGAAGTACCAGTTCTTCAAGAGCGAAGCGCACGAGACGGTGCTGTCGGTCGGCGTCGGCTGGGATGTCGGTGGCACCGGCGGCAAGAAGGTCGACGCAGAGTCGTTCGACACCGTGACGCCCTCGGTGTTCTTCGGCAAGGGGTTCGGCGATCTTCCGGACGGTCTCGAGCTGCTGAGACCGCTTGCCCTCACGGGGGCCTTCGGCTGGGCGGTGCCGTCGCGGGTCCGAAACCAGAAGATCTCGTCGACGGCAGACGGCGACGTCGAGGTCGAGCGGGAGTTCAATCCGACCCTCTTCACGTGGGGCTTCTCCCTGCAGTACGGCCTCCAGTACCTCCAGTCCGTGGTGCGCGACGTGGGGCTCCCGCGCCCGTTCAATCGCATGATTCCCCTGGTCGAAGTCGCGCTCCAGACTCCCGTCGACGGCCCCCGCGCGCGCTACACGACCGGGACCGTCAATCCGGGGATCATCTGGGCGGGGCGATACTTCCAGATCGGCATCGAGGCGGTGGTACCGGTCAACGCCGATGCAGGGAAAAACGTCGGCGTCCGTGCGCAGCTCCACTTCTATCTCGACGACCTCTTCCCGACGACGCTCGGGCGCCCGCTGTTCGGCAACTGATGCTCCGAGGCCGCGCGGCGCTGCTCCTCCTCCTGGTCGCCCTCCT
>QHTD01000173.1 GCA_003220675.1 Candidatus Rokuibacteriota bacterium | reverse complement strand
CGCGTTCTACAGCGTGAAGAACTTCCGGCTGACCGCGCCCGCGCCGACCGAGCCGGTGCGCGTCTTTCTCGCCGCGCTCGGACCCGAGATGCTGGAGCTGGCCGGCGAGATCGCCGACGGCGCGGTCCTGAACTGGATCCCGCCAGAGACCGTGCCGGCTTCGATCAAGCGCCTCGAGACCGGGGCGCGCCGCGGAGGGCGGACGCTCGACGGCTTCGAGATCGCCGCGTTCGTCCGCACGTGCGTGACGGACGACGTGGCCGCCGCGCGCGAGACCCTGGCGCGCGAGATCACCGGCTACGCGGCCGTGGATGCCTACGCGAGCTTCTTCCGTTCCGTGGGGTTCGAAGACGAGGTGGACGCGGTGAACGCCGCCTGGAGGGCGGGCGACCGGGCCGGCGCGGTACGACAGGTCTCGCCGCGCTTCCTCGACGGTCTCGGGGTCGTGGGGCCCGAAGCGCACTGCCGCGAGCGCATCGCCGCGTTCGCACGCGCGGGCCTGACCCAGCCCGTGATCCTCCCGTTCGCGCCGGCCGCGGGAGCTGACGGCGACGCGCGCGCCGCGCTCTTCCGGACCCTCCGCACGTTCCCGTGAGCCCGGCCCTCACCGCCCTCGGTGTGATTCCCGCGCGCCTGGCGTCCACGCGGCTGCCCCGCAAGGTGCTGCGCGACGTCGCGGGCAAGCCGCTGATCGTCCGCGTGCACGAAGCGGCGAGGCGGTCGCCCGATCTCGCCGACGTGTTGGTGGCGACGGATGCGCAGGAGGTCATCGCGGCGTGCGCGCGATTCGGCGTCCCCGCGATGCCGACGTCGCCGGAGCATCCGTCGGGAACGGACCGCGTCTGGGAGGTCGCGCAGTCGCGCGCCGCCGACGTGTACGTGAACATCCAGGGCGACGAGCCGCTGATCACGCCGCGCCACGTCGCGCTCCTCGTCGCGCCGTTCAGGGAGCGCCCGGGCGCCCAGGTGACGACGCTCAAGATCCGGCTCCTGCCCGACGAGGCGGACAACCCGAACGTGAACAAGGTGGTCTGCGCCACCGACGGCCGGGCGCTCTACTTCTCGAAGTACCCGGTCCCGTACGACCGCGACGGACGAGGCGTTGCTCGCTTCAGGCACATCGGCCTCTACGCCTACCGGCGCGCCGCGCTCGAGGCCTTCCACCTCCTGCCACCCTCGCCGCTCGAGCTCGCCGAGAAGCTCGAGCAGTTGCGATTCCTCGAGAACGGGATCCCGATCACGGTCGTCGAGACCGACGAGCCCACGATCGGAGTCGACACGGAAGCCGACCTCCGCGCCGTCGAAGCTCACTTCGCGCGCCGCGCCTGACCGGCGGGTCTCAGCGACTTTACCTGGGCAGCATCAGGGATCTGCCGACAGAGGTTGCGGTAGTTCACCTGATTGCCCGCTCCGCCCCCGAACCTATGTTGTCCGCAAAGGAATCGGCGTTGGGGGAGGAGGCGTCAGCACATGAGAAGGCGGTGGCATGTGACGGCGATGGTGGGGGTGGTTGGGCTCATCGGGCTCCCCGTGGTTCCCGTGCCCGCTGGGCTCCTGGGTATTGCGCCCATTCAGCCCAGCTTGCCGGGCGAGATCGACCCGATTCCCCGGCAGCCATTCAGTACCGCTGCGCCGGGAACCGCGGGTGCGGCGACGTTCGGCTCGCCAGTGATCATCACCGGAGATGACACCGGGGAGCCGGGGATCGACATCGCCCAGGACGGCACGATCTACGTCAACGCTCCGGCCGGGTTCCTCTCCAGCCTGCCCGGCTCTGCGAGTTTCGTCTACCGCTCGACCGACGGCGGCGCGACCTGGGTCAAGACTCCCGCGGGTCTTCGCGGCCTCTTTCCGGGGGGCGGAGATTCCGACCTCTCGCTGGATCCGGAGACCGGGAAAATCTACATGACCGATCTCTGGCTGGGGAGCGCGACCGTCTCCTTCTCGACGGACCAGGGAGAGAGTTGGATCGCCAACCCCCTCGAGGGCACGGTGGTGCAGGACCGACAGTGGATATCGACCCCGGGCGGCGGGACCGTCTACCACCTGACGCACCAGATCCCGGCCGGCCTCGTGGTGTCGAAGTCGGTGGACGGCGGGGTCAGCTTCCTCCTCCGGACCGTGGCGGCGACGCCCGCCGACCAGATGGGCTGCATCTGCCCACCAGGCACCCTGATCTCCGAGCGGGGGATCGGCCTGCTGGGGCTGGGCGACAAGGTGGGGTTCGTCTACGCGACCTCCACCGGCGGGGTGAGGTTCGCCCGCTCCACCAGCGGCGGCTTGCTGTTCACGAACCGCGACGTCTCGCCGCCGAGC
Source organism: Candidatus Rokuibacteriota bacterium (assembly GCA_003220675.1). Taxonomy (GTDB): domain Bacteria; phylum Methylomirabilota; class Methylomirabilia; order Rokubacteriales; family CSP1-6; genus 20CM-2-70-11. Next base: position 25,294 of record QHTD01000173.1, on the reverse strand, counting down.
TCGGCCGACACCACGCAGGCGTTCCCCGTGGTGGCGAACGCCGGTGGCGGACACCTCGTGGCCGTCTGGATGGAGATCGAGGGGGACCGCAGCCGGGTCCGATTCGCCGACTCGACCGACTGGGGCTCGACGTGGTCGCCGCCGCGCACCTTGGTTGACGCCGGGGCCTCAGTCTATCCGTGGATCGCCGCCAAGGGCTCGAAGGTGGCGGTCTCACTCTACAACACGGACGCCACCGGGACGCCTGGGACCGTTCCCGAGGACGCTCGTTGGTTCGAGAGCTACCTGGAAAGCACCGACGGCGGCGCGACGTTTTCCGGCCTGCAGATTGTCGACCCGACGCCCGTGAAGAGCGGTCCGATCTGCACCGAAGGCACCGGCTGCAGCGGCAACCGCGAGCTGCTCGACTTCCAGTCGCTGGCGCTCGACGGCGACAACCGGGCCAACCTCGTCTGGACGCGCTCGATCGACAACCAATCCGACACGGAGCTGCGTTTTGCGCGTCAGCAGTGACCTCGCGCGGCTGGATCCCGACAGCCGCTCCGTGGAGGTCTACGCGCTCGGCGAAGGCGGCGATGGGCTCGCCGGTCGGATCGTCGGCGACACGCGTGTGAGCGCCGAGCCCTTCCCCGACCTAGCGCTCGCTCCCGCCGCGCTCTGGGTCTGAGCCCCGCGACGCCTCGAACCGCGCGTCTCGCAGCTCCACCGTCCGCACCGGGTACGGGATCTCGATCCCCTCCGCGCGCAGGCGGCGCAGGATCCGCTTTCTCAGCTCGTGCTGGACCACGTACTGGTCCACGAACGATGCCACCTCGACGTTGAGCGTGAAGTCGAGCGACGACTCGCCGAACCCGGGGATGAGGCGGACGAACGGCGCGGGATGGGCGAGGAGCCCGGGAATCTGCCCCAACCCCTTCGTCGCCTCGTCGACGAGCGTCCGCTCGACGTGGTCCGGGTCGCTCTTGTAGCCCACGCTCACGCGGATCGCGAGCGACAGCCGCGGCTCGGGCAGGTCATAGTTGGTGATGATCGACTCGGCGACCTTCTTGTTCGGCACGACGACGACCGTGTTCTGGAGCATCCGGAGCCGCGTGGAGCGCCAGCCGATGTCCACGACGTACCCCTCGGTCGTGTCCGCGATCTTCACGTAATCGCCGACGCGGATCGGCTTGTCGGCGAGCAGGTGCATCCCGGCGAAGAGGTTGGCGAGCGAGTCCTGGAGGGCGAGCGCGACGGCGAGGCCGCCCACGCCGAGCGCGGTGAGGATCGGGGTGATGTGGATCCCGAGGACGCTCAGGAGGACGAGGACGCCGACGACGAGGACCGTCACGCGCGACGCGGTCTGCGCGAGGCCGGTGACCGGTCCGCCGAGCGCGCGCCGCTCGCTCGCGAGGCCGATGAGGGCCGCCACGACTGAGGCCAGCGTGAAGGTGATCGAGAGGATGAGCGCGACCTGGAACGCGACCTCGAGCTGCGCGGTGATCCGTCGTGGCAGCTCCGAGACCTCGATGGCGAGCCAGAGGGCGACGACGGCAGCCCACAGGAGCGAGGGGACGCGGACGGCCTTGAGGAACGCCGCGAGGGCGTCGGGCGCCCGCATCCGCCGGCGGAGCACCCGCTTGAGCAGACTGCGGACGACGAGCGCGGCGAAGAGCACCGCTGCGAACGCGACCGCCGGCCAGACGAGATGCCACATGGCGTTCATGCTATCGTAGACCGCGCCCATGAGTCAGCGCGGAGTCTTCTACGGCTGGGTCGTCCTCGCGGCCGCCGCCACCGTGATCGCCGTGGGCATGGGCGCCCTCTTCTCGCTCGCCGTCTTCCTCAAGCCCATCGAGGACTCGATGCGCTGGAGCCGGAGCGCCATCTCGCTGGTCGCGCTGATCAACTGGATCGCGATGGGGGTCGGCTCGTTCGTGTGGGGGGCGCTCTCCGACCGGATCGGCGGCCGCGTGGTCGCCGCCGCGGGCGGCTTCATCCTGGGCCTGGGCCTGGTGCTGTCGAGCCAGGCCGCGACGCTCGGCCAGTTCTACGTGACCTTCGGCGTCCTCGTCGGATTCGCCGTGGGCGCGTTCTACGCGCCGCTGACGGCCACCGCGACGAAGTGGTTCACCGCGAGCCGCGGCCTCGCCGTCGGCGTCGTCTCCGCCGGGATCGGCCTCGGCACGTTCCTGATGGCCCCGGTCAGCCGCTGGTTGACGAGCCTGTTCGACTGGCGCGTCGCGATGCTGCTCCTGGGCGACCTCGCGTGGCTCGTGGTGATCCCGGTGGCGCTCCTCATCCGCAACGCCCCGAGCGACATGGGCGCCGTGGCGCTCGGGGGACGCTCGGCTCCGCAGCGCGATTACTCGACGGCCCAGGTGCTGCGCGCCCCGCAGTTCTGGGCGATCGCGCTCACGCACTTCGCCTGCTGCGCGGCGCACTCGGGCCCCATCTTCCACATGGTGACGCATGCGATCGACCAGGGCGTGGCGGCGATGGTCGCCGCGACGGTGTTCGGCGTGTCGGGCCTGGCGTCGATCGCCGGGCGGATCGGCTGCGGCCTCCTCGCCGACCGCTTCGGCGCCAAGCCCACCCTCGTCGCGGGCCTGACCCTCCAGGCGGCGATGGTCTTCGCATACCTCTTCACGCGCGAGGCCGGGAGCTTCTACGCGGCCGCCGTCGTCTTCGGCGTGGCCTACGGCGGCGTCATGCCCCTCTACGCCCTCGTCACGCGCGAATACTTCGGCGAGAAGATGATGGGGACGGCGTACGGGGCGGTCTTCCTCATCTCGACGCTCGGCATGGGTCTCGGCTCGTTCGCCGGGGGCTGGATCCACGACGTCCTCGGGACCTACGCCTGGCTCTTCATCGCCTCCACCGCCATCGGGGCCGGGGCGATGGCGCTCGCGTTTGCCTTCAGACCGCCCACACTCATGGCGCAGGGCGCCACGAGCTAGTTGACACTTCGGTGCGCAGGTGCTACAAATTCGACGCTTTTCTCGAAGGTTAGGCCCCACGCAGCACGGCCACAGAGCGATCCGCCGCATGCAGCGCCGCTGCCAGCGACGGTTGCCCGTCGTGTTGATCAGGGAGGATCACACATGGACGCCAAGGAGTTGAATCGCCGGCAGTTCATCAAGGTGACGACCGCGACCGCAGCAGCTGCGGCGACCGGCATCGAGGGAATCATCGCGGCGCGCCGGGCGCCCGCCTACGCGCAGGGGACCAAGCTCCACATGGTCCGCTGGGTGGACTTCATCCCCGAGTCGGACGTCGAGCTCAAGCGCCAGATGCCGGAGGCCTCCAAGGCGCTCGGCGCCGAGGTCGTGCTCGAGACCATCAACGCCAACGACCTGCAGCCGCGCATCACGGCCGCGATCCAGTCGGGTTCCGGCGCCGACATCTTCATCATGCTCTGGAACTGGGCGCAGCTCTACGGAAGCTCGCTCGTCGACGTCAGCGACCTCGCGACCGCCCTGGCCAGGTCCGAGGGCGGGTTCTACGACGTCTGGCCGGCGTCGGCCTACGTCAGCGGCAAGTGGCTCGCCCTGCCACACTCGATCATCGGCAATGCCGTCGCCTACCGGAGGTCGTGGCTCAGGGAGGTGAGCGCCAACGGGTACCCGAAGACCTGGGACGAGGCGCGGCGGGTCTTCGCCCAGCTCAAGCAGAAGGGCAAGCCGTACGGCCAGACCCTCGGCCACACCTTCGGCGACGCCCCGACCTTCTCCTATCCGATGCTGTGGTGCTTCGGCGGCGCCGAGACCAATCCGAGCGGCGCGAAAGTCGCCATCAACAGCAAGGGCGCCGTGGAGTCGGTGAAGTTCATGCAAGCGTTCTGGAAGGAGTGCTGCGACGAGGGCGGCCTTGCGTGGGACGACACGAACAACAACCGCGCGTTCCACGCGGGCGAGATCTCGGCAACGCTCAACGGCGCCTCGATCTACATCGTGGCCAAGCGCCAGAGGGACAAGATCAAGGACGAGAAGGGCGAGCCGATGTGGCAGGACATCGACCACGCGCCCCTACCCTCCGGGCCCGCGGGCCGGTTCCACCTGTACCTCCCCATGTCGCATGCGATCATGAAATACTCGAAGAACCCGAAGCTCGCGAAGGAGCTCCTGCGCTGGCTCCACAAGAAGGAGAACTACGAGAAGTGGTTCCTGACGCAGGAAGGGTACAGCGTGGGGGCGACCAAGAGCTGGGAGAATCACCCGATGTGGGGCAAGGTGGACGAGCCGCTCCGGATGTTCCGCACGGCCGCACGGACAACGCGCATCTTCGGCCATGCAGGGCCGGCGACGGCGAAGGCGACCGAGGTGTTCTCGAAGTACATCATTACGGACATGTACGCCAAGGCCGTTCAGGGCCTGAGCGCCGAGGACGCCGTGAAGTGGGCGGCGGCGGAGCTGAAGCAGATCTACGAGGGCTAGACGACGACCATGGCGCGGAGGGCACGCATGAGACGCAGAGAGTTTCTGAAAACCACTGGCCTTGCGGCGGGCGTCGCGGCGACGGGCCTCGAGTCCATCGTCGCCGCGCGCCGGGCGCCAGCCCACGCCCAGGGGACGAGGTTGCACATCCTGCGCTGGGTGGACTTCATCCCGGAGGCGGACGTCGAGTTGAAGCGGCAGGCGCCGGAGGCGTCGAAGGCGCTCGGCGCCGAGGTCGTGTTCGAGTTCATCAACTTCAACGACCTGCAGCCGCGCATCACCGCCGCGGTCCAGTCCGGCGCCGGCGCCGACATCATTATGATGCTCTACAACTGGCCGCACCTCTATGCCAGCGCCCTCGTGGACGTGTCTGACGTGGCCGAGCCGATCGGGAAGGCGCAGAAGGGTTACTACGACGTCTTCAACGTCACGTCGAAAGTGGACGGCAAGTGGCTGGCCGTACCCCACGGCATCGTCGGCAACGCCATCGCCTACCGACGCTCGTGGCACACGGAAATCGGCGTCAAGGAGTTCCCGCAGACCTGGGACGAATGGCGTGAGGTTGGCAGGAAGCTCAAGGCCAAGGGCAAGCCCGTCGGGCAGGCGCTCGGCCACAGCGCCGGAGACCCGCCGACGTTCGCCTATCCGCTGCTCTGGAGCTTCGGCGGCGCCGAGGTCGACCGGACCGGCAAGAAGGTCGTGATCAACTCCAAGGGCGCCGTCGAGGCGGTGAAGTTCATGCAGGCCTTCTGGAAGGACGCGTGCGACGAGGGCGGGCTGGCCTGGGACGATACCAGCAACAACCGTGCGTTCCATTCCGGCGAGATTTCGGCGACGCTGAACGGCGCGTCGATTTACATCGTGGCCAAGCGTCAGAGGGAAAAGATCAGGGACGAGAAGGGCGAGCCGATGGTCCAGGACATCGAGCACGCCGCGCTCCTGCCCAAGGGCCCCGCAGGCCAGTTCGCCCTCTACGTGCCCTTCCAACACTCGGTCATGAAGTACTCGAAGAACATGAAGCTGGCGAAGGACTTCGTCAAATGGCTCCACCAGAAGGAGAACTACGAGCGGTGGTTCCAGGTCAACGAAGGCTACAGCGTGGGCTCCACCAAGACCTGGGAGGAGCACCCGATGTGGTCCAGGATCGACCGCCCGCTCCAGGTGTTCAGGCAGGCGGCGCGGCAGTCCAGGATGCTCGGCTACCCCGGGCCGGCGTCGGCCAAGGCCACCGAGTCGTACACGAAGTACATCGTCGTGGACATGTTCGCCAAAGCGGTCCAGGGCATGAAGGCCGAGGACGCCGTGAAGTGGGCCGAGGGCGAGCTGAGCAAGATCTACGAGGGCTAGACGACGACCTCAGCGCGGAGGGTGCACATGAGACGCAGAGAGTTCCTGAGAGCCACCGGCCTCGCCGCAGGCGTCGCGGCGACGGGCCTCGAGTCCATCGTCGCCGCGCGCCGGGCGCCGGCCTTCGCGCAGGGGACACGCCTCAACATCCTGCGCTGGGTCGACTTCGTCCCGGCGTGCGACGTGGAGCTCAAGCGTCAGGCGGGCGAGGCCTCGAAGGCGCTCGGCGCCGAGGTGGTGTTTGAGTCCATCAACGCCAACGACCTCCAGCCGCGCATCACCGCCTCGATCCAGTCCGGCGCCGGGCCGGACATCATCATGATGCTGCACAACTGGCCCCACCTCTACCAGAACGGGCTCGTGGACGTCACCGATCTGGGCGAGTGGCAGGGCAAGGAGCAGGGCGCCTACTACGCGCAGTCGGAGGCGGCCGCCAAGGACGGCACGCGGTGGCTCGCGCTGCCGCACGGCATCGTGGGGCTCCAGTTCGCGTACCGGAAGTCCTGGTTCGACGAGGTGGGGCAGACCACGTGGCCGAAGACGCTCGACGCGCTTCGACAGGTCGGAATGAAGCTCAAGAAGAAGGGCCGGCCGATCGGCCAGACGCTCGGCCACACCTTCGGCGACGCGCCCGCGTGGGCCTATCCGCTCATGTGGGGCTTCGGTGGCATGGAGGTCGACCGGACGGGCAAGAAGGTCGCGCTCGATGGCAAGGCCACCGTGGAGTCCGTCAAGTTCATGCAGGCCTTCTGGAAGGACGCGTGCGACGAGGGCGGCTTCGCATGGGACGACACGTCGAACAACCGCGCGTTCCTCGCGGGCGAGATCTCGGCGACGCTCAACGGCGCCTCGATCTACATCGCGGCCAAGCGGGGCCAGGAAAAGATCAAGGACGAGAAGGGCGAGCCGATGGTGCGGGACATCCAGCACGGGCCGATCCCGAACGGGCCCGCCGGCACCTACAGCTATCACGTCGCGTTCTCCCACGCCCTGATGAAGTACGGGAAGAACCAGAAGCTCGCGAAGGATTTTCTCAAGTGGCTCCACGGCAAGGAGCAGTTCGCGAAGTGGTTCGAGGTCGCCGAGGGCTTCTCGGTCGGCTCCACGAAGTACTGGGAGCAGCACCCCATGTGGGAGAAGGTCGACCCGCCGATGAGGATCTACCGACAGGCGGCCGCCGCCTCGCGCATGATCGGCTACGCTGGCCCGCCGTCGTCCAGGGCGACCGAGGTCTACTCGAAGTACATCATCGTGGACATGTACGCCAAGGCTTGCCAGGGCATGCAGGCCGAGGACGCCGTGAAGTGGGCCGCGGGTGAGCTGAACAAGATCTACGGATAAGGCGTGAAGAAGCCGATCGCCGGAGGAGCGGGGAGCGTCGCCGGGCTCGAGGTGGCGCTTCCCCACCCGCGCGCCACCCAGCCCCAGCGGCTCACGCGCTTCCTCGAGAACGAGCGCGCGCTCGCGGCCATCCTCCTCGCGCCGACCGTCCTGATCCTGGGCACGTTCATCGCGTACCCGTTCATCATGGGCGTGTGGCTGTCGCTCTCCAGCACGAGCGTCGGCAACGTCGGCGAGTTCGTCGGGTTCAAGAACTTCGCCAAGGCGTGGAACGACTCGATCTTCCGGACGGCCTTCGGGAACACGTTCTACTACACGTTCTGGGCGACGATCTTCAAGCTGACGCTCGGGATGTGGCTCGCGCTGCTGCTGAACCGGCACTTCCGCGGCAAGCGCATCGTGCGAGCCTCGATGCTGCTGCCCTTCATCGTGCCCACCGTGCTGTCGACGTTCGCGTGGCGCTGGATGTTCGACCCGACCTTCAGCGTGCTCAACTGGCTCCTGTACAAGGGCGGCCTCATCACCACGAAGCTTCCGTTCCTCTCCGACGGCGTGTACGGGATGTGGTGCGCGATCACCGTCAACACGTGGCGCGGCATGCCGTTCTTCGCGATCACGCTGCTGGCGGGGCTCCAGACGATCAACCCTGATCTGCACGAGGCGGCTTCGCTTGACGGGGCCAACGGTTGGAAGCGCTTCTGGCACGTCACGTGGCCGCTCCTCAAGCCCGTGACCGTCGTGGTCGTCGTGTTCTCGGTCATCCAGACCTTCTCGGACTTCCAGCTGATCTACGTGCTCACGGGCGGCGGACCGGCGAACTCCACGCACCTGCTCGCGACGTACGCGTACCAGGTCGGCGTGGCGACGGGCCTCCTAGGCGAGGGCGCCGCGATCTCCCTCTTCATGCTCCCGGTGCTCTTCGTCGTCGTCTGGCTGCAGCTGCGCTACCTCCGTAGAATGGAGGGAGCGTGAGACGCGCGCGCTGCCTCGGCTCTGATCGCCCAGCGGATCGAGCGCCGCGGGCGATTCCGGCGGGGCACGGGCGTGGCGACCGCCCGGGTGCCCGTGCCCTGTTGATGGAGGGCGCGTAGGCCATGGTGATCGAGCGGAAGTGGAAGACGTGGGTGTACTTCTACATCCCGCTGACGGTCTTCGTCGTGGGGACGCTCTTCCCCTTCTACTGGATGCTGATCACCGCGATCCGGCCGGACGCCGAGCTCTACCGCTCGTGGCGGGCGGCGACCAACACGCCCTTCTGGACCCTGCAGCCGACGCTCGAGCACTTCCGCGACCTGATGGCGAAGACGACCTTCCCGCACTGGCTGTGGAACACCCTGTTCATCGCGGTGGTCTCCACGGCGATCTCGCTCTTCTGCGGGCTCCTGGCGGGGTACGCGCTCGCCCGACTCCGGTTCCCCATGGCGGGCACCCTCGGGACGTCGATCTTCGTGACGTACCTGGTACCGCCGACGCTCCTCTTCATCCCGCTCGCGAACATCATCCGCACCTTCCAGGTCGGCGACACGCCGTGGGCGCTGATTCTGACGTACCCGACGTTCCTGATCCCGTTCTGTACGTGGCTCCTCATGGGGTATTTCAAGACGATCCCCAAGGAGCTCGAGGAGTGCGCGCGGATCGACGGCGCGACGCGCTTCGGCGCGATGGTGAGGATCATCTTCCCGATCGCCGTGCCCGGCATCCTCTCGGCGGGGATCTTCGCCTTCACGCTGTCGTGGAACGAGTTCATCTACGCGCTCGTCTTCCTCTCGTCGCCGGAGAAGAAGACGGTGCCCGTCGGCGTGGTGTCCGAGCTCATCCGCGGCGACATCTACTTCTGGGGCCAGCTGATGGCGGGCGCGCTGCTCGGCTCGATCCCCGTCGCCCTCGTCTACTCGTTCTTCGTGGAGTACTACGTCACGGGCCTCACCGGGTCCGTGAAAGGCTAGGGAGAGACCACCATGGCGCAGGTGATGATGAAGGATCTCAACAAGAAATACGACGAGGTGCACGCCGTCAAGGACGTGAACCTGCACATCCGCGACAAGGAGTTCATGGTCCTCGTCGGCCCCTCGGGGTGCGGCAAGTCGACGACGCTCCGGATGGTCGCCGGGCTCGAGGAGATCACCTCGGGTGAGATCTCGATCGGCGACCGGGTCGTCAACGACCTGCCGCCCAAGGACCGTGACATCGCCATGGTCTTCCAGAACTATGCGCTCTACCCCCACATGACGGTCTACGACAACATGGCGTTCGGCCTGAAGATGCGAAAGTTCCCGAAGGTCGAGATCCAGAAGCGCGTCCAGGATGCGGCGGAGATCCTCGGCATCCAGGAGCTGCTCAAGCGCAAGCCGCGCCAGCTCTCCGGGGGCCAGCGGCAGCGGGTCGCGGTCGGGCGCGCGATCGTGCGCCACCCCCAGGTGTTCCTCTTCGACGAGCCGCTCTCCAACCTGGACGCCAAGCTCCGGGTCCAGATGCGCGTCGAGCTCAAGCGGCTACACGAGCGGCTGGAGACCACGGCGATCTACGTCACGCACGACCAGGTCGAGGCCATGACGCTCGGCGACCGGGTCGTCGTGATGAAGGATGGCTGGATCCAGCAGGTCGGCGAGCCGCTCGAGCTGTACGGGAGGCCGGCGAACAAATTCGTGGCGGGCTTCATCGGCTCGCCCTCGATGAACTTCGTTGACGTGAAGGTGGCCGACGCCAACGGCGCCCTCTGGGCCGAGACCCAGGGGATCCGCGTGAAGGTGCCGCCCATCCACACGAGCCGCCTCGTGCCCTACAAGGGGCAGCAGGTCACGATGGGCGTCCGGCCGGAGGACCTGCACCCGGCTTCCGGGAGCGACCCGAGGGAGTACTGCTTCGACGCCGTGGTGGACGTCGTCGAGCCGCTCGGCTCCGAGATCCTGCTCGACCTCCGCGTGGGGAACAACACGATCGTCGCCCGGGTCGAGCCGACCAATCGCGTGAAGGTCCACGAGAGCACGCGCCTGGCGCTGACGCCCGATCGCGCGCACTTCTTCGACCTCAAGACCGAGCTGGCGATCTAGGTTGCGGCGCGCCGGCTGGCCGGGCGCCGCCGTCCTCGCGGTGGCGCACGCCACGGCGCCGGCCCGCGTCCCGGCAGGCTGAGCATGCGCGTCGCCACGACCGCGCGGCGTCGCGACATCCAGGTCGCGTACCTGCTCCTCGCCCCCACCCTGCTCCTGCTCCTCACGGCGCTGGCGTACCCGGTCGGGTGGGAGGTGTGGACGAGCCTGACCGATCTCTCGCCGCTCAAGGACGGCCCGACCGCGTTCGTCGGGCTCGAGAACTACCGCCGCTTCCTCGCCGATCCCGAGTTCTGGCGCGCGGCGACGGTCACCGTCGTGTACGCCGCCGTCACGAGCGTCGCCAAGCTGAGCCTCGGCGTCGGCTTCGCCCTGCTGCTGGCCCGGCCGTTCCGCGGCCGCGCCCTCGTCTTCCTCGCGATCTTCCTTCCCTGGGCGTACCCGGCGAGCGTGAGCGTGATCGGCTGGTACTGGACCCTCAACCCGCCCATTCCGACCGCCTACAGCGTGTTCATGGGCAACGTGAAGTACGCGGTGGACGGCGTGCTCGGCGGCGGGGCGTGGGCCTTCCTGAGCGTCACGCTGTTCAACATCTGGCGCGGCAGCTCGTTCATCGGCGTCTTCCTCCTGGCCGGGATCAACGCCGTCCCGCCCGAGCTGTTCGAGTGCGCCGTGCTCGAGTCGAAGAGCGCCTGGCGCCGCTTCTGGCTCGTGACGGTGCCGCTCCTCAAACCGTTCCTCGCCCTCGCCGTGTTCCTGTCCCTGACCACGGCCTTCGCCGACCTCGCCAACGTCTGGATGCTGACCGCCGGGCGCATCGTCTACCCGGTCGTCGGGACGCACGCGTACTGGCTCGCGATCCGCGGGGGACAGTTCGGTCCGGCCTCCGCCCTCTCCCTGACGCTGGTCCCCTTCCTCCTCGCGGTGCTCCTGATCCTGTTCAGGATGTTCGATCCGCCGGAAAAGGAGCGGGCGTGAACCCGAGACCCTGGTGGCGAAAGCTCGGCCACGGGAGCCTGCTCCTCGTGGCGACGGTCTACTGCGTCTTCCCGATCTACTTCATGCTGGTGCAGTCGCTGAAGACCGCGGAGGAGGACGTCTTCGGCAATCCGCTCATCGTCGTGAACCCCACGTTCGAGAACTTCGAGGAGCTCTTCGAGCGAAAGGGCGAAGCCCGCGGATTCGTCGGCAGCGTGCTCCGCCGCAACTACCCCGTCCTCGAGTGGCTCGAGAACACCATCGTCGTGTTCGCGGGCTCCGCGACGGTGACCCTCGTGGCAAGCATCCTCGCGGCGTACGCCCTCGGGCGGCTGCGGCCGCCGGGCTTCCGGTGGTGGCGCCGGGCCATCTTCGCCACCTATGTGATCCCCCACACGATCCTGTTCGTCCCTCTCTATCAAGTCATCATCCGGCTGCATCTCGACGACAACCTCCTGGCCCTGCTCCTCGTCTATCCCACGCTGGCGCTGCCCTTCTGCGTCTGGATCCTCTCGGCCTACTTCCAGCAGTTCCCGCGCGAGGTCGAGGAGTCCGCGCTCGTCGAGGGCGCGAGCCGCGTGACCGCGTTCGTCCGCATCATCCTGCCCATGAGCCGGTCCGTCATCGTCGCGGCGGGAATCTTCACCGTCGGGACGATCGCCAGTGACTTCACGCTCGCCTCGGTCTTCCTCCTCGACGCGCACAACCAGACCATCCCCGCGGGGCTCGGCACGATGGACGTGGCCCTCGACGAGCTGCTGGCGGTGGCGGGGATCAACCTCATGGCGATCCCGGTCGTGCTGATCTGCGCCGTCTTCGCGCGCGGCTACGTGCGCGGACTGACGGCAGCGATGGTCGAGGGGGCCTGACGGGTCAGCGGTCCGCCGGGACGATGCGGATGATCCGGTGCAGGGCCGTCTCCGCGACATAGAGGGCGCCCGAGCCGTCCACGGCGATCCCCTGCGGATCACCGAGGTCGCGGGCGATGCTCGTCACGACGCCGGCGGGAGAGACACGGTAGAGCTCACGGATGTGGAACCCGCTCGACACGAACACGCTGCCGTCGGGCGCGGCCGCCGTGCTGGTCCGGTGGAAGTGCCCGGAGGGAAGCCGGGTGAGGCGCCGGAGGTCGCCGTCGGAGGATAGAACGAAGACTTCGCCGACCGAGTTGAGCAGGGTGAGCTCGCCCTGGCCCATCGGCACGACCGCGATGAATCGATGCAGTGGCTCGCCGGCGACGCGTCGCACGGGTCGCTTCGGAAAGATCGGGGCGACGAGCTCCAGGTGCCTCGGCAGCGGCACGTTCTCTTCGGGATCGATGCGGAAGACGAGCGGTCCCGTATAGCCCTCGGCCGCGAGCCAGTCCAGCGACGGCGGCAGAGGAGCCTCGGACCGGAGCTGGCTCTCGAAACTCGCGTAGTCGAGCACCACGACCCGGCCCTCGGGGTCGGCCGCGAGGCTCGAGCCGCCGAGCAGATGGTTGAGACCGACGACGATCGGTGTCAGGCGCTTGTCTCCCGTGAGCCGATAGATGCGGTTGCCGTTCTCCTCTCCGAGGAAGAGATCTCCCGACCTCGGATCGACGGCGAGGCTGCCCAAGGCGGTCTTGCGCGGTCCCTCCGCGAAGGGAATGACGACTCGCGGCGCGACGGACGCGTTCACGGGAAGCGCGCCCCTGGGATCGAGCCAGAAGATCTCCGCCGCGGCATCGCCGCGCCAGCCGTGGCTCAGGACGACCAGACGCCCCGACGCCGTGAGCGCGAGCTGGGCGGGCCTCGGAATGCTGGTGGCCACGACCTCGAACCGGAACCCGCTGGCGACTTGGCCCTCAGCCGAGGCTGACGTCAGCGCAAGCCCGCCCCCGAGGCCGAGCAGGAGGGCGAGCCAACTCAGCCTTGACATGCCGCGATGACGGATGCTAGGTTTCGCGGACAATCGAGAAACCTCGGTCTTCACACCTTCTTGCGAGGAGTGGACCAAAATGGTCACCAGAGTGTCTCTCGCCTTCGTCGTGGCGCTTCTCGTCGGCCTCTCGAGCCAGCCCGTCGACGCCCAGGACTCGAAGGACCCGAAAGGCGTTACGGTCAAGGCCCTCGTCACCTCGCTCGGAGGCTTCAGCGCCACCGTTCATCGAGGGGATCCTGACGACCTTTTACGAGTCGGGGCCCGTCGGCATCGCGGGCGCCCAGTACCACGCCGCCGGGCAGTCGTTCATGGACAACGGCGGCTGGTGGCACAACCACGCGAACCGCACCGACAAACCAGTCAAGTATTTGATGCTCCATATCGGCTATCCCGGCCGCCCGGCTCCGGTGCAGAAGCCCGAAGCGGAGTAACGGCTCTACTTCACCACGCCGCCGGTGATCCCCTGGATGAACCGGTCGAGGAAGAAGTTGTAGAGGATCGCCACCGGCAATCCGACGAGCAGCGCCGCCCCCATCAGCGAGCCCCAGAAGTAGACGTCACCGCGGATCAGCTCGGTCGGCACGCCCACCGGAACCGGCTTCTGGTCGCCGGGGGAGACGAACGCGAGCCCGTACAGGACGTCCTGCATCGAGAGCGTGAAGGCGAAGATCACCGACGTCAGCACCCCGGGCAGGCTCACCGGGAGCACGACGCGGATGAGCGCGCCGAACTGGCCGCAGCCGTCGACGCGCGCGGCCTCCTCCATCTCCATCGGCACCGTCTTGAAGAAGCCCATCATGAGCCAGGTGCAGAACGGCACCGTGAAGGTCGGGTAGGTGACCACGAGCGCCCACCAGCTGTCCTGGAGGCCGAGCGTCGCCACGACTCGCGAGAGCGGAAGGAACAGGATGATCCCCGGAACCAGATACGTCATGAAGATGGCGATCCCGATGTTCTCGGCGCCGGGGAGCCGGAGCCGCGCCAGCGCGTACCCCGCCGGCACCGCGGTCAGCAGCGTGATGAGCGCGACCCACGCCGAGATATTCATGGTGTTGACGATCCAGGCGCCGTAGTTCGTCTGGTGGAACAGGATGTTGAAGTTTTTCAGCGTCGGCGGCAGATTGAACCAGAACGGGATGTTGTCCATCCGGTAGAGGTCGGGCTCCTGCTTGAACGCGGTAATCGCCATCCAGTAGATCGGAAAGACCGCGATCAGGACGAAGGGCGTCAGCCCCGCGTAGATCAGCAGGTGACGCCGAACGTCCTTCTGACGCGCGGTGCGCGGCGCGGCCATGGCGCTACCATTCCCTCCGCTTCAGGTTCCTGAGCATCAGGAAGAGCGCGGGGACCAGCAGAGGAACCAGGAAGAGCGCGATCGCCGCGCCCCGGCCCAGGTTTCCGGCCTGGATACCGATCTGGTACGCGAGGACCGGCAGGATCTTGCTCGCGTTACCGGGGCCGCCCTGGGTCAGAAAGTACACGACGCTCAGGTCGGACAGTGTGAAGACCGTGTCGAACAGGAATCCGATCATCAGGATCGGAAAGATCATCGGCACCACCACGTGACGGAACCGCTGCATGAAGGTGCAGCCGTCCACCTTGGCGGCATCGATGACCTCGAGCGGCACCGCGGTGAAGCCCGCCAGGAGCACGATCGCGCTGAACGGGAACGTGCGCCACACGTTGACGGCGATGCAGGCAGCCAGCGCCAGATGGGGCTGGCCGAGCCAGATGGGCCAGGACTCCGACCCGTACGCCCCGATCAGCCCGACGCGGCTGAGCGCCCAGTTGATGACGCTGAACTGCGAGTCGTACATCCACTTCCAGGAGAGCACGCTGATACCGATGGGCAGCGTGAACGGGATGACCACGAGACCCCGGATGAGCTTCTTTCCGCGGAACTGCTGGAGCAGGAGGAAAGCCAGCGACGTGCCCAACAGGCTCTTGAAGATCGCCGCCACGACGAGGAACACGACGCTGTTCTGGAAGGCGATCCAGAAGGTGTCCATCTCCCAGGCGGCCCGGAAATTCTCGAGGCCGATGAACCGGGCTACAGGATCGCCGACGTTGGCGTCGCTCACGGCGAGCCAGAGGGAGAACAGGAACGGCGCCCCGACGAGGAGCAGCACGTAGAGCGCGGCGGGCGCCAGCAGCGTGTAGCCGAACACCTTCCGCTGAGCGCTGTGGGTCCGCCACCAGACGCGCGCCGCCGCCGGCGCCGGCACAGAAACGACGGCGGCCCGGGCCGTTGGCTCCGGGCCGCCGCGCAGGGAGGCCGTGGTCATGCCGTCTTGTGCTTGGCGAAGATCCTACGGTACTCCCCCATGCCCCACTTCACGACGTCTTCCACGTTCTGCCCGCGCGCGATCCGTGTGAACATGTCGGGCAGCACGAAGAGGTTGACGACCTCCTGGATGGGCGTGGTGAAGGGGCCAGGGTAACCGTAGAAGGCGACGATGTTCGGGAAGTCCTGGAGGATCTGCATCTTCGGGTCGGCGCCGATGATCGGCATCGGCTTCTTGGCGAAGCCGGTGAGGTAGGGCATGTTGTAGCCGCGACTCTGGATCATGCCCTCTCGATCGCTGTCAGTGAAGTAGGTGAGGAACTCCTTGGCCGCCTGCTGGTTCTTCGAGAACTTCCAGATCATGTAGACGTTGGCGGCAGAGACGCTGACCCGCTTGCCGTTCGGCCCCGCGGGCTCGAGCGCGATCTGCGTGTTAGCGAAGACCGGCGGGTTCGTGTCCTCGGTGGTGCGGTAGGCCGAGATCGCGTCGTGAATCCAGCAGCCCACGCCCGAGGCCAGGAACCGATTGTCGGAGGCGTCGTCCCAGGAAAAGACCTCGGCAGTCATGCCCTCGTCGAAGAGCGCCTTGGCGAACCGCAGGGCCTCGCGCGTCTCCTTGGAGTCGATCAGGATGTGCTCGCCCGACGGATCGGCCTCGGCGCCGCCGAAGCTGAACAGCAGCGAACGCCAGTTCAGGTTGGCGTCGGCGCACTGCGAGAACTGGATACCCGTCGGATGGCCCTTGGGCTTGAGCGTCCGCGCCGCGACTCGAGCCAGCTCCCAGGTGTCGGGCGGCTTGAGGCCCGCCTGGTCGAACAGGTCCTTGCGCCAGAGCATCGGGAGGAGGATGTAGAACATCGGCATCCCGTACTCCCGCCCCTCGACCGAGACCAGAGGCCTCGCGGCCGGGATCCAGCCGCCGTGCTTCTTGCCGGCCTGTTCGTAGATATCTGAGATGTCCACCAGGCTCTTGTAGTAGAGCCGCGTGAGGATCGACGAGCCGTTATGGATGATGTCGTGGCCGGCCCCGGCGGCGAACTCCGCGGCCATCCGCGCGGGCAGCTCGAGATGGGGGATGTGATCGACGCGGACCTTCACCCCGTTCTTCTCGCCCCACTCCTTCACGAACACGTTGTCGAACCAGGCGTCGTAGGCGGGGATGAAGTGGCTCCACTGGAGGATCCGTAGCGTCGTCCCCTTGATCTGTGCCGGCGCCTGGCGGGCCTCGAGCATCGTCAGGAGGGAGCCTCCTGCAACGCCCGCACCGGCGACGGTGAGGAATTTCCGGCGGTTGAGGGTTGAAGTCTTGACTGGTTGCGGGTCACTCATCGTGAGCCTCCTTGACTATCCGGAAACCGATCTGGTCCACGGGGCAACAACCCCTGAAGAATTAACTTCTTTATGCTTCCGGGGCACCTCTTGTCAAGTGGCATCTGAGGTAAACGCGCGCCCCCGCCGTGGGTGCTATCCTCGGCGCCATGCGCCGGCCGCTCCTGGCGCTCGTCCTCGCGATCGCGGCTATCGGCGTCTTGGCGGCGGGCCTCGCAGCGCTGCTCGACACCCCGCGCCCGCCGCGCGGCGCCTCGCGGGGCGAGCGCCTCTTCTACGAGCTCTGCGCCACGTGTCACGGCACCGACGGTCGCGGCACCTGGCGCGCCACGCTCTTCCTGGTCCGTCCCGGCAACCTCGCCGACGGCGCCCGCCTCGGTCAGCGCTCCGACCAGTACCTCTTCGACATCATCAAGAACGGCGGCGCGCCCATCGGGCGGCCGGGCATGCCGGCCTTCGGCGCCGCCCTCTCGGAGGACGAGATCCGCGAGCTCGTCGCCTACGTGCGCGAGCTCAGTCGTGCGCGCTGATTCAGGGGAGGCGCTCGATGCGGAGCAGGACGACCTGATCGTCCTGCTGACGGACGGCCAGCTTGACGCGGTCGCCGGGCTTCGGGCTCACGGCATCCAGCAGCGCCGGCTCGGCCGCGATCGCCATCAGTTCCATGGCGCCCATCCCGAGCCCCTGGACGGCGTCGTGGCTGACGAGAACGAGATTCGGCGCGGGGCGCGTGACGATCGTGCCCCGTACCTCGTAAGCGGCGGGCCGGAGGATGGTGCCCCAGATGCCGGCGGCGAACGCCGCCAGCAGCGCGACGAACAGCAGCGCGACAGGAACGCGTCGATTAATCGGTGAGCGTCGCCAGCCCGAGGAGAGGGGACTACCCAGCTCTCGGTCGGTCGAGCGCGGCGCTGAGGCGATCGTTCGCGGCGGGCTAGCGCTTGAACGCGCCGATCTGCGCCAGCAGCGTCGCCATGTCGAAGTAGTGGGTCAAGCTCTTGACCTTCCCACCCTCGATCTTGAAGACCTGGCACGCGGGCACCTCGATGCGCTTGTTCGACGCCGGGATCGTGCCCGTCGGCGTCTGGAGCGGGCCCGTGTGGACGCCCTTCCACACGACCTCGAGAACGGCGGTGTCGCCGCTCGCGTGCTCGGCGACGAACGTCGCCTTCGAGTCCGGGATGGCCTTGCCCCAGCCCTGCCAGGCCTCGATGATCTGCTTGACGCCCTGGAGGCGCCGCCCCGTCCCCTTTTCGTCGTAGACGCTGTTCTCGGCGAACGCGGCTTTCACCTTGTCCCAGTTCTTGTCGTTGTAGGCGACCGTGGCGGCCTTGGCGGTTTCGATGATGTTCGGCATGTTCCCTCCTTGTAGCGTTCCGGGCTTAATCCCGTTCGGAGCGTTCCGCGGTGCCGAGGAGAAAGTCAGTCCCTCTGAGGTCGCCGGGCGTCAGGACCCACTTGCCTCCGCACCCTTCCTTGCCGAACGCCGCCGCACCCTTGTAAGCGGCGCCCAGGGTGAGGATCAGCAGCCCCCCGCCGACGACGACACCGAGGCCGCACAGCACCGCCTTTCCGGGGATGTGGACGACGTTCGCGACGCCGGCGCCCGCGGTGTACAACGCCGCCTCGCTCAAGCCGCCTATCATCTTCACCACCCCTCGCGAGGGCTCCGGCGGCTGCGCCGGTTCGGCGGGTTGCTGCGCGCGGGCAAACGTCGCGAGCGGTCCTCCGACGATCAGCGACACCACGACCGCGAGCGTGAGCGATCGAGCCGCGAGCTTCATCGCGTAACCTCCTGGTCCCTGGTAAGGCGCCCCATCGGGAGGAATCCAGCATATCTCAAACGGCCCCCGGCGGGAAAATTCGCACAAGGCTATAATTGGCCACTACTTCTGTCGGGAGGCCATGACCCATGAAGCTCGTCCGCTTTTCCGTCAACGGCCAATTCCCCCGCCTCGGCGCGCTCCAGGGCGATCGCATCGCCGATCTCCACGCGAGCCTCGCCCACACCCTCGCCCGGCGCGGCGTCGTGCGGGCCCAAGAGATCGCCGCGACTCTGGTGCCGCAGAGCACGCGCGGCTTTCTTGAGGGCGGCGCCGCTTCGCACGAGGCCGTCGCCTCCATCACCGAGTGGGTCACCGTGCCGGCCTCGAGCGCCCGGCTCCACGCGCCCATCGCCGATCCGGGGAAGTTCATCTGCATCGGCCTCAACTACCGGGACCACGCCGAGGAGACGGGCAACCCGATCCCCAAGGAGCCGCCGATCTTCGCCAAGTGGTCGAACGCGATCCTGGACCCCGGCGAGCCCATCCTCCGGCCGCGCGGCTCGCAGCAGCTGGACTGGGAGGTCGAGCTGGGCGTCGTGATCGGCCGCACGGCGCGTTTCGTCGCCAAGGAGCAGGCGCTCGACTACGTCTGGGGCTACACGATCATCAACGACGCGAGCGCGCGCGACTTCCAGTTCATCACGAGCCAGTGGATGGCCGGGAAGATCTTCGAGACCGCGGCGCCCGTCGGGCCCTACCTCGCCGACCGCAAGGAGATCACCGACCCGCATACCCTCGATCTCCGGACCTGGGTGAACGGCAAGCAGATGCAGAGCGGCAGCACCAGGACGTTCATCTTCGACGTCCGCTACCTCGTGAGCTATCTCTCCGGGCTCATGACGCTGGCGCCCGGCGATCTCATCGCCACCGGCACGCCGCCCGGCGTCGGGTTCGCCAAGAAGCCGCCCGTGTTCCTCCAGCCTGGCGACGTCGTCACGATGGAGATCACCGGGCTCGGGCGGCTCGAGAACCCCGTGAAGGAGGCGTGAGCGCCGGCGCATGCTGGAGCTGATCGCGCCGCTCGTCGTCCAGAACACCACGAAGATTGTCGCGCTCTCGCTCGACGGCCTGGGCGGCCTGCCGCGCCCCGAGACCGGCCGCTCCGAGCTCGAGACCGCGCGCCTGCCCAACCTGTCGGCGCTCGCCGCCGAGTCGGCGTGCGGCCTCATCCGCCACGTGGCGCCGGGGATCACGCCCGGCAGCGGTCCCGGCCACCTCGGGCTCTTCGGCTACGACCCGCTCCGCTACCAGGTCGGGCGCGGCGTCCTCGAGGCGCTCGGGATCGAGTTCGATCTCCGCCCGGGCGACGTGGCCGCGCGCGGCAACTTCTGCACCGTGGATGCCAGCGGCCGCATCACCGACCGGCGCGCCGGGCGCATTCCCACCGAGGTCTCTGTGCGCCTGACGGAGCGGCTGCGCGGGATCCGGCTGCCGGGCGTCGAGCTGTTCGTCGAGCCCGTGAAAGAGCACCGCTTCGTCCTGGTCCTGCGCGCCAGGGGCCGGCGGGGCGTCCTCTCGGGCCGGCTCTCCGAGAGCGACCCGCAAGCACTCGGCAGAGCACCACTCCCCGTCAAGGCGCTCGAGCCGAAGGCGACGGCGACGGCGCGGTGGGTGAATGCCTTCGTCGCGCACGCGCGCCGCCGGCTCGCCGACATTGCGCCTGCCAACATGGTCCTGCTGCGCGGCTTCGACCAGCTCCCGAAGCTCCCGCGCTTCCCCGAGGTCTTCGGTCTCCGGGCCGCGGCGATCGCCGCCTACCCGATGTACCGTGGTCTCGCCAAGCTCGTGGGCATGGAGGTGCTCAAGACGGGCGGCACCTTCGGCGAGGAGCTCGCGACGCTCCGCGAGCACTGGGACGCGTACGACTTCTTCTTCCTGCACTACAAGGACACGGACAAGGCGGGCGAGGACGGCAACTTCGACGCGAAGGTCGCGGCCCTCGAGCGTCTGGACGCTTCCGTCCCCGACATTCGCGCACTCAAGCCGGACGTCCTCGTGATCACGGGCGACCATGCAACGCCGTCGGTGCTCGCCGCGCACGGCTGGCAGCCGGTGCCCGTGCTCCTCTGGAGCCGCTACTGCGGCGCTGATCCGGTGACCGCCTTCACCGAGCGGGCGTGCGCGGCTGGCAGCCTCGGCATCCTCCCGTCCCACCACCTGATGCCGCTCGTGATGGCCAACGCGCTCCGGCTGACCAAATTCGGCGCGTAGCTCGAACCCGTCGGGAGCGCGACAGCCTCGGCGCCAAGGACGTTCCGGCGCGGGCGCTCTACGGCCTCTTCACCCAGCGCGCCCGCGAGACCTTCCAGCTCTCCGGGCGCGCGCCCCATCCCGCCTTGATCCGCGCCTACGCGCGCGTCAAGCAGGCGGCGGCGCTGGCGAACGCGCGGCTCGGCCTCTTGCCGCGCGCGTGGGCGCGCGCCATCGTCTGGGCGGCCAACCGCGTTGCCGAGGGCACGGTCCCGGACGCAGCGGTGCTCGACGCCTTCCAGGCGGGCGCGGGCACGCCCATTCACATGAACGTGAACGAGGTCATCGCGAACCTCGCCAACGAGCGCCTCGGCGGCCGCCGCGGCCGCTGGGTACCGATCCACCCCAACAACCACGTCAACCTCGCACAGTCGTCGAACGACGTCACGCCCACCGCGATCCGCCTCATGGCCCTCGAGCTGCTCCCGGCGCTGCACGGCGAGCTCAGAGAGCTCGAGCGCGCGCTCGCCCGGCTCGCCCGCCGTGAGCGGGCGGTCGTGAAGGTGGGGCGCACGCACCTGCAAGACGCGGTTCCGATCACCTACGGTCAGGTCTTCGCGGGCTGGGCCGAGGCGATCCGCGCCGCAGACGGAGCCCTGCGGACGACCGAGGCAGAGCTCCGCGTCGTCGGCCTGGGCGGCACGGCGGTGGGCACCGGGCTCACGGCGCACCCGCGCTTCCGAGTCCTCGTCATCCGCGAGCTCTCCCGGATCACGGGCCTGCGCCTGCGGCCGGCGCCAAGCACGGTGACGGCGACGTGGAGCTTGCGGCCGCTCGTGGCGTGCTCGGGCGCGCTGCGCGGGCTCGCCGTGGACCTCGGCAAGATCTGCTTCGACCTGAGGCTCCTCGCTTCCGGGCCCGCGGCGGGCCTCGGCGAGCTGATTCTCCCGGAGGTCGAGCCGGGCTCGTCGATCATGCCCGGCAAGGTCAACCCCTCCGTGGCCGAGGCGGTCCAGATGGTGTGCTTCCAGGTGTCGGGCAACGACCACGCGATCGCGCTGGCCGCCGGGGCGGGCGAGCTGGAGCTGAACGTGATGACGCCGCTCGTCGCGACGAATCTCGCCGAGAGCCTCGAGCTCCTGACCCGGGCGACGCGGTTGCTGCGGACGCGGTGCATCGCCGGGCTCCGGGTGGACCGCGCCCGGGTGCGCGCCCTGCTCGCGCGGAGCCACGCCGAGGCCACGGCGCTCTCGCCCTACCTCGGCTACGACGTGACCGCGGAGGTCGTCAAGCAGGCGCAGGCGCGGTCCACGACGATCCCCGACGTCGTCCTCGCGCACGGATTGATGGCGCCCGCGGCGCTCGCCCGGCTCCTCACCCCGCGGGCGCTCACCGGGCCGCGCGCGACCGACCGGGCCCTTCGCCGGCGGGTCCAGGCGAGCCCTGCCTACCAGGCATTCCGGGCGACGTTCCTCCGATAAATCCGCTTGTGCCGCGACGCGGGCGGCGCATACTTCTGAGACAGCCATGCGTCAACGGACGTTGCGGCGTGCCTCGGCACGGGCCCGGGTGGACCGGCTTCGCAGCCACTTCGCGTCCGCCGACCGGGTGCTCATCATGATGCAGGACGACCCGGACCCCGACGCGATCGCCTCGGCGCTCGCGCTCAGGTCGCTCCTCGGGCGGACCAAGGCGGCCGCGCCCATCGCCACGTTCGGCACGATCACGCGTCCCGAGAACCGGGCGATGACCCGCATCCTCGACATCGACGTCGAGGAGATCAAAGGACACGCGATCGACGAGTACGATATGGTCGCGATGGTGGACGCCCAGCCGAGCTTCTTCGAGGAGCCGTTCGGCGAGGTCGACCTCGTCATCGACCACCATCCCGAGGAGACGCCCGCGCGGGCGCGGCTCCGGGACATCCGACCCTCGTGGGGCGCGACCTCGACGATCATGACCGAGTACCTGCGCGCCGCGGACGTGAAGATCACGCAGCGCCTGGCGACGGCGCTCCTCTACGGCATCATGACCGACACGCTCCACCTCGAGCGCGGCGCCATCAAGGCCGACCTCGAGGCGTTCGCGTACCTGCACCAGCTGGCGAACCACGCGGCGCTTCGGCGCATCGAGCGGCCCGAGCTCCCCAACGAGGCCCTCGACGTGCTCGCCCTCGGCATCGCGCGCCGCCAGCTCACGCACGGGGTCGTCTTCTCGCACCTCGGCCCCGTCGCGTACCCCGAGCTCGTCGCCCAGTTCGCCGAGTTCTTCCTCCAGATCGAGGGCGCCGAGTGGTCCGTCGTGTCCGGCACCGTGAACGGCGAGCTCCACATCAGCGTGCGCAACGTGGGCTACGTGCGCGCCGCGGGTGACGTGGTGCGCCGCGCGTTCGGCGACGTCGGCCGCGCCGGGGGCCACCGCGCGATGGCGAAGGCCGTGATCCGCCTGCGCGACTGGCAGGCCCGGGTCGGCGAGCCCGCGGGGGACGCGCTCCGGCAGGCGATCGTGACGCGCTTCCTCCAGGCGCTCCGGAGCTGAGATGGAAGAGACGGCGCGCGTCATCGAGGCGATCTGGGAGCTGCTCGACGCGGGCCGGGACGAGCGCCTCGCCGACCTCCTGGCCGAGGCGCATCCAGCCGACGTCGCGCGCGCCATCCGCGAGCTCCCGGTCAAGGATCAGGTGCGCGTGTTCCGGCTGCTCACGCCGCAGCACGCCGGCGCCGTCCTCGGCGAGCTGGACGATCCGACCCTGCGCGAGCTGGTCCGCTCGCTCGACGAGGCCGAGGTCTCGCGCGCCCTCGACCGCATGCCGAGCGACGAGGTCGTGAACGTCGTCGAGGAGCTTCCGAAGGAGCAGGCCGAGGAAATCCTCGACCTCATGGAGGAGCAGAAGGCCGAGGAGGTCCAGGAACTCCTCGAGTATCCCGAGGGCACCGCCGGGCGCCTCATGTCGCCCGACTTCGTCGCCGTGCTCGAGACGGTGACGGTAGCCAGGGCGATCGAGCACATCCGCAAGGCGAAGACGGGCGAACGCGCGTTCTACGTCTACGTCGTGGACGACCACGACCACCTGGTCGGCTTCGTCCCGCTCCACCGCCTCATCACCGCCGACCCCGCCACGACGATCAGCGCGATCCGCACCGAGGACGTGGAGAGCGTGACGGTCGACACCGACCAGGAAGAGGTGGCGCGCCTCGTCCAGCGCTACAACCTGATCCAGGTTCCCGTGGTGGACGCGAACCGCCGGCTCCTCGGCGTGATCGGCGTCGAAGACGTGCTGGACGTCATCCGCGAAGAGGCAACCGAGGACATCCAGCGCCTCGGCGGGGTCGGCGGCGACGAGAACGTGCTCGATCCGCCGCAGTCCGTGTTCACCAAGCGCCTCGTCTGGCGGCTCATCAACCTGGGCACGGCCGTCCTGGCCGCGTCGGTCATCGGGCTCTTCGAGCAGTCGATCCAGTCGCTGGCGACGCTCGCGGTGTTCATGCCGATCGTCGCGTCGATGGGCGGGATCGGCACCACTCAGACCGCGACGATCGTCGTGCGGGGCATCGCGCTCGGCGACATGACCGGCAGCGTCCTCCGCCGCGTCCTGTGGAAGGAGCTCTGGCTCGGCCTCACGACCGGCGCCGCCAACGGCCTCGTCATCGCGGCGATCGCCTACGTCTGGAAGGGGCAGATCCTCCTCGCGCTGATCCTGGCCATGGCGCTCGTCTTCAACATGCTGGTCGCCGCCGTCGTCGGTACGCTCATCCCGGTGGCGCTCAAGGCGTTCAGGATCGACCCGGCGATCGCGTCCAGCGTGATCATCACGACCTTCACGGATGTGTGCGGATTCTTTTCGTTCCTGGGCCTGGCCACCGTCCTGATCCGGTTCCTGCTCTGACTTGACAAGGTTCTTGGCAACCCCTCCGGCCAGCGGTTAGAATTGGACCAGCAGTTCGATCCGCCGTTGGCCGGCCTCGAATCCGAAGGTCTTGGAGGGTTCTGAGTGGACGCGGCGTTGGAGAAGAGGCAGGTCGAGCGCGCATACGAGCTGTACGCCCCCGTCTACGACTTCATCTTCGACTGGATCTTCGCCCCGGGCCGCGCCGCCGCCGTCAGGCAGCTCGACCTCCAGCGCGGCGACTCGGTGCTCGAGGTGGGGATCGGCACCGGCCTGAACCTGCCGTTCTATCCGCCCACCTGCCGTCTGACCGGCGTCGACCTCTCCGCGGAGATGCTCGACAAGGCCGTCGAGCGCGTGCAGACGCTGGCGATGCCGAACGTGACGCTCAAGGTCATGGACGCGACGTCCATGGACTTCGCGGACGATGAGTTCGACAAGGCCGTGGCGACGTACACGATCTCCGCGGTCCCCGATCCCGTCGCGGTGCTCCGGGAGATGCGCCGCGTGGTCAAGCCGGACGGCGTCATCGTCATCCTCAGTCACTTTCGCAGCGTGCGCCGGGTCATGGGGCGGCTCGAGGACCTGGTCGCGCCCCTCTGCACGCGGCTCGGCTGGAAGTCGAACCTCGCGCTGACGCCGCTCCTGGCCGAGGTCAGCCTCGAGCCCGAGCTCGTCGCCAAGGTCAACATGTTCAACGGGTGGCGCCTCGTGAAGTGCGTCAACCGGACCTAGCCCGGCTC
>QHTD01000349.1 GCA_003220675.1 Candidatus Rokuibacteriota bacterium | reverse complement strand
GAGCCCCTGCACGAGCGCCGCGGTCTCCTCGGCGATGCCGTGGCTGGCGGCGTACTCGCGCACGTCCTGCGTGATCTTCATCGAGCAGAAGTGCGGCCCGCACATCGAGCAGAAGTGGGCGAGCTTGGCGCCTTCGGCCGGCAGCGTCTCGTCGTGGAACTCGCGCGCCGTCTCCGGATCGAGCGAGAGGTTGAACTGGTCCTCCCAGCGGAACTCGAAGCGCGCCTTCGAGAGCGCGTCGTCCCACTTGCGTGCGCGAGGGTGGCCCTTCGCGAGATCCGAGGCGTGGGCGGCGATCTTATAGGCGATGACGCCGTCCTTCACGTCCTTCTTGTTCGGCAGGCCGAGGTGCTCCTTGGGCGTGACGTAGCAGAGCATCGCGGTGCCGAACCAGCCGATCATCGCGGCGCCGATCGCCGAGGTGATGTGGTCGTAACCCGGCGCGATGTCGGTCGTGAGCGGCCCGAGCGTGTAGAAGGGCGCCTCGTGGCACACCGTGAGCTCGCGGTCCATGTTCTCTTTGATCAGGTGCATGGGGATGTGGCCGGGGCCCTCGATCATGACCTGGCAGTCGTGCTCCCACGCGATCGTCGTCAGCTCGCCGAGCGTCTCGAGCTCGGCGAACTGCGCCTCGTCGTTGGCGTCCGCGGTCGAGCCCGGTCGCAGGCCGTCGCCCAGTGAGAAGGCGACGTCGTAGGCGGCCATGATCTCGCAGATCTCGCGGAAGTGGGTGTAGAGGAAGCTTTCTCTATGATGCGCGAGGCACCACTTGGCCATGATCGAGCCGCCGCGCGAGACGATGCCGGTGACGCGCTTGGCGGTGAGCGGGATGTAGCGCAGCAGCACGCCCGCGTGGATGGTGAAGTAGTCCACGCCCTGCTCGGCCTGCTCGATCAGCGTGTCGCGGTAGACGTCCCAGGTCAGCTCTTCCGCCTTGCCTCCGACCTTCTCGAGCGCCTGGTAGATCGGCACGGTCCCGATCGGTACCGGCGAGTTCCGGAGGATCCACTCGCGGGTCTCGTGGATGTTCTTGCCCGTCGAGAGGTCCATCACGGTGTCGGCGCCCCAGCGGGTCGCCCACGTCATCTTCTCGACTTCCTCCTCGATGGAGGAGGCGACCGCCGAGTTGCCGATGTTGGCGTTGATCTTCACGAGGAACCGACGGCCGATCATCATCGGCTCGGTCTCGGGGTGGTTGACGTTCGCCGGGAGGATCGCGCGCCCGCGCGCGACCTCGTCGCGGACGAATTCGGGAGACATGCCCTCGCGCAGGGCGACGAACTCCATCTCGGGTGTGATCTCGCCCCGGCGCGCGTAGTGCATCTGGGTGACCCGGGAGCCGGGCTTCGCCCGATGCGGCAGGCGCACGCTCGCGAACCTCACGCCGCCGAGCGCGGGGTCTTCGTCGCGACGGCGCCGATAGGCAGACGTCGGCCCTGGCAGCTCCTCCACGTCGCCGCGGCCGAGGATCCACGGCAGACGCAGCGGGGGCAGGCCGCGCTTCAGGTCGATCTGGGCGTCGGGGTCGGTGTAGGGGCCGCTCGTGTCGTAGAGGCGGAGGGGCGGGTTGCCGCCCGAGAGCGCGATCTCGCGCATCGGCACGCGGATGTCGGGCCGCGAGCCTGTGAGGTAGATCTTGCGGGCCATCTAGGGCCTCCCTTCGCTGGCATTAACCAGGTCAGGTTCATGCGGTCGGCGGCGGTAGCCGCCCTCTCAGCCCGGTTCCCCGAGCTCCCGCGGTTGTGGGCCGTCGTGCTGAGGGTAGGCTACGCCCGATTCCGAACCCTGGCAAGTTCTGTAGCCGCCTCGCTGTCGCAGTGTATTCCAGAAGCTTTTCCGGAAACGGATGAGGCTGATTCCGCCTTTCATACCTTTTGTGCAAGAGCTTTCATCGGTGCGCTGAGAACTGCATAGCGCCGCCAAGCTCTGAACCACTGCCCGTCCCGCAGGCCCGCCGGTAGGAGCTGCACGCACTTCAGGAAGTTCTGATCATTGCTCGGCAAGAACGTGATCCGTGTTCGTCGCCCTCCTCACTCGGCGTCGGTGGCACAGGTCTTGCCCATGACGTGGCCCAGAAGAGATGACTACGCAGACGATACGCGACGTCGGCGGCCCTCGAGCGCGCTGGGGTCAGTGGCGGAAACTCGGAGTCCTCGGCCTGGCTCTCGTGCTGCCGGGCGGCCTGGTGCTGTTGCTGCTCCTGATCGCGCGGTCCCGGACGCGCGCGGCTTCGGTGGTGGGGGACCCCTACGTCGACTGGCTACGGATGCGCGAGCGCCTGCGATCGGACCGACCTGCCGCTGGCACACCCGGCCTCGCGCAGAGCCACGAACTCCGTCTCGGGCGTGATCTCCCCCCGTCGCGCTTACTTCATCTGGGTGACGCGCCGGCCCGGCCTGGCTCTTAGCGGCCGGCGCACACTCGCGAACCTCACGCCCCCGAGCGCCCCGTCCTCGTCGCGTCGGCGTCGGTATCTCGACGCTGGCCCTGGCAATTCCCCACGTCGCCGCGGCCGAGGATCCACGGCAGACGCATCGGCGGCAGGCCGTCGACGCCACGGGAGCACGAGATCGGGGCGGTTCTACGCCAGCACCGCTCACGTCCCGGCGACGGCGCCCGAGACGAGGCCGCTGACGAGGTAGCGCTTGAAGCAGTAGTAGAGGACGACCGGCGGGATCGCATACACGGTCGAGACGGCCATCAGGAGGTTCCAGGGCGCGTTGTCGGTGGTCAGGAAGTTCGACATCGCCACCGGCAGCGTGACCCGTGGCTCGCCCGTCAGCAGGAGCAGGGCGTAAAGGTACTCGTTCCAGGCGTAGAGGAACGCGTAGGTCCCGATCGCGATCAGCGGTGGCCGGATCAGCGGCAGGTAGAGGTAGAGGAACGTCGCGAGCGTCCCCGCGCCGTCGATCGCGCCGGCCTCCTCGATCTCGGGCGGCAGCGAGCGCGCGTAGTCGGAGAGCACCCAGAGGGCGTAAGGCGCGGCGAACGTTACCATGGCGAGGATGAGGGAGAGCTTGGTGTCGATGAGGTCGTAGTCGGCCATCATCTTGAAGAACGGGATCGAGAGGAACGACGAGGGTATGACGTAGGTGAACAGGGTCAACCCCGACACGAAGCGGCGGAACCGGAAGTGAAGCCGCGCCATCGCGAACGAGCCGAGCGCGGCGACGGCCGCGACGAGCGCCATGGCCCAGAGCGCCACGACGAGGCTGTTCCCGATCTGGTGCCAGAAGTAGCGGACGAAGGGGTTGTCCTGTCCCATCGTGTAGGTGTAGTTCCGCACGGTCGGGTGCTCGACGTAGAGCCCCGGCTGGAACAGGTCGTCGGTCGGCGTGAACGAGAGCAGGAGCATGTAGTAGACGGGGAAGAGCGTCCAGCCGAGGATCACGATCGCGAGCAGGGAGAGGCCGACCTGGAGGCCGCGCCGCTTCCGCCGGCCCGGCGCGCTCATATCGTCGCCCATCCGCGCGCGCTCATATCTTCACCCACCGGAGCAGGAGCCCGATGAAGCCAAGCGTCACGGGGAGCGCCACCGCGAAGGTCGCCAGCCCCCACTCGAGCCGTCCCATCTGGAAGGTGTACCGGTACGCGAGCGTGGCGAGCACGTGGGTCGAGTCGCCTGGCGCGCCGCCCGTCATGAGCCAGGGCACCGTGAAGTCGCCGAGGGTGAAGACCATCGAGAGCAACGTGCAGATCAGGTAGAGGTTCCGCAGCAGAGGGAACGTGACGTAGCGAAAATTCTGGAGCGCCGAGGCACCGTCGATCGCGGTCGCTTCGTAGAGCTCGTTCGGGATCGCGCGGCGCCCCGCGAGGAAGATGATCGTCCAGAACGGGAGGTACTTCCAGATGTGGAAGACGATCACCGCGCCGAGCGCGGTGTCGTGCTGGGCGAGCCACGGCACTGAGGCGAACCCGAACTTGCCGAGGAGATAGTTGAAGATCCCCCACTGCGAGTTGAGCATCCAGCGGAACGACAGGATGCCCGGCAGCGCCGGGACGGCCCAGGGGATCAGGAAGAGCGCCGCCAGGACCCGAATCCACGCGAACTGGAAGTCCAGGATCCCCGAGAGGAGAAGCGCCAGGAAGAGCTTCACGTTGACGGCGAAGCCCACGTACCAGAGCGTGTTGACCACGGTCTGCCGGAAGGTCGGGTCCGAGAAGAGCGCGCGGTAGCTGTCGGCGTCGAGGGCGTACCAGACGCCGAACGCCATCGGGTAGATCACGAACGCCGCGAAGAGGACGAGGAGCGGCGCCGTGAAGAGGAAGCCCTGCGTGGTGCGGGAGCGGAGCACCAGCGCGACACGCGAGGGCGCCCGTCGGCCCCCCTCGCGCGTCGTCGGGCTCATGGCGACTGCGCTACTTGTAGCTGCCGAAGATCGCCTTCATGCGCTCGATCCCCTCGTCGGCGGCCTTGTCCGCCGGCCACTTGTCGATGGCGATCCGCGCCATCGCCTTGCCCCAGACGTTCTCGTCGTAGACCTGGGAGAAGGCCGGATTCTTGTAGTGCTCGAACACTTTGTTCTCCCGGTCGAGAAAGATCGTCGTCGCGACGGGGACGTGGTTGTCCTTCTGGCCCTTCGGGCCCCTGTGGCCCGCGCGCCAGAATGTGTCGGCGGCCACGTCGGTGAAGGCCGGGAACCAGCGGCCGTTGGCCGCCTTGATGTACTCGCTGAAGCGATCCTTCTCGACGACGAACGCGATGAAGTCCTTGGCGAGCATCTTCCTTGTTGAAGAACTGCGCCGCCGGGATCGACTGCGACGGGTTCGGCGTCATCACGATCGTGCGACTGTGGAAGCCCGCGTTGTTGTCGCCGTCCGTCCAGTTCGTCGCGTCGGGCGGCACGTAGCCCGAGGTGAACAGCTCGCCGAACCACTTGAGCGTCTTGACGATCGCCTCGCGGTTCCGTGGCTGGTCGGCGACGACCTTGCCGTCCTTGTCCACCGTTTCCCCGTTGAACGAGAGCAGCGCCATCTCGAAGTTGTAGAGCGTATCGGTGGCGCGCGTGGACTCGGTCATACCGATGCCGTAGAGCTTGCCGTACTTGGCCGGATCCTTCTTGCGGAGCGCGTCCTGCGCCTTCTTCCAGTAGTTCCAGTAGTCGTCCCACTTCATCGGGATCTTGGCGGGGTCGTCCGCCATCCCGACCTCGCGCAGCATGTCCCGCCAGTAGTGGATATGCATCGTCTGCGCCTCGATGGGCACACCGTAGTACGCGCGCTTCTTCGTCCTGCCGTTCATCACGTAGGCGACTTCGAGCATCTTCGCGTTGTAGCGCGGCTTGAGCGCCTGGATCAGGTCCGAGACGTCGGCGAGCTGGTCGCCCCAGCCGAACTTCGGCACGACCTGCCAGTCGTTGAAGAAGCAGAAGGCGACGTCCGGCACGCGCCGGGCGATGAGCGCGGCCGTGATCTTCTTGAGCAGGTCCTCTTGCGCGGTGAAGGAGAGATCAATCTCGACCTTGTGCGACGCTTCGAACTCCTTCACGATCTTCTGCATCGCGGCGTCTTCTTCGGGGTAATAGCCCTTGTTCCACCACACGACGAGCTTCTGCCCCTGGGCGCCGGTCACGTCCGGCACGCCGAGCACGCCGGCGGCCCCGACTCCGAGGGTGGTCTTCAGGAACTGGCGGCGAGTCTGCGGCATTGCTCGACCTCCTCCTCGAGTGGGCGTGGCGTTCCGTGCCGACCGACGCGAACGGAGCGGAGTCACGGACTCGCCGGCGCTGAGCGTGCGGACAGAGCCGTAGCCCGCGCGACCGCCGCGAGAGGGCTCCCGGTAGACCTCAAGAACGCGATCGAGGACGTTGACGATCCAGTAGTCCTCGACGCCGTTGCGGGCGTAGAGGGTCGCCTTCCGCGCTCGATCGAAGGCGAGCCGGGTCTTCGAGACCTCCACGACGAGCACCGGCCGGACCGGATGGCCCTCGCGGTAGTCACGGGGTGAACCCTGTACCACGGAGACGTCGGGCTCGGGTTCCGAGCGGTCGTCCAGCGCGACGGGTCCCTGGGGTCGCACGAGCCAGCCCGGGCCAAACGCCGCTCGGAGCGTATCGGCAACGAGCAAGATGGCCGTGAAGTGATCGCTGTCCTGCGGTTCCTTCACGACCATCTGGCCGTCGATGAGCTCGAGCCGGTCGTCGGGCCTGAAGATGCCACGGTCGATCATTCGCTCGTACTCTCGTCGGGTCCACCGCCGGATGCGCACGCGTTCGGCGTGTCTCATTGTCGGATAGCGTAGGACCAGGCGACGCGCAGGTCAATGCGCCTGGGGTGATACGCGTGATATGATCACCGACGCCAGGGGCGCCATGAAGATCTGCTTCTTCCACCTGATGCCGTACCGCTTCCTGCCCGAGGACTTCGAGAATCGCTATCGCTCCGTGTGGGTGGACGTGCCCCACCACCTCTACGATCCCGAGAAGACCCGCGGCCTCTACCACGAGTTCCTCGACGAGCTGGAGTTCGCCGAGGCGCAGGGCTTCGACGGCCTGTGCGTGAACGAGCACCACAACAACGCCTACGGCCTCATGCCGTCGCCGAACCTCATGGCCGCCGCGCTCACGCGCCGGACGTCGCGGGCGGCGGTCATCGTGCTCGGCAACAGCCTCGCCGCCTACAACCCGCCGCTCCGCGTCGCCGAGGAGTTCGCGATGCTCGACCTGCTGAGCCGGGGCCGCCTGGTGGCGGGCTTCCCCGTCGGCACGTCGATGGATATGAACTTTGCCTACGGGATCGATCCGGCGACGCTCCGCGACCGGTACCACGAGGCGCACGACCTCGTCATCCAGGCGTGGACGCGCCCCGAGGTGTTTGCCTTCAACGGCAAGTACACGCAGGTGCGCTACGTGAACATCTGGCCTCAGCCGCTCCAGAAGCCGCACCCACCCGTGTGGATCCCCGGCGGCGGCAGCGTCGAGACGTGGGAGTGGACGGCGAAGCTCGACTACGTCTACTGCTACCTCTCGTACTACGGCTACAAGCGCGGCAAGGCGACGATGGACGGGTTCTGGGAGGCGATCGCGCGCGTCGGCGCCGACGACAACCCGTACCGTGCGGGGTTCCTGCAGCTCGTGTGCGTCGCGGACACCGACGCCGAGGCGGAGCGCCTCTACTTCCCGCACGTGCACTACTTCTACCAGAAGTGCCTCAACGTCTGGGAAGGCTTTGCCGAGGCGCCGGGCTACCGCACGGTGAAGACGCTCCAGACGGGTACCAAGCCGCAGGTCGGCGCCCAGGCGAAGAAGATCCGCCAGTCGCTGAACTGGCAGAAGTACCTCGAGCAGGGCT
This sequence comes from Candidatus Rokuibacteriota bacterium, assembly GCA_003220675.1. Classification (GTDB taxonomy): domain Bacteria; phylum Methylomirabilota; class Methylomirabilia; order Rokubacteriales; family CSP1-6; genus 20CM-2-70-11. The sequence continues at coordinate 3,237 of QHTD01000349.1, read as the reverse complement.
ACGTGATCGCCGGCAGCCCGCGGACCGTGCGTGAGCAGCTGACCGACTGCATCAAGAGCCTCCGCGTCGGCCACCTCATGGTGCTCCTGCAGATCGGCTCGATGCCGAAGGAGCTGACGCTCCACAACACGGCGTTGTTCGCACGCGACGTGATGCCACACGTGCGCGACCTCTGGCCGGGCTACAAGGACCGCTGGTGGCCGTCGGGCGTGCCGAACGGCGCATGATCGACGACGACCGCACGCTCGACATCCGCGAGGGCGCCGTCCGGTTCCGCGTGCTCTCGGCGGGGCGCGGCCCGCACCTCGTCTCCTTCCACTCGTTCCACGAGCGCGGCGGGTGGTCACCGTTCCTGGACCGCCTCGCGGCGCGCTACACGGTGCACGCGCCGTTCCACCCCGGGGTCCAGGGCTCGAGCGGTGTCGAGACGCTCGACGACGTCCTCGACCTGGTCCTGGCCTACGACGAGCTCTTCGACCGTCTCGGCATCGGCGCCGCCCACCTGGTCGGCCACTTCTTCGGCGGGATGGTGGCCGCGGAGCTCGCCGCCACGCTGCGCCAGCGCGCGGTGAAGCTCGTCCTGGTCTCACCCCTCGGGCTCTGGCGCGACGACGCGCCGTCGCAGGACCTCCTCATCCTGCCGCAGGAGGACCTCCCGGCCGTGCTCTTCCGCGATCCCGCGTCCGAGGTCGCCCGCCGGTGGGCCGCGGCGCCCCAGACGGAGGAAGAAACCCTCGCGGCGCAGATCGAGTCGATCCAGCGTCGCGCGTCGATGGCGAAGTTCGTCTGGCCGATCCCGGACAAGGGGCTCCAGAAGCGGCTGCACCGGATCACGGCGCCGACGCTCGTGCTCTGGGGCGACGCCGACCGTGCGAACCCCGTCGTCTACGCCGAGGAGTGGCAGCGGCGGGTCAAGGGCGCGGCGCTCTTGCTCGTGCCCGGCGGCCACATGGTCCTGCACGAGGCGCCCGACGCTGCCGCCGCGGCGGTCATGGAGTTCCTCGGGACATGAGCCTGATGCGTGGCAGCGCGTTCGTCACGGGCGGGGGCTCCGGCATCGGCCGGGCGATCGCCGAGGCGCTGGCGGCCCGCGGCGCGCCAGTCGCGGTGTTCGACCTCCTGCCCGATGGCGGCAAGGAGACGCTCGGCGCGATCGAGGCGCGCGGCGGGCGCGCGTGCTTCCTCCAGGGCGACGCAAGCCGCTGGGGCGACGTGGACGCGGGCGTCACCGCGGCCGTCGCCACGCTCGGGCCGCTCGGGATCATGGTCAACGCGGCCGGCATTCTCGACGGGTACGCGCCCGCCGACGAGCTGACGCTGCCCGTCTGGGAGCGCGTGATCGGAATCAACCTCACCGGCACGTTCGTCGGCTGCAAGCGGGCCCTCGTGGAGATGCTGCCGCGAGCCGCCGGGCGCATCGTGAACATCGCCTCCGTCGCCGGCGTCGTGGGCTCGGGCGGCGGGCCCGCCTACGTCGCGTCCAAGCACGGCGTCGTCGGCCTCACGCGCCAGCTCGCGGTGGCCTACGCCGCGCGCGGCGTCACCGTCAACGCGATCTGCCCCGGCGCGATCGCGACGGGCCTGCGCGCGAACTCCACACGGATCCTCGGCAGGGACGCCCCCGAGATGCGCGGAATCGGCGGCGACGACGCGGCGGTGCGCGCGATCACGCCGGCGGGCCGCCGCGGGACGCTCGAGGAGGTCGCGGCGGCCGCCTGCTATCTCGCGGGCGAGGAGGCCGCGTACATCACCGGACACACGCTCGTCATCGACGGAGGGTGGACGGCGCAATGATCACGAAATTTTCGGTGCTCTACGTCGGCCAGATCGAGCTGGACAATATCGGTCGCGACGGTACGCCGGCCGACGCGCGGCGCTATTCGAACGAGCGGTTCGCCGAGGCGTTCTGGACCGCGCGCGACGTCGCGCAGACGATGGACGAGCTCGGCTACTACGCGATGTGGACCGCCGAGCATCACTTCCAGCGTGAGGGCTACGAGGTTCTCCCGAACCTGATCCAGCTCTCGCTGTGGCTGGCGACGCAGACCAAGCGGCTCAAGTTCGGCTGCGCCTTCAACATCCTGCCCATGTGGCATCCCCTGCGCCTGGCCGAGGACTACGCGATGGCCGACATCGTGACGGGCGGGCGCGTCATCATGGGCGTCGGCCGCGGCTACCACACGCGCGAGGTCGAAAGCTTCGGCGCGCCGCTGCTGGACGCCGCCGCCAATCGCGAGATGTTCGAGGAGCAGTTCGAGGTCCTCCTCAAGTGCTTCAACGAGGAGGCCTTTTATCACCGCGGCAAGTACTACACGATCCCGCCCGACGTCGACTACCGCGGCTATCGCCTCCGCGAGATCACCTGCGTGCCGCGCCCGCTCCACCGGCCGGTCGAGATCTGGATGCCGATCGCGAGCGGCAAGACCATCGACTTCATGGGCAAGCACGGCCTCAAGGCGATGGTGACGCTCAACGGCGAGAAGCTCCTCGACCAGGTCGTCCGGGCCTACCGCGACGCGTGCGCGCGGCACGGCCGGGAGAAACAGCTCGGCGAGGACATGTGCTGGGGCGCCGGCGTCTACCTCGCGCGCACCCCGGAGGAGGCGTTCCGCCGCGTCGAGCCGTCCCACGACGAGCGGTACAAGTGGTTCGCGCCGTTCGGCTTCGTCCGCTACACCGACGCCGAAGGCCGTCCCTGGGGCACGCCGGGCGCACCCGCGCGCGTGCCGACGCTCAAGGACGGCGTCGAGCAGAAGGCGTGGTTGCTGGGCCCGCCCGCGCAGGTCATCGAGGCTATCAAATCCGTCGAGGCCCAATACCCAGGCCTCGATCAGTTCATGGTCCACTGGGCCGAGGGCATCCCCCCCAAGGAGTTCAAGGAGCAGCTCCGCTGGTTCGCGCGTGACGTGATGCCGGCGTTTCAGACGCGCTGAGCACACGGCCCTCGGGCGGCGGGCCCCCTATACCCCACCGGGGTATTTTCCCGACGCCCGGCGACCCCCAAGCGATGGTATTTTTTCTTTGGCTACCCTCGTGCATGTGGTAGTAATACCCCCAGGAAATCTGGGTGTCGGTCGGTCGACCACAAAGGAGGAGGAGGAGGACATGGCGAAGGGGAGGAAGGCGTTCGGGGGCTACGCGATCAGCTTCAAGGGTTGCACGGACACGTTGGAGCGGGTCTTCGGAAGCACGCCGATCGGGCCGTCCGTGATGACCAAGAAGCTCTGGTCCTACGTG
>QHTD01000348.1 GCA_003220675.1 Candidatus Rokuibacteriota bacterium | reverse complement strand
AGATGGTCGAGCGCGGTGTGGGCTTCGCGTTCCTCCCGCTTCTCGCCGTCGGGCGGGAGCTCCGCCGGCGCACGCTCGCCGCGATCGAGATCGTGGGGGCCGAGCCCATCAGCCGGAGTCTCGACGTGATTCACCCGCGCCAGCGGCCGCTCTCCGCCGAGGCGAGGGCGCTGCTCGGCGTGCTGAAGTCGGCCCTCTCGGACGCCGGCGGAGTCCCGCGCGCCGTCAGACGACGCGCACGCGCGGGCGCGGGTCGAGCTTGACACGCCCGAGCCGGCGCAGATGGTCGGCGACGACGTCCCACGCCGGCGGCCCATCGGCCTCCGTCGCGACGCTCGCCCAGCCCGCCGCCTTGTAGCGCCGCGCGGGCTCGAGCGGTCGGCCGCCGATGCGGATGTCGCTGATCCGCCGCCCGAGCGTCTTGGCGGGGTCGATCGTGTAGGTGAGTCCGCCCAGCCGGACCATGTCCCCGCCCTGGCGATAGTACGGGTCCGGGTGGAAGAGGTTGTCGGCGACGTCCTCCATGATCTGGTGGATCTCCCGCCCCGCCAGCTCCCTCACCCAGGTGTTCGGATACGTGAGCGCGGTGTGGCCGTAGACGTCCTCGAGCGTGATCTCCTGACCCGGCAGGATCGTGACACCCCAGCGGAACCCCGGTGAAAAGGCGACCTGAGCGTCGAAGCTCTTGAGGAGCGCGTCGAGGATCAGCTCGTCGAAGGTGCCGTTGAAGTTCCCCCGCCGGTAGAGGAGCGACTCCGAGACGGCCAGCCGCTCGCCGAGCTTCGACTCCCACGGGCGGCGAAGCTCACGGACGAGTCGTGCCATCTCCGCGTCCTCGGGGACGTAGTGCGCGAGAACCGGGATCAGCCGGTAGCGGTGGTCCGCGACCCGGCCCCTCCGGACGTCGAGGTCGAGGCGGCTCAGGAACTTCCCGTGGGAGCCCGAGTTCACGACGAGCGTCCGACCGACGACGATCGGCTGAGGCAGCGCGTCGTGCGTGTGGCCGCCCAGGATCACGTCGAGGCCCCGCACGCGCGCGGCGAGCTTGAGATCGACGCTGATCCCGTTGTGGGACAGGAGCACGATCAGGTCGGCCTTCCGGCCATCGCGCAGCTCGTTCACGAGCGCCTGCACGCCGTCCTGGCGGATGCCGAAGGTGAGGTCCGGGACGAACCGCCGCGGGTGCGAGACCGGCGTGTACGGGAACGCCTGGCCGATGACGCCCACGCTCACGCCGCCCACCCTGCGGATGGTGTAGGGCCGGAACACCCGGTCGTTCCAGCCGAGCTCCCTGACGTTGTGGGCGACGAAGTCGCCCGCGAAGAGCCCCGTCCGCGCCCGGTCGCCGAAGAGCTCCCGGACGCGGTCGATGCCGTAGACGAATTCCCAGTGCGCCGTCAAGACGTCCACGCCGAGCTCGTTGGAGACGCGCACCATGTCCTCGCCGCGGGTCCAGAGCGCAACCGCCGAGCCCTGGATCGTGTCGCCGCCGTCGAGCAGGAGCGTGCGCCCGGGCCGCTCGGCGCGGACGCGCTTGACGAGCGTGGCGAGGTGGGCGTAGCCGCCCATTCGGCCGTAGCGAGCGGCGAGCGCCGAGAAGTCCAGGGATGTATACGCGTACGCCGCGGCGGTGTCGGCCGCCAGGTGGTAGGCGCGCAGGAACTCCGTGCCCGTGACGAACGGCGGCTTGCCGCGCTCGTCGCCGACGCCAATCAGCGTGTCCGGTTCGCGGTAGAACACGGGACGGGTGGTCGCGTGGGCGTCGGTCACGTGCAGCAGCGTGACGTTGCCGAGGGGCTCGAACTCGAGGAGGCGCTCGGGCCCGTCGTCGGCCTCGAGCCGCCGCGGGTCGATCCCCGATGCGGCGGCGATCGCGAGGAGCTTGAGGAGGTCGCGCCGTGTGACGTCCATTTACAATCGCAGCGACTCGGATCGCGGGCGCGTATCCACGCCACGCGGGATCGCGGCGGGGCACGGGCGTGGCGACAGCCCGGGTGCCCGTGCCCTCTTCAATGTCGGATCCCGGGAACGTTGAGCGGCTTGCCCCGGTCGAACGTCGTGAGGTAGAGCTCGAGCTCGGCGTACTCGACGGCGTCCGCGGCCAGCATGTTCGTGCCGAGCGGTGTCATGCACCACTGGAAGCGCTTGCGGAGGTCCCAGACCTCGCCCCGGTCCGTGCGCCACGTGGGGAAGTGGCGCGTCAGCCCGTCGCTGACGTCGGCGAGCAGCCGGCCGCCGAGGAACTTCTTGGCGCCCTTGTCGGAGGTGTGGCAGTCGGCGCACGAGTGGTTGCGCGCACCGACCTTTCTGTAGAACGTCGCCCTCCCGCGCGCGATCGCCGCGCGCGCCTCGGGGCTCGAGGTGTCGAGCGCCACGGCGAGGCCGTTGGAGGCCATCTTGATGCGCATGGTCATCGTCAGGTTGTCCGCCGACTCGGCCGGATACGGCCGTCCCGTCGTCTCGGGGCCGTGCGCCTCGAGGAAGTCCTCGAGACTCATCACGCGCCCATAGATTCTCACGTGCTTCGGGTACCGCGTCGCGACGGACCGCATCGCTCGCTCGGGGCCGCCCGGGTGGCAGTCGGCGCACGCCCGCCCCGCCGGCCCCTTCTGCTCCCACGGCGCCTGGGCGTCCTCGGCGAGGAGCACGGCCGGGTTGTTCGTGGGATCGAGGTTGTCGCCGAACCCGACCGGCTTCTTGCGCGTGAGCGGGTTCCGGTCGGGGTCCGTCTCCGGCGGAAGCGGCCCCCTGAGCGTCTGGAGGTAGGCGAGGAGATGGGCGACCTCCTCGGACGTGAAGACGCCGTTCCTGCCCCATGGCGGCATCGCCGTGTCGGGGAACACGACGCGGGGGTCCCAGACGAGCTGATAGAGGTACGGGTCGGGCAGGCCGCGGTCGCCGAGCGTCGAGAGGTCCGGCCCGACATTGCCCGCCGGCCACACGTCGGCGCCCGGCACGAGGTGGCAGCCGCTGCACGGGCCCTTCGCGCGGTCGAGGAAGAGGGCGCGTCCCTTCGTCGGGTCGCCCTTCAACCCCGCCGGCATCGTCACGCGCTCGACGACGGGCTCGGGCCGCGGGTCGTCGTAGTCGTAGGTACGGAAGGCGCTAAAGTCGCGTGTCGGCCACCCCTTGTAGCGGATCGCCTCGCGGCGACCATCGGGGAGGACGCGGAAGTCGCCCCGGGCCTCAGGGAGCGCCCGCGATGTCCACGTCAGCATCCCGGCGTCCTCGGGGGTCTGGCGCGCCATCACGGCGCAGCCGAGCACCAGCGCGCCCAGCGCGAGCGAAGGAAGCGCGGAGAGTCGCCGCACGGATCGCCTCGGCTCCCGCTCAGGCGAATGTGATGTCGACCGCGCCCTCGTACCTGCCGCCGGTAGTGTCGAGGAACTCGACTCTCAGCGGGCCGGGATCCGTCGCCTTGAACGCGAAGGAGAAGAAGGGGTTCTCGCTCACGCTCTGCGTGGTGTCGAACGTGACGATCGTCTTGCCGAGGTAGGTCACGATCACCTTGTTGATGTAGTTGTACGTCTTCGGGATGATCCTGCCCTCGCGGTCGCGCTCGATACGCTCCATCGGGTGGATCACGAGGGTGCGGACCTGCACGACCTCCCCGGGCTTGATGCTCGACGGGATCCGGATGCGGACCTTGCCGATGTCCGCCATGCCGTTCTAGCCTCCGCACCCGCCGACGGTGACCTTGACCTCGCGCTTGACCTGCCAGAGCGTGCCGTCGCTCTGCTCGACGATCGCGCGGACGTCGCCCGTCTCGCCGAGGCGGATGTTCGCCCCCATGAACGCCTGCCCCGCCGCGGGCGTGAGCGTGACCCGCGTCACGACGGGGATCCGGTTCTTGTCCGCCACGACGTAGATGTGCTTGACGTAGCTCGTCGGCGTCATCGGCGAGTCCACGCGCACCGACACGGGGACGACGGCGCCGTTCTCCGCGATGAGGGGAATGTCGAGCTTGATCAGGCTCCCACCGTCCTTGATGGACCGGCTCCCGAACACGCGCGTCATCGCTTCGTCGAGGCTCTCGTTGAGCCCGAGCGGCTGCGCGCCGGCCCGCCTCGGTGGTGTGAGGGTGCCGCTCGCCGCGGCGAGGGCGATCACGCCGAGCGTCCCGAGCATTGTCCGTCGCGTCATGGTGCGCGACGCGCGCACGGCGATCTTCATGGCGATCCTATCGTCATGGCGACCCTACTCTACACCAGCCGAGCCGCCCAGGGAGTACGCAGAGGGATCCGGCGTGAACGGCCGGGGGAGCCAGAGCGGGCGGCGGAGGTTGCCCGGCCCCGGTGCCGGGCGCGCGAGCGTGAGCCACTCGCGGTAAACCTCGAAGGACTTATTGGTGTCCACGACGATGTCGCCGTAGCGATCGTCGGCTCCCGCCTTGGCGACCGTGACCTTCTGGTGCCAGCAGTGCTGGCCGCTCAGGGGATCGGGCTGGACCGGGAACGTCAGGTTCTGGTGGACGCCCGCCTCCGTCCACCAGATCCGCGCCGAGTCGGGGTCGTCGCTCGCGAACGGCCGGACGCCCTCCCGCTGGCGCATCCGCCACTTCCCGCGCTCGACCTGCTGGAGGTCGACGAGCGCGGTGGACCAGCGCTCGCCTCCCGCGTCCCGGTGAAGTCGCCATCGCCCCAGATGGTGCGAGCACGCGATCACGCCGGGGCGGATCGCCTCCGTCGCCCAGACCCGGTCGACGAAGTAGCCGATCGCCGTCGTGACCTTGAGGAGATCGCCCGTGACGACGGCGAGCCGGGCGGCGTCTTCGGGATGGAGCCACAGCGGATTGGTGTGAGAGATCTCGTAGAGCCACTTCGCGTTGCCCGAGCGCGTGTGGATGAGCGTCGGGAGCCGGAAGGTCGGCAGG
>QHTD01000347.1 GCA_003220675.1 Candidatus Rokuibacteriota bacterium | reverse complement strand
ACCGCGCTCTCCGGGACGCCGAGGGTGCCGGCAAGATCGGTCTTGATGCGCACCGAGCCGCCCGAGCCCGCATAGAGCGTGTAGCGGCCGCTTGCCTTGTCGTAGACGCCCAGCGCCGCGCGCGGCTCCATCGGCACGCCGGTGACGCGATTGATCTGTGTCTCGAGCCGCACCACGTGCGCGGCGCGCCGGAACGCGGCGTCGGTGGCGGCATCGCCGGCCTCGGAATCGACACAGACGTTCGACGTGGTCTCCTTCCAGACGAGCGGCGCGTCCGCCGCGACCGCATCGACGGTGGCGGTCACCGCTGGCAGCGGCTCGTAGTCGACGCTCACGCGTGCGACGCCGTCTTTCGCGGCCGCGGGCGTCTCGGCGATCACCAGCGCCACTGCCTCGCCAACGAAGCGTGCCCGGTCGGTCGGCAATGGCGCATGAGGCGCGATGAAGAAATCCGAGCCGTCGCGGCTCTTGAGCGGGACTTCGTGTGGGTTCGTCGGCACGGGGTGATGCGGGATCGCCCGGAGCCCATCGGCCGCGGCGTCGCCACCGGTCAGCACCGCGATCACGCCCGGCACCTTCATGGCGCCGGCGCCGTCGATGTGCCGGAGGCGTGCGTGGGCGTGTGGCGAGCGCACCATGCACGCGTAGGCCTGGCCTGGCAGGTTGAAGTCGTCGCTGTAGCAACCCTTGCCGGTGAGCAGGCGCAGGTCTTCCCTTCGCCGAACCGGCTTGCCGAACCCTTGGGGGGCGGAGCGGGTGCGGGAGTTCAGGAACGACATGCTGGCTCCAGGAGCGGCCGCGGCAGGCTGCCGGTGTGGGTGGTGAGGATGCGGTCGGTCCTGGGCTTCATGAGGTGCTCGCCTTCCGCGCCGAGTATAATCCCGCCCATGACAACCCTGGAGCGGGCCGACGCAGCCGAGCGCGCGATGATCGAGGAGCTCGACCGGATCGTCGTGAAGTCCGTGATCTACACCTCGGGGGAGCGTGATCCGAGGGTGCCCGTCCCGCGGCCGCCGGACCAGGGCAAGTTCTATATGATGGGCCACGACCCGCGCCTGCCGCGGATGCCCGCCACGCCGACCCTCTTCGATTTCTTCAGGTACCGCTTCGGCCCGTCCAATCACGTGATGCAGTCCGCGCGGCTCGCGCAGAAGAGCGGCGCGAACGAAAAGGTCGTCCTCGCGTGTCTGCTGCACGACATCTCCGTCGCCGGATTCATCCGGGGCGACCACGGATACTGGGGTGCCCAGCTCGTCGAGCCTTATGTCGACGCGGAGGTGAGCTGGGCGATTCGCTATCACCAGGCGTTGCGCTTCTTCCCCGACGAGTCGGTCGGATACCGGTACCCCGAGTCGTACGTCAAGCTGTTCGGCCCGGACTACAAACCCGAGCCCTACATCGAGCGGGATTACCGGTACGCGCGCGAGCACACATGGTACATGACGTCGCGCCTGATCACGGTCAACGACCTCTACGCCTTCGATCCCAACGTGCAGGTGCAGTTGGAGGAGTTCACGGACATCGTGGGCCGGAACTTCAAGCAGCCCAAGGAAGGGCTCGGCTTCGATGCGAGCCCGTCGGCGCACATGTGGCGCACCATGATGTGGCCGACGAAGTATCTCTAGGATTCGGGCGCCTCGCGGCTCCTTCTTGGCCTAGCGACATGCGCTTCGGCCTGTTCACGAGCATGGGCGCCCAGACCTGGTCGGGCGTGCTGGACCTCTGGCGACACATCGAGGCCACGGGGTGGGACATCGGCTGCGTCACCGACCACTTCATGCCCAACACGAAGGAGCGCGAGGGCGCCATGCTCGAGTCGTGGAGCACGCTCAGCGCGCTGGCGGCCCTCGTGCCGCGCATCCGCGTCGGCACCATCGTGCTCGGCAACACGTACCGCCATCCGGCCGTGGTCGCGAAGATGGCCGCTCAGGTCGACATCATCTCGGGCGGCCGGCTCCTCCTCGGGCTCGGCGCGGGCTGGCAGGAGAACGAGCACCAGGCCTACGGCATCCCGTTCCACACGATGCGCGAGCGGTTGGATCGGCTGGACGAGGCGTGCCAGGTGATGAAGTCGCTGTGGACCCAGCACCGCAGCCAGTTCAAGGGGCGCTACTATCAGCTCTCCGATGCCCCGCTCGAGCCCAAGCCGGTGCAGACGCCCCATCCCGAGCTGATGATCGGCGGCGGTGGCGAGCGCGTCACCCTGCGCATCGTGGCCAAGCACGCCGACCACTGGAACGTCTGGGGCGGGCCGAAGGTCCTCGCGCGGAAGGGAGCCATCCTCGACGAGCACTGCGCCGCCGTCGGCCGCGATCCGAAGACCATCACGCGCTCGGCCAACATGTCGCTCCTCATCACCGACAAGAAGGACGAGGTCGACCGTCTCGCCGACACCATCGCCACGCGCATGGGCCGCCACGCCGCGGACGCGCGCGACACCTGCCTGGCCGGCACCCCGGACCAGATCCGCGACCAGCTCCACCAGCTTCAGGCCGCGCGGGTGGGCGTGGTATTCATCCCGACCCTGTTCCGACCCCTGGCCGAGCTCCGCCGCGACCTGGATCGGTTCATCGCGGAGATCGCCCCGGCGTTCCGGTAGGCGCAGGAGGCCAGCGTGGAGATGAAGGCCGCGGTCTTCCGGAAGGTGCACGAGCCGCTGACGATCGAATCGGTGGACATCGACAAGCCGTGGGGCCGCGAGGTCCTCGTCCGCACCGCCGCGACCGGCGTCTGCCACAGCGACCTCCACGTCGTGGATGGGCTCGGGAGGTTCCCGCTGGATCGACCATACGTCCTCGGCCACGAGGGCGCCGGCGTCGTCGAGGCGGTGGGCGTGGAGGTGACCACCCTGCGTCCCGGCGATCACGTGGTGGCCTGTCTCTCCGGCTTCTGCGGGAGCTGCGCGCAGTGCCTCGCCGGCCACCCGAACCTCTGCGTCGGCGGTGTCGTCACCCGTGCAGAGTCGGCGCACCCGCGGCTCTCCCAGAAGGGCCAGGCGTTCAGACAGTTCATCGGCATCAGCAGCTACGCCGAGCGCATGCTGCTCCACGAGAACTCGGTGGTGAAGATCGACTCCGACCTGCCGCTCGACCGGGCCGCGCTCGTCGGCTGTGGCGTCCTCACGGGGGTCGGAGCGGCGCTGCGCACCTCGGGGCTGGAGGCCGGGCAGACGGTGGCCGTGTTCGGCTGCGGCGGCGTCGGGCTGTCGATCGTCCAGGGCGCGCGCATCGGCGGCGCCCGACAGATCATCGGCGTCGACGTGTTCGAGTCCAAGCTCGAGATCGCCAAGAGAGTGGGCGCGACTCACTTCGTCAACAGCTCAAAGGACGACCCGGTGAACGCCGTTCGCGCGCTCACCGGAGGCGCAGGGGTGGACCACGCCTTCGAGGCCGTCGGGAACGCGACTCTGGTGCGGCAGGCCATCGAGAGCCTGGCCATCCGGGGCACGGCGACCATCGTCGGAGTCCTCCCGCCGGACGCGAAGATCGAGTTCCCCTGGATGGCCATCCGCCCGGAGTGTCGGGTGCAGACGTCCCGGATGGGCTCCAACCGCTTCCGCATCGACATCCCGCTCTACCTCGAGTTCTACCGCCAGGGGCGACTCTTGCTCGACGAGATGGTCAGCCGCCGGGGGCGGCTCGACGACATCAACGAGGCGTTCAGGGCGATGAAGGCGGGGGAGGTCGCCCGCTCGGTGCTGACGTTCGACTAGGCCATGCGGCGAGTAGCCGTTACTCGAGGTTCAGAGGCACGCGCTTGGGGCCGAGCGTGCGCATGGTCTCGAAGCCGTTCTCCACCATGTCGCAGTACAGCTCCACGCGGTTACCATCGGGGTCGGGGAAATACACGCTGCGCGTCACGTTGTGCTCGATCGTGGCCTCGACCGGCACCCCCATCGCTTTCAGCTCCCGGTGGGCCGCCTGCAGCTCCTCGAAGCTCTGGAGCTTCCACGCCATGTGGTGCAGGCCGGGCTGGGTCGCGCGCGGCGCTTCGCCGGTCGCCAGCTGGAACAATGCGAGCTCGTGGTGCTCCTGACCGAAGCTGAGGAACACCATCCCCTGCTCCAGGTCTTCGTGGGCCACCTTCAGCCCCAGGGTCCGCGTGTAGAAATCCCTCGAGGCGCCGGCATCACGGACTTTCAGCACGATGTGACCGAGCTTGCATGCCTGAATCATTTCGCCCTCCTAGCTGCACCCGAAGATACCGGAGTCCTACGGCGAACGCTATCGCGG
>QHTD01000172.1 GCA_003220675.1 Candidatus Rokuibacteriota bacterium | reverse complement strand
CGCCACCCCCTACAGCCAGGTCATTGCGCTGGAGGCGAAGACGGGCAAGCTCATCTGGCGATACAAGCGGGAATTGCCCGAGGACTTCAAGGCCCTTCACAACACCAGCCGGGGGATCGCTCTGTTCGGCGACAAGGTGTACGTGGCGAGCCTGGATTGTTCCCTGGTCGCCCTCGACGCCAAGACAGGCAAGGTCGCCTGGGAAAAGAAGGTCGAGGATTACCACACTGGCTACTACATGACGCTCGCCCCGCTCGTGGCGAAGGGCAAGGTCATGGTCGGCGTGTCCGGCGGCGAGTTTGGCGTCCGGGGCTTCGTTCAGGCGTTTGACGCTCGGAGCGGCGAGCCCGCGTGGAAGACGTACACGGTGCCTGGCCCCGGCGAGCCGGGCAACGACACCTGGTCTGGCGACACGTGGAAACGTGGTGGCGCCTCCGTCTGGCTGACGGGGACCTATGACCCGGAGCTCGGCCTCACGTACTGGGGCACCGGAAACGCTTCGCCCTGGTTCGGGGATCAGCGCGCGGGGGACAACCTTTACACCGCGTCCACCGTCGCCATCGAGCCCGACACGGGCAAGATGACGGGCCACTTCCAGTACCAGTGGAACGAGTCGTGGGACTGGGACGAGCCGGACGCGCCGCTCGTCCTCGACTATCAGAAGGACGGGCGCACGATCAAGGGACTGGTGCACCCGGCGCGCAACGGCTATCTGTACCTGCTGGAGCGGAGCCGAGATCGGATCGGGTTCGTCTCCGCCACCCCGTACGTCAAGCAGAACGTGTTCAAGAGCATCGATCCGAAGACCGGCCGTCCCGACTACAATGCTGACCGGATTCCAAGGACCGGCAAGCGCGCCGACTTCTGTCCGTCGCTCTGGGGCGGCAAAGACTGGCCTTCGGCCGCCTACAACCCCAAGATGGGACGCCTCTTCATCCCGGCCAACGATAACCACTGCGGGTTCATGGAAGGCAAAGTGCAGAAGTACGTCGCCGGGCAGTGGTGGACGGGCGTGGACATCCCCGATATCGGCTTCGCCGTGGACAAGAGCGCGAAGTACTTCGGCCAGATCCAGGCCTGGGACATCAACGCGGGGAAGCGGGCGTGGAGTCACCAGTTCCCCGACTCGATGAACTGGGGGGGGATCGTGACCACCGCCGGCGGGCTCGTCTTCGCAGGCGGGACGAATGACCGGAATTTCCGCGCCTTCGACGCGGGCACCGGGAAGGTGTTGTGGCAGTTCACGACGAACTCCGGCATCGTCGCCCCGCCGATGTCCTTTGCGGTCGACGGTACTCAGTACGTCGGCGTCGTCTCCGGTTGGGGCGTCGACCCGGAATTCCAGCAGGGGCTGCTGACCAATCTCCTCGGCTGGCCGAAGGACATCCCCACGGGCGGCGTGGTCTGGGTCTTCGCGGTTTCGCAGTAAGCGTCGCGACGAGCCCTAGCGACCGGGCGAGTCGGTTGCCCCGAGGCAACCGGCCCGCCCGGTGCGCCGGCGTGAATCGCGGGAGGTGAACGGTGCCGAGAGCACGATGTCAGGTGGTGACGCGTCGCGTGTCCAGTCTCGCCCTGGCCCTCGTCGCGCTGACAGGCGTGGTCTGGGCGGGTGCCGAATCCTCCTTCGTCATCAGCGTCCAGAACGCATCGGCCAGAGTGGGCGAGAAGGCGGTCATCGTGGCGAAGATCTCGATGGGCGAAGGATTCACGATCACGGACTCGTACCGCCACAGGATCATCCAGCTGTCAGCCTCGGATGGCGTCGAGCTCGAAAGGAATGTCGTTCCCGGTTCGGTTCAGGACAGCGGCATCGTCTTCACGGTTCATGCCACGCCGAAGAGCGTGGGCACCCATACCGTACACGGGGTGTTTCGGTTCAGTTATCACAACGGCGGCGAGATCGACATCAGAGCAGCACCATTCGAGGCGACGGTCACAGCCACAGAGTAAGTGAAGGACGAGGCTGACCTCGAGGCGCGCGACCTGTCCGTACGCCCCTTGACAGCCTCGTGGTCGCGGGCGCAGTATCGCGGCCGGATGGACCCGGCCTTATGGCTCAGCGCGTTGATAGCCCGTGAACGTCCGCGGGCACTGTTGAACTCAGGTTCGACTGACGTCCACGACGTTTCACTCCCAGGGAGGGTCACATGGTAACGCTTCACGTGAATGGCAAAGCGCAACAAGTCGACGTGCCTCCGGATACGCCGCTTTTGTGGGTGTTGCGCGATGTCATTGGATTGACCGGGACCAAGTTCGGTTGCGGCATGGCGCTGTGCGGCGCCTGTACCGTGCACCTCGACGGCCGACCCACGCGTGCCTGCATCACGCCGATCTCGGCTGCGGCGCAAGCGAAGGTTACCACTATCGAGGCGATCGGCGGAGACCAGGTGGGCAAGGCGGTGCAGGCGGCGTGGGTCGACCTCGGCGTGCCCCAGTGTGGCTACTGCCAGGCCGGCCAGATCATGTCTGCCACGGCGCTGCTCCAGCAAACACCCAAGCCAACCGATGCCGACATCGACGCGGCGATGAGCGGAAACATCTGCCGGTGCGGCACGTACACGCGAATTCGTGCCGCGATTCACCGTGTGGCCCAGAAAGGAGCGACGAAATGAGCGCGCCCCGCGACTCGATGATCTCGGTCCCCAGTGACGCGCCGTCGGACCGCCCGCTTTTGCTCGCGAACGTGAGCCGGCGCACCTTTCTCGCCGGAGTCGGGGCGCTCGGCGGGCTCGTCCTCGCCGTCGGGTTCCCGGCGGCCCTGCGCGCCGCCGACCCGCCAAAGTACGGACGGGACGGAATGCCAGACGGTTGGGTCGACGACCCCCTGGCGTTCGTCGCCATCGGCGAGGACGGCACGGTAACGATCGTCTGTCACCGCTCCGAGATGGGGCAAGGCGTCCGCACCGGCATGCCGATGATCGTGGCCGATGAGCTCGAAGCCGACTGGAAGCGGGTGCGGGTCGCACAGGCGCCCGGCGACCAGAAGCGCTTCGGCAATCAGGACACCGACGGCTCGCGCAGCACGCGCCATTTCTTCGAACCGATGCGCCGCTGCGGCGCGGCGGCCCGCGCGATGCTCGAGACGGCGGCTGCGGCGCGCTGGAACGTGCCCGTAGGCGAGGTGGAAGCGCAGAACCACGAGGTTCTGCACCGCCCGTCGGGGCGGCGTGTCGGCTATGGCGCACTCGCCAAGGACGCGGCCAAGCTTCCGGTCCCGCCGAGAGAGACGCTGCGATTGAAAGATCCGTCGCGCTTCCGCTACATCGGCAAGGGCGAGCTGAAGCTGATCGATGCTCCCAACATCGCGAGCGGCAAGGCCCAGTACGGCATCGACACCCGGCTCCCCGGCATGCTCTACGCGGTGGTGGCGCGCCCGCCGGTCTATGGGGGCAAGGTCGCCAAGTACGACGCGGCGCAGGCACTCAAGGTGCCGGGAGTGGTCCGCGTCGTGGAAATCGAGCAGAGCCCGCCGCCCGCCGAGTTCAATCCCCTGGGCGGCGTCGCGGTCATCGGGCGCAACACCTGGGCGGCCATCAAGGGCCGGGAGGCGCTCAAGATCGAGTGGGCCGACGGCCCGAACCGCGAGTACGATTCCGCGGCCTTCAAGGAGACGCTCGAGGCGTCGGCGCGGAAGCCGGGCAAGGTGGTCCGTAACGAGGGAGACGTCGACGCCGCGATGGCGAGCGCCGCACGTCGCCTCGACGCCGAGTACTACGTCCCGCATCTCGCCCATGTGACCATGGAGCCGCCCGCCGCGACCGCGCGCATCGTGAATGGCAAGTGCGAGGCGTGGGGCTGCATCCAGTCGCCGCAGGCCGCCCGTGACCGCATCGCGAAGCGGCTCGGAATGTCGGTGGAGAACGTGAAGGTCAACGTCACGCTGCTCGGCGGTGGCTTCGGGCGCAAGTCCAAGCCCGATTTCATGATCGAGGCGGCCGTGCTCTCCAAGGCCATGGCCGGCGCGCCGGTCAAGGTCACGTGGACACGCGAGGACGACCTGCACAACTCCTACTATCACACCGTCTCGGTCGAGCACCTCGAGGCCGGACTGGACGCGCAGGGCAAGCCGGTGGCGTGGCTGCACCGGACCGTGGCCCCGACGATCATCTCCACGTTCAACCCGGAGGCGAAGAACGAGGCGCCGTTCGAGCTCGGCATGACCGCCATCAACATACCCTTCGTGATTCCCAATGTCCGCATCGAGAACCCGGAGGCCACGGCCCACACGCGCATCGGCTGGTTCCGCTCGGTGTCGAACATTCCCCACGCCTTCGCCGTCCAGTCCTTCGTCGCCGAGCTGGCGGCGGCGGCAGGGCGCGATCCCAAGGACTTCTTGCTGGACCTGATCGGCCCCGCCCGACGCATCGACCCCCGGACCCTCGGCGATACCTGGAATCATGGCGAAGATCCGGAACAATACCCCGTGGACACCGGCCGCATGCGGCGCGTCGTCGAGACCGCGGCGCGCGAAGCGGGTTGGGGTAAGGCGCTGCCCAAGGGCCGCGGGCAGGGCGTCGCCGTCGCCTACAGCTTCGTGACTTACGTGGCGGCGGTAGTGGAAGCGGCGGTCGACGAGAAGGGAGAGCTGGCGATCCCGCGAGTGGACATCGCCGTCGATTGCGGCGCGCAGATCAACCCCGATCGCGTCCGCGCTCAGCTCGAGGGCGCCTGCGTCATGGGCGTGAGCCTCGCCACCAAGGAAGAGATCAGCTACAAGGCCGGACGCGTGGTGCAGGACAACTATCACGCGTACGAGGTCGCGCGGATATCAGCCGCGCCCCGCGAGATCCGAGTCCACCTGATTCCCGGAGACTTCAACGCGCCACTCGGTGGCGTGGGCGAACCGGGCGTGCCGCCGATCGCGCCTGCGTTGTGCAACGCGATCTTCGCGGCGACAGGCAAGCGCATCCGGCGCCTGCCGATCCGCGACCAGCTCAAGGTCTGAGCCTCTCATTCGGAGGGGGCCTCGACGGCCCCCTCCGAAACCTCCCCCAGAATAGGTGGCGCCGGCAAAGCCGGCGATGTTCTCGCAGGTGATCCAGGCGTGACCAACCTCTTCGCTGGATTTGCGCCCAGCCTACCGGCGGAGCTCGTCGACGTGCTGATCCAGACTGGGCGTTGCCGGCTCGAGCGCATCGTCTCCACCGGCCAGGCGACATCGCCCAACGAGTGGTACGACCAAGACACAAACGAGTGGGTCGCCCTGCTTCGAGGTAGCGCCGGGCTCCGCTTCGAGGACAGCGACGCCGTCGTGGTCATGCGCCCCGGTGACCACCTCGTGATCCCCGCCCATCGGCTCCACCGCGTCGAGTGGACCGACGCGACAGAGCCCACGATCTGGCTCGCCCTACACTACTGAGGCGCGGCGCGTCGGGTGCCGCTCGGTCACGAAGAACGCGAGCGCTCCGAGCATCGTGGTGACTCCGGCGATCGCGAACCCGCTGCCGAAGGACACACGGTCGGCGACGAACCCGATCAGCGCCGACCCCACCACGACCCCGAGATCCCATGCCCCGGAGAGCGTGCCCAGGGCGAGGCCGCGCTCTCCCTCGGGGGCGCGGTCCACGACGAGCGCGGCGAGCGTGGGGTAGAGCACCGCGCTGCCGGCGCCCAGGAGCAGGGCGGCGATCATCAGCGAGGCCGGCGTGGGCGGGAGCGCGAGCGTGAAGTACGCGAGCCCGGTCAACGCCATGGCCGGCAGCGCGACGCGGGCGCGGCCGATCCGGTCAGACAGCCCGCCGAGCAGGGCGCGCCAGACGATGAGCCAGATCGAATAGACCGTGAAGAACCAGACGACGGCCGCGCCATGGCCTCGGCTGACGGCGTAGAGGGGCAGGAAGGCGTAGATGGAGCTGTGACCGATGGTGGTGAGGGCGAGGGCGAACGACACGGAGACGGCGTGCCGGCTGATCGGGCGGAATCCGGACTGCGCGCCGGGAGCGGGTGCGGTCACCGAGACGGGGATAGACAGCGCGAGCGCGAACAGGACGACCGCGAAGACGGTGACGGCGGCGAAGGCGAGCGGCATCCCGCCGAGCCCGCGCAGGCCGAAAGCCATCGGGGGTGCGACCGCGATAGCCAGCGACGAGGCGAGGTAGTAGAGGCTGAGCGCCTCGCCGCGATGGGCGACGCCGGTCGCGCGGACCGTCAGCACGCTGGCGGTCATCGACACGAGCCCGTTGCCGATCCCCGTGCCGACCATGACGGCGATCACGGCCTCCGGCGTGACGGGGACGTGGAGCGCGAGCGAGGCAACGGCCAGCACCGCAATGCCGGGCAGGATCACCCACCGGGCTCCGAAGCGGTCGATCCAGCCGCCCACCGCCGGCCGGAGGGCCATCGACACGACAGTCGTCGCCGAGAACAGGAGCCCAACCTGGGTGCGGCTCCCGCCGAGAGCGACCACGTGGAAGGGCAGGAGCGTGTTGAGGGAGATCGATGCAAGGTGAATGACCCCCGACATCGCGTAGCACGCGAGCAGGGTCGGCGTCAGCACGGACGACGAGCGAGCGAACGGGAGAACGTTGCCTACGCGCGAAGTCCAGGGCTTATTGGCCCTGGAGCCGCATGTCCTCCCAGGATGGCCACGGCACCATATGGAGCGCGTTGATCGTGTGGTCGGCCACCCGCGGCCCGACCCCATTCAGGGCGCGCAGGTCCATGATGGGTGCGAAGATCGCCCGGTCGATCGTGAGCTGCTGGATCTTGTGCAGCAGCGCTTCGCGTTTGCGGGGATCCCGCTCGCGGGCCTGCTGCAGGAACAGATCGTCGATGTCGGGATATCCGCCGTAGGCATGGCTCCCCTTGGAGTAGATGAACGCCTCCACGCGGCTCGCCGCGTTGCCCGCGTTGCCCACGGCGGTCATGAATAGCCCGCGCAGCTTCTTCTCCTGCCAGGCGGCGTAAAAGGCCGCGCGCTCCACCGGCCGCATCTTCACCCGGATCCCGACGGCGTTCAGGAAGTTCACCGCCGCCTCCGCCGTCGCGAAGAACGGAGGAATCGGCACGAAGTCTCCGGCGTCGAGACCGTTGGGATAGCCGGCCTCGGCGAGCAGCTGCTTCGCCTTCTGGGGGTCGTACGGCGGCGGCGCCACTTGCAGCGCAAAGTCCATGACGCGCGGCACGATGACCCCGGCCGGCGGGCAGAGGCCCAGACAGGCTGCCTCGCTGATCGCCTGGCGATCCAGCGCATAGTTGACTGCCAGCCGCAGGCGCTTGTCATGCCACGGGGACTTGGGGTCCCACTGGTCGGCGAACTCGATCCAGTAGATGGACGCATGACGCGAGGGCACGAGCTGGAGGCGCGGGTCCCGCTTCACGTTCAGCGCGTCCTCGCCGTCCAGGGCAAGGGCGATGTCCGCCTCACTGTTCTTCAGCATTGCCACGCGCGTCGTTCCTTCGGGGACGCTCTTCATGATCAACCGCTTGACATAGGGCGCGTGCCGCCAGTACCCCGGGTAGGCCTCCAGCACAACCTCGATGCCGGGCTTGTGGCTCACGAACGTGTAGGGACCGGCGCCGACGGGATGTTTTCTGAAGCCGTCGTCCCCGACCTGGGTGAGATATTTCTTTGGCACGACGATCCCGGCGGCCGTGGCTGAGGTCCCGTAGAAGGTCAGGAAGTCGGGCCAGGGTTCTTTCAAATGGAAGCGCACGGTCAGGGGATCGACGATCTCGACCTGCTGGACGCGCGCCTGCAGCGCCTTGGACCCGGCCCCCTTGTAGCGCTCGAAGCTAAACTTCACGTCCTCGGCGGTGACCGGGTCGCCGTTGTGGAACTTGAGCCCGCCGCGGAGCTTGAACTCGTAGACCCGCCCGTCCGGGCTTTCCTTCCACGACTCCGCCAGGCTCGCGCCCATCTTTTGCCCCGGCAGCGGGCGAAGCAGCGCATCGTGGATCGCATAGAGCAGCCCGAACGGGGTGATCTGGGGCGGGGCGGTGGACGGGTCGAACCAGCTCGGAGCGAGCGTGACGTGCCAGCCGATGACCGCCTCTCCGGCCGGTGTTGGCTGCCCGGCAACCCCGTGGGGCATTCCCAGGATCAGCACAGCGGCCGTGAGCAGCAACACGATGCGACGAGGCGATGGCTCCATCTTCCCCACCGCGTCCCGGAGCGGTTTCAGGTCCGGTACGACGGATCGATGCGATCGAGGCGCCGGAGGAGCCCGGGCCACACCAGCGTTCCCCTGCTGCCACGGGGTCGGGCTGCCGCCATGACCTGGGCGTACGCGGTCTCGATGATCTCCTTGGGAACCGGAATCAGTTCCCCTCCGCCCGATTGCGCACGTACCTGGATCGCGCAGGACGCTTCCAGGTAGTACATCGCGACGAACGCTTCGGCGACCGTCTCGCCCACCGTCAGCAGCCCGTGGTTGCGCAGGATCAGCGAGGTCTTGTCGCCGAGGTCCGCAACGAGACGCGGCTTCTCGTCGTCTCGCAACGCCGGGCCTTCGAAGTCGTGGTAGCCCAGGCTCGCGAGCACGGAGATCGCATGCTGCGAGATGGGAAGCAGCCCTGCCCGCTGGGTCGAGACGGCCACACCGTTCAGGGTGTGGGTGTGGAGCACGCACCGGGCGTCGTGCCGTGCGGCGTGGATGGCACTGTGAATCACAAAGCCGGCCGGGTTCACCGGAAACGGCGAGTCGCCGATCTTGTCGCCGTGAATGTCGATCTTGACGAGGCTCGACGCCGTGATCTCGTCGAAGAACATGCCGTACGGATTGATGAGGAACTGGCCCTCGGTACCCGGCACCCGCGCCGTGATGTGCGTGAACACCAGGTCCTCCCAGCCGTAGTGCGCCACGAGGCGATAACACGCGGCGAGATCCGCCCGCACCGCCCATTCTTCGGGCGAGACTTTGTCACGGAGCGACGGTATGTCGTGGGCCAGCGTGTTCATATGTCTCTCCTCGAGGACCTTTTACCCTGGAACGACAGGCAGGGCAAGACGCGGGTCGCTTCCGTTCCTCAGTATTCGGCGAGGCGGTCGTTCTCGCGATAGTCCACCGGACAGTCGATCAGCACGGGACCCCTCGCCCGGAGCGCGGCCTCGAGGGCCGGCCGGAGGTCTTTCGCCGCATTGACCCGCACGCCCTCGCAGCCGAACGCGTGCGCAAGGGCGACGAAGTCCGGGTTCCCGAAGTCGACGCCCGCCGCGCGCCCGAACTGCCGCTCCTGCTTCCAGCGGATCACGCCGTACCCGTCGTCCCGGAAGATCAGGACCACGAAGCCGAGCCCCAGCCGCACCGCCGTCTCGAGCTCCTGGATGTTCATCAGGAGGCCCCCGTCGCCGGTGACGACCACGACGCGGCGCTCCGGCTGGGCCAGCTTCGCCGCGATCGCGCCCGGTAGCCCGATGCCCATCGCGGCGAACCCGTTGGAGATGATCACCCCGTTCGGAACGCGGGCTCTGAAGCGCTTCGCCACCCAGAGCTTGTGCGCGCCGACGTCCGAGATCACGAGATCGTCCGGCTTGAGGACGGACTCGAGATCCCAAATGATGCGCTGGGGAAGGAGCGGAAACCCGTCGTCGAGGCGCCGCGGGTCGTCAGGCGGTCGGCTCGGCGGGGCGCGCTCCGGGCGGACCGCGACGAGCGGCGCCAGGAGCTCGAGGGCCTCACGCACGTCGGCCACGACCTCGACCGCGGGCTGGTAACGCGCATCGACCTCGGCCGCCGTGAAGTCGATGTGGACGATCTGGAGCTGGCCCGTCGGATTCCACTGGGCGGCGCTGTATTCCACCGGGTCGTAGCCGACCGCGATCACGACGTCCGCGCTCGTGAAGCCCACGCGGGCCGGATCGTCCGAGGCGAGGCCGACGGTGGTCCGCGCGAGCGGGTGATCGGCGGAGATCGCTCCCTTCGCCATGAACGTGGTGACCACCGGGATCTGCGCCCGCTCGGCGAGCACGGTCAGATCCTTGGACGCCCAGCCGCGGATGACGCCGTTCCCGGCCAGAATCAGCGGATGCTCGGCCCGATTGATGATGTCGGCCGCGCGCGCGAGCGACGGCCGATCGGGCGAGGGCCGGCGAGGGCGGTCGGCGAGGAGCGGCTCGCCCTCGGCGGGTCCCTGGGCGACATCCTCGGGTAGCTCGAGGTGGCAGGCGCCGGGCTTTTCCTCCTGGGCGCGCTTGAACGCCTTTCGCACCGCCTCGGCGACCACTGCGCCGGTCTCGATGCGGGCGTTCCACTTCGTGAACGGCCTGAACACATCGACGATATCGACGTACTGGTGCGACTCCTTGTGGAGCAGGTGCCGCGCGAGCTGACCCGTAATCGCCACGGCCGGCGCCCGGTCGAGGTTCGCATCGGCGAGACCGGTGGCGAGATTCGTGGCGCCCGGCCCGAGCGTGGCCAGGCACACGCCCGCGTGGCCCGTCAGGCGACCCCAGACGTCCGCCATGAAGGCCGCCGCCTGCTCGTGCCGGACCGGAACGAACTGGATGGACGACCGGGCGAGCGCCTCGTTGACATGCAGCGTCTCCTCGCCGGGCACGCCGAACACGTACCGGACACCTTCGCGCTCCAGACAACGGACCAACAGCTCGGCTCCGGTCATCACGCGACCTCCTGGGCGCCCCTGCCGGTCAATGTGGACTCTACTTCAACACGGACTTCAGCGTCGCGAGGAGACGTCGAGCGAGGGAGCGTCTTTGTCGATCCCCCACGGCGGGGCACGAAGGCACATCGGCCAGCGCCACGACGGAGCCGACGAAGCTCAGGATCTCGTGGTTCACACGTTCGGGTACTTCCAGCAACACCATGTGACCCGCGCCCTCGATGATTCCGAGCCGCGATCCCGGGATCAGCTGGCTGAGGCGCTCGGCCAGCGCGGGCGGCGTGAGCCTGTCCTTGCTGCCACACAGGACGAGGGTCGGAACATCGAGACGCGCCGCCTCCGCGGACAGGTCCATGGTCTTGGCGGCTTGCACATCGTCAAGGATCGTCTCCGGTCGGCAGGAGCGAAGCTCCTGCATCCCGAGGCTGACCGCGCCGTCGGGCGCCCCGGGCCCGAACAGGATCTTCTTCGCCATCGAAAAGAAGACGAGCTTGCGCAGCGGCCCGGGAAGATACGCCAGCCATCGTTCTCCCGGGCCGTCGACCCTCGGAAGCTTCGCGCAGCTCGCGAGGAGGACGAGGCCTTTCACCGCGCCGGGTCGCTGGGCCGCGAGCGCGATGGCGATCGCGCCGCCCAGTGAGTGTCCCGCAGCGATGACCGGACCGGTGCCCAGTGCGTCGAGAAAGTTGGCGACGATCCCGCCGTACTGCTCGACGCTCGCGTGTCGCATCGGATCAGACTCTCCGTGTCCGGGCAGATCGATCGCGACGACCCGCACGGCACCCGCCAGGCCGCGGAGCTGGTTGACCCAGGAGCGTGCACTCACCCCCGAACCGTGGATCAGAAGAATCGTTGGCCCCGAGTCTCCGGCGGTCAGATAGGAAACTCGGCGCCCGTGGAGCTCGACGAAGCGGCGGACGATCTCCGCTCCGGCGGCGCGCGGTCCGCGCTGGCCGGACACTATTTCCAGTACCACGTCGCCGACACCGAGGAGTTCGGCAGCGGGTTTGCGACCGACAGGCGACGGGACGCGACCGCCTCGAGACCTCCGAGTGCGAGAACCAGCATGGCGATGACGATGAACAAGAATGCGAAGACGCGGATCACCCCATACCCTCCTTGCTCATACCCACCCTAGAGGGTTGGATGCCCGCGCGCCAGGAGAAGATTCTCGCACGGTGAATCCACAGACAACGCGTCAGCGTCACATCCGTGGAGGATGATGACGATGGCGAAACGGATTCTGGTACCAATCGACGCTCGAGAGCGCAGCGAGACGATCGTGCCAATCGTTGCTGCCGTGGCCCATGGCAGTGGATCGACCGTCCGCCTCCTGCGGGTCTTCCCCGTCCCAGATCGGGTAGTCGGTCCGCGCGGACGGACGATCGCGTACACCGATCAGGAGATGGCGCGTCTGACGGCCGAGGGGATGGACCAGCTTCGCCGGATCGAGACGCAGCTGGATGGGACTCCGGTGGAGAGCGTCGTTCGCTTCGGCGAGCCAGCCGAGGAGATCCTGCTCGAGGCCGAGGCGTTCGACGCCGATCTTGTCGCGCTCGCGACTTCCGTCCGCAGTCGCCTGCGTCGCGCGCTGTTGCCCGGCGTGGCCGAGCGGGTTGCCCGCAAGGCGCCGGTGCCCACGCTCTTACTGCGTGTCAGCCGACCCAGCGGACGACGCCGGTGACGCCGTCGACGGCGACCGTGGCCCCCTCGGGGATCCGCCGCGTCGCGCCCCGCGCGCCAAGCACGGCCGGGATGCCGCGCTCGCGTGCGAGCGCGGCGAGATGCGACGTGCTGCCGCCGAGCTCGGCCACCACGCCCGCCGCACGGGGCAGCACCGCGGCGAGCGCCGGGCCCCCGACCTGGGTGACGACGACGCTGCCCAGCGTCACGCGCCCGAGGTCTCGCTCGTCCAGGACGACGCACGCCGGACCGGTGGACCAGCCGATCCCCGCCGGCTGACCCGCCAGCGCCGGATGGCGGCTCCACGCATCTTCCGTCGCGCCGCGCGGCTCGAGACGCAACGGTCGCGCCTGCAAGATCCAGAACCCCTGCCCGTCCTTCGCCCACTCGATCTCGACCGCTGAACCAAGCTCGGATTCTGCCTCGAGCACGAGCCGCGCGAGCGCCCGGGCCTCCGCGTCGGTCAAGCACGGCGCCTCGACCCGCTCGCGCTCCACGGCGCGCCAGCGCGGGCCGGCGCCTGCCGCCGTGATCAGGTGCTCCTTGCGTCCCGGCTCCACCGCTTCCACCGAGGCGTCGCGCCGCAGCAGGTAGCGATCGGGAATGACTTCGCCCTGGGCGATCGCAGAGCCGAGTCCCCACGTGCCCGTGAGCACGATCTGGTCGTTCGGCGTCAGGCTGAACGCGCCGCCGGCGGCCTCAGCCTCCACCATCCGCTGGATCAGGATCGGCATCGCCGACTGCGCCGGATCAATCTCGTAGGCGCGCATGTACCGGAGCGCGCGCGTGGACCAGAGCGCCGTCCAGCACGCGCGCACCGCCGTGACCAGATCCGCGGGCTCGGCGATGCCAAGAAACGTTTCGAACTGCCCGGCAAAGGATGCCCGCGCCGTGTCCTCGCAGGAGGCGGACGAGCGCACGGCGAGCTGGGCGCTGGCCCCGCTCGTCAACCGCTCCCACGCCGAGTCGAGCGCGGCCGTCACCGCGGGGTCGAGCGCCGCGCGGGCGAGGCCAAGCCTGATCGAGAGCGCCGGCCGGCGCGCCTCGAGCCGCTCGGCTCCGGCGACTCGTCGCGCCGTTTCGGCGAGGCCGGCAAGCGCGAGTTGCCTCCGGTAGGCGTCGGCTGTGAGGCAGACGCCCTCGGGCACGGGCAACCCCGAGCGGCGGAGTTGGGCCAGGGTCGCCGCCTTGGGCCCCACGCGATCAGCGGTGGCGGCGTCGGCGTCGGCCAGCGAGATGGCGACGTCAGGGGACAATGAGGGTCCTCAGCACGCGGTCGGGATCGCGCTCGTAGTCGTCGAACGCCGCCGCCGCCCGGTGGAGCGGGTAGGAGTCGGTGATGAAGCCGTCCAGGTCCACGGCGCCGGCCGCCACGAGGCGGATGGCCGGCTCGAAGTCCGCGGGGACGAGCGCGCGCGAGCCCACGAGCGTCAGCTCCTTGTAGTACATCGGGAAGGTCGTGAAGTCCGGCACGGGCTCGTGGCTGATCGCGTAGAGCAGGAACGTGCCGCCGGGGCGAAGCATCTCCATGGCCGGACGCAGAAGGCCGGGAGCGCCGGTGGTGTCGATCACCACGTCCGCTCCGCGGCCCACCGTCAGCGCCAGCACCTCGGCGACGATGTCGCGCCCCGCCGGATCGACAGTCGCGTCGGCTCGCATGCGCCGCGCCAGGTCACGCTTCCAGGCGCTCCGCGAGATCGCGACGACCGGGCTGGCGCCCGCGAGCTTGGCGAGCTGCGTGTGGAGAAGCCCCGTGGCGCCCTGGCCCAGCACCACCACCGCGTCGCCGGGACTGATGCTCACGCGCGACTGCGCGTGGTGGACGGTCGCGAGCGTTTCGATGAGGGTGGCGGCCTCGAGGCCGATCTCGGCGGGCACCGGATGGAGATAGCGCTCGGGCAGAACCACGTGCTCGGCCAGCGAGCCGTCCAGTTCGCGGCCAAGCAGCCCGGCTCGGCGGCAGAGGTTCTCGTCGCCCCGCGTGCAGCAGTCGCAGGCGCCGCAGGCGATGATCGGGTTGATCACGACCCGCGTCCCTACCCCGATCCGAGAGTCGGTGCCGACCGCCTCGACGATGCCAGCGGCCTCGTGGCCCAGCACCACTGGATAGCGGACGCCGGGGTGGCGACCAGTGTAGATCGCCAGATCGGTGTGGCACACGGCGGTCGCCGCAACGCGGACAACCGCCTCGCCCGGGCCCGGCAGGGGCTTGGGCCGCTCGGCAACCTCGAAGCGGCGAGGCGCCTCGAGGACGGCCGCCCGTGTCATGTCGCCGCCTTCTTCAATCGACGACCGTGATCTCTTCGACCGGGAAGTTGGAGATGATCTCGGTCCGATCCGGGTGGACGATCAGCATCTCCTCGATCCGTACGCCCCACTCGTACCGCTTCCCGTGCTGGGTCTCTAGCGCGAAGACCATGCCGGGGCGGATCTCCAGCGGATGGTCGAGCGACCAGATGCGCGAGATCACCGGCTGGTCGTACTGGGCGAGGCCGAGGCCGTGCCCCCAGAGGTTGGCGGCGGCCTGATCCTCCTCCTCGTAGCCCCACGCCTCCCTGGCCGAGGGCCACTTGAGCGCGATGTCCCGCGTCGTCGCTCCCGGGTGGACGGCGTGGATGGAGTCGTAGAGCCAGCGGAGCGCGGTGGCGTAGTAGTCTTTCATCTCCTGTGTCGGCTTCTTCCCGACGCAGTACGTCCGGTAGTAGCAGGACTTGTAGCCGTTCCACGTGAGCGCCGCGAGGTCCATGAAGACGATCTCGCCTGGCTTGATGATGCGATCGGAAAAGTTGCGCCAGTTGGGCCAGGTGTTGGGCCCCGAGGAGACGATGACGTCCTCGACGTCCTCCATGCCGGGGATCGCGTAGAGGAACTCCATGATGTGGGCGGTCACCTGGTTCTCGGTGAGACCGGGCTTGAGGAAGCGCATGGTCTCCCAGTGGGCCGCGTCGCCGATGGCCCCCACGACGCGCAGGCACTCCTGCTCGTCCACGTTCTTGATCGCCCGCGCTTCCATCATGGGCGTCATCCCGTCGGCCCACTTGAGCTTCGCCTCGTTGAACTGGTTCAGCATGTTGATGTCGATGAAGTCCACCCCGAGCGTTTTGTCGGCCACATCGTAGCGCCGCATCTCCTTCACGATGGCGTCCGTGAACTTCTTGACCTGCTGCTTCGACGCGGGGCCGGCCGCGCCTTTGATCCACGCGTACGACCAGCGAACGTTCTCCGCGGGAATCCAGGGCGCGTGGCGCTGGATCTGGAAGCCGATGTCGCCCTGCTCGAAGAGCACCGGCGGCCCGTCACCGCAGAGGAGCGCGTAGCGGAGCCCGGGCTTCAGACGGTTCCAGCCCGGCGTGAGAGTGCTCGTCACGTACCGCACGTTCTCGTCGTACATCAAGAGGAGGGCGCCGAGGTTGTGGGCCTTCATCCGCTCGCGCGCCCGCTCGAGCCGGTACTTCCGGAGGCGGTCCCAGTTGACCCGCTGCTGCCAGTCCACGCCCACGGTGCCGAAGTTCGCCATGTCGTTCCTCCGCTGATGGGATCGGGCTCAGACTGCGGGTCGCCAGGTCTTCACGGCGCCTTCTTACTTGATGGCCTGTGGAAGATCTCGCCGACGAGGAGCCCCATGTTGACCACCATGACGAGGTGGAGCGGCTGGAACGACCCGGGAAGCTCGTTGGGCCTGACCTCGGCGCCCCAGGTATCGGTGGCGAGCCCGGCGATAGACTTGTCGTAGAGCCACGGGGCGGTGAGGAAAGAGAGCCCCGGCGCGTCCCCGGCGGAGAAGGTCCCCCAGCTCCGCTCACGGAGTCGCCGCCCCACGTCTCCCGTTCTGACCAGGACGATGTCTCCGGGCTCGACGGTCACGCGCTGGCTGGCGGCGCAGGACTCGAGATCTTCGATGTAGATGGGCTCGCCCGGACGGAGAGCATCCACGCCCTTATGACGCGCGATATCGAGGAGGACGCCGCGAGTGACGATCTTGTCCTTGTAGTGCTCGATGCCGTTCCGCGCGGCGCCGGTGGAAGAGACCAGGCTCGCGTCGCGACCGCCGTACATCTTGCCGTGATGGAAGATGTGGCCGAGCCCGTCCCACTGGGTCCCGCACTGGAGGAACATGGTCACCTGGTCATCCGCGAAGCCCCAGCCGTAGGGCAGCGTCTCGAAACCCGCGAGCTTCTGCCTGCCGGTCGCGTGGTCTGTGCCGGTGGCGACCATGCTGTGGATGGGGTTCACGCGCCCGAAGGCGCCGGTCTGGGGGCCGTTCGTGTCGAAGTTGAGGGCGCACGAGATCACCTTGCCCTTGCGCACGAGGGTGGCGGCGCGCTTGATCACGTCGGGCGTGATGAAGTTGAGCGTCCCGATCTCGTCCTCGGGACCCCAGCGCCCCCAGTTGCGGAACTTCTTGCAGTATTCCTCGAGCAGCGCGGGGGTGACGGCGGGGCGGTTGGCGGTCTTCGGCTGGACGGTCGGCATGGAGTCCTCCGTTCTCGGGGTCGTGCCGGTATCCTACCCGAACGCCGCAACGCCCCTCAGGCCTCCGTGCGATAGAGGCCGAGCGCCGTGAGGAGCGGCACGTCCTGGAACGAGAAGAGGATCGCCGGGTCGCCGCCGTCGTTGGCGTGCTCGTGCCACGCCCGGGGCGGGACCGCGAAGAAGTCGCCGTGCGTCCAGTCGAAACGGACGCCGTCAATGACGCTGTGACCGGCTCCCGCGACCACGTGGTACACGGCGCTCGATGTCTCGCGGTGAGAGCGGGTGCGGATGCCCGGCCGCAGCATCTGGATGTAGCAGCCGAGCGTCGGCAGGACGGAGCGCCCGGTCGATGGATTCACGTACTCCAGGAGCACGTCGTCGTACGGGCTCGCGGAGAGCTCCCGCTGGCGCAGGAGCGCGGCGTGCGTCACCTCCCAGCGATAGTGGAGCAGCTGGCCCGCCGTCGGCCCCGACTCCGCGGTCGCGGGCCTGAGGCCGGGCGCGCCGTACCGTCGCTCGGAGACTCCGGAGACGGCGGCCACGGGCTGCCGCTCCTCGGGGTACGTGTCCATGGCGAGGTTCTCCAGATAGCGGAGGACGGGCGAGTCGAGCCCGTCGATCCACATCACGGGCGCCCTCCCCTCGTTGCCGTGATCGTGCCACGTCATGCTCGGCGTGAGCACGAGGTCGCCGGGCTCCATCACGCACTTGTCGCCCTCCACCGTGGTGTAGGCGCCGTGACCGTGGAGGATGAAGCGGACGGCGTTCGGGGTGTGGCGATGGGCGGGCGCCACCTCGCCGGGCAGGATGTACTGCACCGCCGTCGAGATCGTGTGCGTGCTCGTGCGCTCCGGCACGCCCGGATTGTCCAGGCGCAGGACGCGCCGCTCCGCCCCGCGGCCGAGCGTCATGAACTCCGCGCTGCGTCGGACCAGCGGCTCGATGTCGGCCCAGCGCCAGAGCCGCGCCTGGACCGCCGACGCCTTCGGCCGGATGAGCGGCCCCGGCTCGGCCCACGGAGCGTCGAGACCGGCGGCGCGTAGATCCGCCTGGTACGCCTCCAGATCTCTCGCCCGTTCGGTCGCTTGCAGTGCCATCATCGTCCTCCTTGGGCGCCAGCCCGGTCACGAGGTCACCGACGCGACGCCGAGCGACCCGGTTGCGTCAGCGGCGAGAGGCCGGCTCAAAGTCGATGAACGCGCGATCGAGGGGCAGCTGTCTCTCGCGCTTGGCGGGGCTGAGCGAGTTCCGGCGGGGCAAGCCGGCCGCGCCGGCCAACGCCGCGTCCAGTGCCGCCTCCTCGACAACTCCGACAAAATCGAATTTGCTGAACACGAAAGGCAGGCCGTCGGATCCCAGTGGCGATGAGCCGGCCATGACGTGGAAATGCAGGTGTGGCGCCGAGGTGTTTCCCGTGTTGCCGAGCCGCCCCAGCTCTTGATTGACCTCGACCCGCTCACCGGGGACGACCCGGACGCTATCGCGCTGGAGGTGGGCGTAAAAGGTGAAGACTCCGTGTCCATGATCGAGAACGACGAAATTGCCGTCGACGTCGCTCACGGTAATTGTCTGCGGGTCGGGCAGGGCGCCTGGTGCCTGATCGGGCAGGTCGTTGCGGGCGGCGACGACGCGCCCGGTCGCGGCGGCGAGGACGCGCGCGCCGTAGCCCACCCAGCTTCCCACTTCCTTCAGGTCGCCCACCACCAGCCGCCCCTCGGCGTCGGCCCGCACGAAGTCGACGGCGAACCGCTGGGAGTCGAACAGCTGGCCGTTGATGGACTGAATCGCGCCGCGATGGACCCCCGTGTCGCCACAGCAACCGTTGACGACGAGCCAGCCCCTGCCCTCGAGCGGAGGCCGGAAGACGTGGGTCTCCCGCGCCGCCAGCGCAAATGTGGCCAGGCGGTACTCGACCGACGATGGCGCGTTTGCAGCCGGGCTGACCGCCGCGAGCGCCTCGATCCGGTGGTCGAGGAGCCTGGGGACCGCGCGCGCCGAGGGGAAGTCGAGGGACAACAAGACCACGCGCGACTCGCTGGGCGGGAGATCGAGGTTCGAGGCGGGCCGCGCATTCAGCGCGCGGAGCATGCCGAGGAGTTGTTTACCCTCGAAGCGGAAGAGCCTGGCGTCGTGCTCGCGGTCCAGCACCTCCACCGCCTGCAGGGTTGCCGGCACGGCCTTGGCATTGGTCAGGACGAGTTCGTACACGACGTGGTGACGCCCATCCGTGCCATGCACGCCTGAGGTCGGCCCGCCGAGGATCGATCCCACAATCGCCGTAAAGACATCCTTGGCCGGTCCGGATCCAGCGCCATCCGCGGCGCTCGCCGACACGAGCGCCACGAGGCTCACGACGACTCCCAGGGCGCCGATCCTTCGCACGCTCCCTCCATCGAGATGACGTCGCGCGACGGGGCAATGTACCATACGCGGGACCGAGAGGTCCGCGTGTCGCCTGCCGCATAACCCGCCAACGGTGTCGCATCGCCGCGTCACCACAAAGCCCTTTGAAGAGAACCTCTTCCAGCCTCTCCCGTGAAATCGGTGCCGCGATCTTGCGCCGGGTCTCCTCAAGA
>QHTD01000346.1 GCA_003220675.1 Candidatus Rokuibacteriota bacterium | reverse complement strand
TCGGACGTGGGCGATCCCCTCGCGAATGTCGCGCTCGTCCACGGCCACCCCTCCGGCGCCGCTACGTGTCGTCTCGGTGACGGACGGCGTTCGCTAAGTGGCTGAGAAACTGGTGGGCAGGGACGGGATTGAACCGCCGACACCAGGATTTTCAGTCCTGTGCTCTACCAACTGAGCTACCTGCCCACCAGACGCGACAGGATAACAAAGGGGTACCGGGCTGTCTATTCGACGAGCGCGGCGACGCCGAGGGCGCCGATCTTCTCGAAGACGAGCGTGACGACGATGACCTCGCCAGGCTCGAGCGCGCGCTTGGGCTCGGAGAGCACGACGTGCGGGCCGTTCCGCTCGAGCCGCACGAGCGTCTGGCCCGGCACGTCGAGCTGTCCGAGTGACGAGCCCCTCGGCCCGACGAGCGTGGCGCGCCGGGCGACCGGCGTCTCGGCCCGCGTGAGCACATCCCCGTACCTCCCCGTGTTGTTGAGGTCGGCGTAGAACACGGCGCGGTTCCCGTCCCGCACCACGCGACCGTTCGCCGGCTGGATGCGGATGCTGCCGATGTCCTCGATCGTGGGGTAGTGGACGCAGGCGCCGAGCGCGAGCACGGTGAGGGCGAGGACGGAACGCACGAGGCGGCAGCGCGTCACGCGCTCGTGAAGGCGGCGTCGGCGGCCATCGCGCGGAACGCGCGCTCGTAGCCCTGGAGCGTGCGCCCGAGATCCTCCTCGGTGTGGAGCGCCGAGATCCAGCCGTGGTTCGCCGAGCAGTCGACGCCGTTGTTCAGCAGGGCGCAGCGGAGCAGGTGGTAGAGGCTTCCCTTGCGCGGCCGGTCGAAGCCGGCGAGGCCGGGCTTGCCCTCGAACGACACGTGGTAGATCGACGCCTCGCCGTAGCAGGTGCCGGGCACGCCGACGCGCTTCATGACGTCGCCGAGACCGCGCCTGAGCTCGTCGCCCATCTTGTTCGCGCGCGCCTGGAGCGAGGCGTCCGCACAGAGCTCGAGTGTCGCGATGGCGGCGGCGGCGCAGAGCGGGTTGGCGTTGAAGGTGCCCGCGTGGGCGACGCGCCGGCTGCGGTCCCAGTCGGGATCGCCCCGGAAGGCGAGCATTCCCATGAGCTCATGCTTGCCGCAGAGGGCGCCGCCCGGGAGGCCGCCGGCCACGATCTTCGCGAGGGCGGTGAGATCGGGCGTGACGCCGAAGTACGCCTGCGCACCGCCGGGCGAGTAGCGGAAACCCGTGATCACCTCGTCGAAGATGAGCACCACGCCGTGGCGGGTCGTCAACGCCCTGAGCTCCTGGAGGTAACCCGGGATGGTCGGCGTCGTACCGGCCTGGCCGCCCGCGGGCTCGAGGATGACCGCGGCGACGTCGCCGCGCTCGAAAGCGACCTCGACCGCCTTGATGTCGTTGGGCGGGCAGATCACGACCTGCTCGAGCGTCGCGCCCGGCACGCCCGCCGACATGGGCACCTCGTACGGCGGGTTCACCGCGGCGACGGCGCCGTCGTGCCAGCCGTGGAAGTGGCCTGCGAGCTTCACGATCCTGGACCGCCCCGTGTACGCGCGTGCGATGCGCATGGCGAGGTGCGTGGCCTCGGTACCGGACATGGTGAAGCGCACCAGCTCGGCGCACGGCACGAGCCTGTTGACGAGTTCTGCCCACCGCACCTCGAGCTCGTGGCAGGCGCCCGGGTGGGTGGACCGGGCCATCTGCTCCTGCACCGCCCGGACGACGGCCGGATGGCAATGGCCGAGGAAGAGCGCGCCGTGACCCATCCAGTAATCCACGTACTCGTGGCCGTCGACATCCCACTTGCGAGAGCCCAGGGCGCGCTCGACGTAGACCGGGAACGGCGTCAGGTGGCGGATGTCGTGCGTGATCCCCCCCGGAATCACCGCGCGGGCACGCTCCCAGAGCGCGGCCGACTTCGGATGCTTGGCGCGGTACTCGTCGCGGATTTTCATGCCGGTATGATACCCGAACACGCGGCCCATCGGAGCAGCTCGACCACCGCCGCGTGGGCCTCGATCGGCAACCCGTCCACCGTGGGCTCGCGCCGCCGAGTGACGCCGTCCGACGCCCCCGCGGCGACGCACGCCTCCACCAGACGCCGCTCGAGCTCGGGCGTGTGGAGGAGGTCCCGCCCGGCGAGCCGCGAGAGCGCCGCGACGACCCCGTAGCCGCCCCAGTTGGACACGCCGGCCACGACGAGGTGATCGACGGCCACGACCGACGCGATTCGCGTGGCCAGAGGCCCGAGCCGTCGAAGCCGGGCACGCACGACGCCCATGCCGATCTCGTTGCCACCGTCGCCGATGCCGATCGTCGTCGCGCGCGACGGCACCATGAACAACGCGTCGAGCGGCGCGTTCCACGCGGCGACCGATTCGCCGCGCATGCTCAGGTAGTCGCCGGCGTGATTCCGGCCCGGGCGCTCGATCGCCACGAGGCAGGTCGGACGCTCCGCGGCCAGGACCCCGCGCGCCACGTCCTTGCCGTCGGGGCAGACGACGACGTCCGGGGGCTCCCCCAGCGTGGCGAGCGCGGCGCCCACGATGGGCGCGTTCACGCGGTCCGTGACATAGCGCACTCGAGCGCCGAGGAGCCGGAGCGCCCGGCCGAGCACGGCGGCGCCCGGCGGCCCGTCGGTCTCGGGCATATCGGGCTTCACGGTGAAGCCGGTCACGATCAGCACGCGCCGGGCGCGGCGGAGCGCGCGCGCAGCCGCGAGGGCGGCGCCGGGACGGAAGAACGTCGCGATCCCGCGCCGGCCGGGATCGAGCGCCAGGATCTGGTCGATGAGGCCGTGCGTTGGCCGGGCTCGGGCGGGCGACACGCCTCCCGACGCTATCACCGCAGCCGCTCGTACAGCAAGATCTGGTACGCGGTGAGCGGCGCCGCAGCGCCGCTTCCCCCGAAAGCCACGGCGTCACTGTCCAGCAGCAGGCGCCACGCCGTGTCGGGGAGCGACCATCCGCACGGATCCGCGCCGAGGTTCGCGATCAGGCGGATCTCCTCGCCCGCCGGCGTGGCGCGGGTCACTGTCAGCACGGCGGCGTCGAGCGCGACGCGCGTGAGGTTCTTGTTGCGCGCGCCGAGCGCGGGGTGGCCGCGACGCAGCGCGAGCCAGCGCCGGTAGTACTCTCTCAAGGCACGGTGGCGCGGCGCCGCCGCGAGCGCGTGGTTGAGCTGCGAGGCGACGAACGTCGCAGGCGCGCCCGGGTCGGGGATCCTCCCCTTCCACCCGAACCGGCTCAACTCCTGGAGGCGTCCGCGCCTCACCCGCTCAGAAAGCTCCCGATCGAGGAATGACGTGAAGAAGAGGAACGGCGCCGTGTCGCCATACTCCTCGCCCATGAAGAGGAGAGGGACGGCGGGAGTGACGAACATCAACCCGGCGGCCAGCTTGAGCGCTTCGTACGACACCAGAGCGCCGAGGCGCTCGCCCTGGGCGCGGTTGCCGACCTGATCGTGGTTCTGGACGAAGATCACGAGGCGGTCGGCGGGCAAGTCGCGGCTCGCAGTCCCGCGCCGCCGCCCCCAGTACCGGGAGAGCTCGCCCTGGAACGCGAAGCCCTCGGCGATGGCGCGCGGCAGGTGGTGATCGCCCGTGAAGTCGACGTAGTAGCCCGCCGTCTCACCGGTGAGCCGGTGGTGGAGCGCGTGGTGGAAGTCGTCTGACCAGAGGGCGTCGAGCCCCAGTCCGCCCTCGGCCACCGGCAGCACGAGTCGCCGATCATTGTCGTGAGACTCGGCGATCACGTGGGCCCGCCGCCCCGCGCGCGCCGCCTCCACGCGGACAACCTGGGCGAACTCGGTCAGGATGTGCACCGGGCTCGCGTCGTGGATCGCGTGGACCGCGTCCACGCGGAAGCCGTCGACGTGGAACTCGCTCACCCAGGCGCGCCCATTCTCGACGATGTGACGTCTGACACCGGGACTCCCCTCGCCGTCGAAGTTCACCGCGGGGCCCCACGGCGTCTGGTACCGGTCGGTGCCGTACGGCCCGTATTCCGCGAGGTAATTGCCCTCGGGGCCGAGGTGGTTGTAGACGACGTCGAGGAAGACGGAGAGCCCGGCCGCGTGGCACGCGTCCACCAGGCGACGGAGCCCGCGCGGGCCGCCATAGGTAGACTGAGGAGCGTAGAGGTGGACGCCATCGTAACCCCAGTTGCGCGAGCCCGGGAACTCGGCGACTGGCATCAGCTGGACGGCGGTCACGCCGAGGTCGGCGAGCGCGGGAAGATGCGGGACGATCGCCTCGAACGTCCCGGCCGCTGTGAACGTGCCCACGTGGAGCTCGTAGATGACCAGGTCGCTCGGCGCGTGGCCGCGGAAGTCCTGGTCGGTCCAGAGGAAGCGCTGCGGATCCACCACCGCCGAGGCCCCGTGCACGCCCTCGGGTTGCCAGCGCGAGACCGGGTCGGGACGGTACCGCTCGCCGTCTAGCCGGTACTTGTACCGCGTGCCCGGCGCCAGGTCTCCCAGGGTCGCGGTGAAGACGCCGTCGGCATCCCGCCTCATCGGCTGCGGGTGCCGGCCCTCGATCGCCACATCGACCGACCGGCAGCGGGGCGCCCAAACGCCGAACGTGGCCGTATCCTCAAGAACGCTTGCGCCCAGCACGTTCATACGCTCCAATTAACCACCTATGGGCTCGTCGTTCGCGTTGGTTCTGCACACTCACCTCCCGATGGTGCTCAATCACGGGCGGTGGCCTCACGGCAGCGATTGGCTCTGCGAGGCGGCGTTCGAGTGCTACCTGCCGCTGCTCGAAACGGCCCACCGCCTCGTCGCCGACGGTATCTCGCCCAAGTGGACGATCAACCTCTCCCCGGTCCTCACGGAGCAGCTCGCCTCGCCGGAGTTCCAGAAGGAGCTCTCCTTTTACTACGAGAACGTCCGCCGCGCCTGCGTGGAGTCACGGGAGCACTTCGACCGCGGCGGCAACAAGGAGATCGTCAGGCTCACGTTCTTCTGGGAGGAGTTCTACGAGCGGATGTGGGAGATGCACCGCCGGATCGGCGGCGACATCCCCGGCACGTTCGCCGAGCTCCAGCGCGGCGGCCACATCGAGATCATCACCTGCCCCGCGACACACGGCTACCTCCCGCTCCTTGGCCGCGACGAGTCCATCCACCTCCAGCTCCGCACCGCCGTCGAGACGCACCGCCGCCACTTCGGCCAGGCGCCACGCGGTATCTGGCTACCGGAATGCGCGTATCGGCCGCGCTACGAGTGGACCCCGCCGAGCGGGCGCGACAGCGGCCGCGTACGCTGGGTCCGGCCCGGCATCGAGGAGCTGCTCGCGGCGCACGGGCTCGAGTATTTCGTCGCCGACGCGCATCTCGTCTCGGCGGGCCCTCCGGTCTTCCTCTACCGAGATTTCGTGCCGCTCAAGGCGCCACGCGACGAGCCGGCCTCGTCGGTGCCGGGAACCAAGGCGCGCTCGCCCTACGCGCCCTATCGCGTCGCGTCGCGTGGCGGCGCCGGGACAGCGGTCGCGTTCATCCGCGACCCGCGGACCACGCTGCAGGTCTGGAGCCGCGAGCAC
>QHTD01000345.1 GCA_003220675.1 Candidatus Rokuibacteriota bacterium | reverse complement strand
GCGGACGCCGGGGACATCGTCGCTCAACAGGCGATCGACATCGAGTCGGATGACACGGCCTTCACGCTCTACAAGCACATGGTCGAGATCGGCGTCGAGCTGCTGCTCGACGCGTACCCCGACGTGCTCGCGGGGACTGCGCAGCGCATCCCTCAGGACCCTACGCGTGCGACGGTCTTTCCACGGCGGCGTCCGGAAGACGGGCGCGTCGAGTGGACGTGGCCTGCGGCGCGGATCGCCAACATGATCCGCGCCGTGACTCACCCGTACCCCGGAACGTTCGTCGGGGACGGTACCGGTCGCCTCTTCCTGTGGGCCGGCGCAGTGTTGCCGGATATCGGGAACGGCGCGGCGCCAGGCACGCTTCTCGAGATTCTGCCATCGCAGGGGATCACGGTGGCGACCGGGGAGGGCGCGCTGCTGCTGAGGCGGATCCAGAGCGCTGGTGTCGCCGAGGAGCCCGCTGACGTGTGGGCCCTCAGGCGTGGGATGCGGCCCGGCGTTCGCCTGACGGAGGGCGCGTGAAGGTCCTGATCACGGGGGGCGCCGGCTTCCTCGGGTCGCACCTCTCCGAGGCGTGGCTCGAGCGAGGCGACGAGGTGACCGTGCTCGACCCGGCGCCCGACCTGAAGGTCCGTCATCTCCGCCCGCACCCGAGGTTCCGGGTCATCCGCGAGTCGGTGCTCAAGCGCGACATCCTTGAAGGGCTCGTCGCGTGGGCGGATCTCGTGTACCACCTGGCGGCCGTGGTCGGCGTCGAGCATTACGTCGGCGACCCGTACCAGGTCCTCACGGTGAACATCAACGGGACCGAGGAGGTCCTGAGCGCAGCGTTCAGCCATCAGAAGAAGGTCGTCTTCAGCTCGACCTCGGAGATCTACGGCCGGAACACCGTCGTGCCCTTTCACGAGGACTCGGACCGCGTGCTCGGCTCGACGCAGATCGACCGCTGGTGCTACGCGACCTCGAAGGCCGCGGCCGAGCACTTCTGCTTCGCCTTCGCACGAATGGGGCTGCCGGTCGTCGTGCTCCGCTACTTCAACGTCTACGGTCCGCGCCTCGATCAGATGGACCGCGGACGAGTCGTCACGATCTTCATGGGGCAGCTCCTCCGCGGCGAGCCGCTCACGGTGATCGGCGACGGCTTGCAGACACGGACGTTCACCTACGTGGACGACGCGGTGCGCGCGACCGTCGAGGCGGGCCTGCGCCGCGGGGCGGAGGGGCGGGCGATCAACGTCGGTTCCGAGGAGGAGGTGTCCATCCGCGAGCTCGCGGCGCGAATGATCAAGCTCTCCGGATCCTCCTCACGGCTGATCTCCGTGGCGAAAGAAGCGGTCTACGACCAGGGCTACGAGGACATCCCGCGGCGCGTGCCCTCCGTGCGGCGCATGCACGACCTCCTGGGCGTGCGCGCCGAGGTGGGGCTCGACGAGGGCCTCGGGCGGACGATCGAGTGGTTCAAGCGACAGTAGCGCTGCGCGTGGACGTGGACACGCGGCGCGGGCTTGCCGAAGGCGTTCCCCGCCTGCTGGAGTTCTTCCGGCGCGCGGGCGTCCGCGCCTCGTTCTTCGTCACGATGGGGCCCGACCGGTCGGGTCTGGCGATCCGCCGTGCGCTCCAGCCGAGCTTTCTCTACAAGATGTGGCGGACAAATCCTCTCAAGCTCTACGGTCTGCGCACGCTCCTGTCCGGCACGCTCCTCCCGGCGCTGCCGGTCGGCGCCGGAGCACCGGCGCTGCTCCGTCAGATCGCCGACGAAGGACACGAGGTCGCGCCCCACGGCTGGTACCACGTGGGCTGGCAGGATCGGATCGATCGCCTGGCGCCGTCGGCGATTCGCGACGACCTGACGCGAGCCGCGCGCGCCTTCGAGACGATCTTCGGGCTCCGACCCCAGGCGAGCGCCGCGCCGGGTTGGCGCACCTCGCCCGAGGCGCTCGTGATCCAGGAAGACCTCGGCCTCCGTTACGCGAGCGACACGCGAGGCGACGCGCCGTTCATGCCGCGGGTCGCCGGCGGCCCGCTGAAGACCATCCAGGTTCCGACGACGATGCCGACGATGGACGAGCTCCTGGGCCGCGTCCGCGACCTTTCTGGAACGCTCATCGACGCGCTCCGGCCGGGAGTCAACGTCTTGACGCTCCACGCCGAGGTCGAGGGCGGGCCGCTCGGTCCTGCGATCGAGAGCTTCGTCGAGCGGGCGCGACGGGCCCGCGTAGCGTTCACGCGTCTCGACGAAGTCGCCGCGGCCGCGCTCGCCGCCGGGGAGGATCTGCCGGTGGCGCCCGTGACCCAGAGCCCTGTGCCCGGACGCAGCGGCTGGATCTCGGCTCAGGGTCCGGCCGACCGCCCGGCGTCGCGTCCGGCCAGGCGCCCCGGCGTCGGGGTGAGTGAATGAGGTGGTGGATCCTCGGGGCGATCGTGTCGCTGATCGCTGTCGCTGACGCTGAGAGCCAGCCACGACAGCCCGGGGTGAATGGAGTGCCGATCCGCGTGCGGAGCGGCGGCAACGAGCTGGTCGTCGAGCGCGAGGCGCCGGTGGCGTACGCGAGGCTCGATCAGCTCGTCGTGGACATCGCGCGACCGGCCGAGCCGGGGGCTGCGCCCATCCGCATCGTGCGCGCCGCGCCCCAGCAGCTCATCGACTACGTCCTGTGCGTGACCCGCGACGGGACGCTCGTGATCGGCGCGCGGATCGAGACGTTCGACCCGGGCGAGCGTCGTTACGTGTTCACGAAGGGGGAGATCGTGCGGAGCTATCGGCCACTCGACGCGCCTGAGGGGTGGCTCTGGCTCGTCGAGGTGGTGTTGAGCCGAGAGATGATCGTCACGCTCGAGGTCCGGGCGCCGGCCTCGTGGCCGGCCGAGAGCGTCACAGTGACGGCGAACCACCTGCCGTGAGACTCGCCGTCCTCGGCCTGGTCGTGGTGAGCCTCGTCCTCGCGGGCTGTGGAGTGTTCCGACACAGACCGATGACAGCCGAAGCGTCGCGCTCGCCGGCGGGTGAGGCCGGCCGCTCAGCCGCGCCGGCCGCGCCCGCTGCGCCGGCCGGGCCCCCAGCACCGACCGGACCCGCCGCACCGACCGCGCCCGCCACGCCCGAGCCACCGAAGCTCGCCGAGCAGCTCACACGCGTCGCGAGCGAACTGTCGGAGCTGCAGAACGCGGTCGCGAAGCTGCTGGTGGCGTCGCGCCAGCAGGAGGACCAGCTCCTGTTCCTCCAGCGCCGCGTCGGCGAGCTCGAAGCGCAGAACAAGAGCCGCGCGCCGTCGGTGCCGAGCGGCTTCGCCCCGCCGGCCCCGATGCCGGCGCCCGCGGTGCCGAGCGGCTTCGCCCCGCCGGCCCCGATGCCGGCGCCCACGCTGCCGAGCGGCTTCATCCCGCAGGCCCCGATGCCGGTGCCCGCGGTGCCGCAGCTAAGATCAGCGACGACGACGCCTGCGGAGGATCTCTACCGCATGGGCGTCGAGAAGCTTCGGGCGAAGGAGCTCGATGCGGCCGTCCTCGTCCTCTACGACCTGATCGGCGCGTACCCCGACCACCCGCTCCGTGAGAGCGCGCAGTTCCTGGTCGCGGACATCCTCTTCCAGCAGAAGGATTACCGCGGGGCGCTCGCGGACTTTGAGGCGCTCATCGGCGCGGTCCCCGGCGGCGCCAAGGTGCCCGACGCTCTTCTGAAGATCGGTCTGTGTCAGCGGGGCCTCGGCGACGGCGCGCTTGCCAAGCAGACGTGGGAGCGGCTCGTGCGGGACTACCCCGGCAGCGTGGCCGCGCGTCAGGCGCGCGTCCTGCTGAGAGGCTAGGCGCGGCCGACCGCGACGACGTCCGCAGGGTGGATCTCGACCACCGCCGCCTGACGGATCAGCGTGACGGCCAACACGAGACGGGTGACGCGATCCTTGCGCAGGAGCTTGCCGCGAATACCGGCGAGCGGGCCGCGGACGACTTCGACGTCCATGCCCTCGGTGAGGAACGGGTGGGGGTCGTACTGGAGCGTGGTGGCCGCAAGCCGTTGGATGGCGTCGATCTCCGCGTCGGGAACGGGCTCGGGCGGGCCGCCGCAACCGACGAGGCCGGCGACGCCGACGACGGTCAGGACGCGCAGCCGCTCGACCAGAGGGAAGCGGGCGAAGCAGTAGCCGGGAAAGAGCGGAAAGGCGATCTTCTTCCTTCGGTCCTTCCAGTGACTCCAGCGCTCGACCAGGGGCAGGAAGGTCTCGACTTTCCGCTCGATGAGCTGGGTGTTGACCGTCTTCTCGTGACGGGAGCGCGTCCGCAGCACATACCAGGCTGCGACGAGTTTGGGAACGTCTGAGACACCAATCGCTGGATCGTCCACAGTTTCTAACCCTTCGGCATTTTTTTAAAGTTCCTCCGAATGGCACGAAACCGACGGCGCGATGTGCGCCAGACTCCGAGACAGGGTGGAGGTTAGGCGATCCCTAAAACCTCGTCAATCCATTTTTTCCGCGCCCAGCTGCCATTCCTGAAGGCGCGTTAAGGTTCCGAGGAAGAGGCTTTCTCGCCATCAAGCCGAGCGGCGCTGCGGGGGCTGTCCTTCGAGGAGGCACGCAATGATGCGCAAACTGTGCGAGGCGGGCCAGCTGCTTGCCTGGCTACGGGAAGTCCTGAAGCACGCCAAGGCCATCGATGTCGACGTCGTCGTCGTCGACACGGCGGAGTCACGGTCGCTGGTGCAGATCACCTTGCACGACGTCCCGGGCCCGCTCGGCGGCCTCCAGGTGGGGCCGCCGTCGGACGACTGAGCCCGTGCGCGAGGTTCAACCTCATCATCTTCGAATGCCTCGCGGCATTGACACGCGGCTGAACT
>QHTD01000171.1 GCA_003220675.1 Candidatus Rokuibacteriota bacterium | reverse complement strand
CCTTTCTACCGCGCGATGCTCGAGGCGAGCGGTCTCGGCCCGGACGTGCGCGCCTTCGACCGCGACGGCGAGGTGCCGGAGACGCTCGCCGACGCACTCGGCACCGTCGGTGACGCCGCCGCCGCGCGCGCGTACGTCGCCGCCTACCGCGATGCCGGAGTCACGCTCCCGGCGATCCGCCCGATCGCCTTCCCCGACGCGCCCTGGTACCGCCGAACCCTGGAAGAAGCCGCAGCGTGGTAGTGCGAGCCGCAGGCCGTCGCGGGGCTGAGGCCCCGCAGGCCGAGGCGAGCCCGTGGACCTGAGACGTTTGGCGCTCGCCGCGCTCGGCACGCTGTCTGCCGGGTGCGCGTGGGGCGGCCAGGACGAGGCGCGGCTCCTGCCCGCCGACCGGAGCGCCGCCGTGACGTACGTCGCCCTCGGCGACAGCACGGTCGAAGGCGTCGGCGCGTCGAGCCCCGAGCTCAACTACGTGAGCCGCATCCACGCGCGCCTCCGCGGCGTGTACCCCGCCGCACGCCTCACGAACCTCGGCGTGGGCGGCGCCACCTCGGCCGACGTGCTCCTGCGCCAGCTCACCCGGGCCATCGAGCTGCGCCCCTACCTCGTCACCATCTCCATCGGGCCCAACGACATCACCGGGCGGGTGCCGGTCAAGACCTACGAGAAGAACCTCGAGACCATCCTCGGGCGGCTCACTCGCGAGACGACGGCGGTCGTCGTCGCGAACCTGATCCCCGATCTCGCGGTGACGCCGCGCTTCAATCGGAGCCGCGAGCGGGACGCCGTCGCCGCGCATACGGTCCGCTTCAACGACGCGCTCGCGCGCCGGGCCCGAGCGCATGGCGTGCAGCTCGTGGACCTCTACGCCGCGAGCCAGCGCGAGGTCCCGCTCAGACCCGAGCTCATCGGGTCCGACGGTTACCACCCGTCGGACGCAGGCTACGCACGCTGGGCGGAGTTGCTATGGGAGGGTGTCGAGGCGCGGATCGCCGCGCGATGAATACGCGCGCCCCCCGCCGCGTCGGAAGGGGCACGATGACCACGCGGATCGCGCTCGCAACCTTCTTGGTCGCCTTGATCGCCGGCGGCCACGCCCGCGCGGAGGCGGGAGGCGTGAAGGCCGTCGTCAACGGCGGCGCGCCATTCACGCAGCGCGTCTCCGTCCCTCCCGGCAGTCAAGTCGTCGTCAACGCACCGAGCCGGGTCGTCGTCGCTCCGTCGAGCCGAGTGGTCGTCAACGCGCCGAGCCAGATCATCGTCGCAACGCCACGCGTCTGGGTGTTCCCGGTCTACGTGGTCCAGCCACGGCGCTGCCTCGTCCCGGGATCCTGGGAGTACGCGTGGGTCCCCCAGAGCTACGCGTACAACGTCTGGGTCGACAGCGAATACTCCGTGGAGGGGCTCTGGGTGGAGGGGCACTGGGAGCCCCGTGTCTACTCGTCGGGCTCCTACCAACCGTACTGGATCCCCGAACGCTGGAGTGACTGCTAGAAAAGCGCGACGGCCCCGGACGACCGCCGCGACTCCCGGGGATCGCGCGTAGCCACGTGATACAACTGTAGGCCCATGCGGGCCTACGTGCTTTCGCGTCTCGCCCAGACGGCGCTCGTCGTCTTCCTCTCGCTCACCGCGGTGTTCGCGATGGTGCGCCTGTCGGGCGACCCGGTGCTCCTGTTCATGCCGATGGATATCCAGGCGAAGGACGTGAACGAGTTCCGCCAGCGGCTCGGCTTCAACGACCCCCTGCCGGTCCAGTACGCACGCTTCGTCGGGGGCGCAACCCGTGGCGACTTCGGCGAGTCGCTCCGCTACCGGCGCGACGCGCTGGGCCTCGTGCTCGAGCGCCTCCCCGCGACGTTCCTCCTCGCCGCGACCTCGCTGCTCCTCACGACCTGCGTCGCCGTGCCGCTCGGCATCCTCTCGGCGGTGCGCCGCAACACGCTGCTCGACCACGCCAGCACGGTCGCGACCGTGCTGGGCCAGGCGACGCCCGGCTTCTGGCTCGGCCTCATGCTGATCTACGTCTTCTCCGTCAAGCTCCGCTGGCTGCCGACGGGCGGGACGGGTACCCTCGCGCACCTCGTCATGCCCTCGGTCGTGCTTGCCGCCTTCTTCTCCGCGCGGATCGCGCGGCTCACGCGCTCGGCCGTGCTCGAGGTCCTCGGCGAGGAATACATCCTGACGGCGCGCGCCAAGGGGCTCGGCGAGGC
Organism: Candidatus Rokuibacteriota bacterium; assembly: GCA_003220675.1. Lineage (GTDB taxonomy): Bacteria > Methylomirabilota > Methylomirabilia > Rokubacteriales > CSP1-6 > 20CM-2-70-11. The sequence continues at coordinate 17,167 of QHTD01000171.1, read as the reverse complement.
GCGCGTGATCGGCAAGCACACGCTCCGCAACTCGGCGATCCCGATCGTGACGCTCGCTGGCCTCGAGGCGGGGCAGCTCCTCGGCGGCGCCGTGATCACCGAGACGATCTTCGCCTGGCCCGGGCTCGGCCGCCTCACGGTGCAGGCGCTCCTCAACCGCGACTTCCCCGTCGTGCTCGCCGCGGTCTTCGTTATCTCGGTCACCTACACGCTGATCAACCTCGCGGTCGACCTGCTCTACGGCTGGCTCGATCCGCGGGTACGGCTCCGGTGAGCGCCCCTCTCAGGCCATCCACGGTCGCGGGCTTAGAGCTCCCGCCACGACCGTGAACCATCTCAAGGCGTGGCTCGGCATTGGCCTCACCGTCGCGGTCGTCGTGGCGGCGGTCGCGGCGCCGTGGCTCGCGCCTCGCGACCCGCTCACGACCGACTTCGCCGCGAGCCTCAGGCCGCCGGGCACGCCCGGCCACCCGCTCGGCACCGATCAGCTCGGCCGGGACCTCCTGGCGCGCGTGCTCCACGGCGCGCGCCTCGCGCTCTTCATCGGCGTCTGCACCGTGCTCATCACGGGCGTCGCCGGCGGGCTCCTCGGCCTCGTCGCGGGGTTCGTCGAGCGTTGGCCCTCCGCGGTGCTCATGCGCATCGCGGACGTCCAGCTCTCGTTCCCGTTCATCCTGCTCGCCATGACGATCAACGCGATCGTCGGGCTCGGGCTCCGGAACATCATCCTCAGCCTTTCGGCCGCGGGGTGGGTCGTGTATGCTCGCGTCGTGCGCGGCGAGGTGCTGTCCGTCAAGCAGCGCGATTTCGTGCAGGCGGCCGCGGCGCTCGGGATGAGCCGTATCCGCCTCCTCCTTCGGCACGTGCTGCCGAACGTCGCGCCCTCCATCATCGTCGTCGCGAGCCTCCAGTTCTCGTCCTTCATCGTCGCGGAGGCCGCGATCAGCTTCCTCGGCTTCGGCGTCCAGCCGCCCACGCCCGCGTGGGGCAGCATGCTCTCGGAGAGCCGCGACTTTCTCTACGTCGCGTGGTGGTTGGCCGCGTTCCCCGGCGCAGCGCTCGCGCTCACGGCGCTCGGCGTCAACCTGCTGGGCGACTGGCTCCGCGACACGCTGGATCCGAAGCTCAGACTCTGAACCCCGCGGGAGGCGCCGGGGCATGACGAGTCACTTCTTCGCGTACCTGTCGCGGATGAAGTTCATCCGCCGCTGGGGGCTCATGCACAGCACGTACCCCGAGAACATCCAGGAGCACAGCCTCCGCGTCGCGCAGATCGCCCACGCGCTCGCGATCATCCGCAACCGGCTCTTCGACGGCGGCGTCGACCCTGAGCGGACCGTGGCGCTCGCGCTCTACCACGACACGAGCGAGGTGCTCACCGGCGACCTGCCCTCGCCGGTCAAGGCGTTCAACCCCGAGATCAAGCGGGCCTACCATGCGATCGAGGCCGCGTCGCGGGAGAAGCTGCTCAGGATGATCCCGGACGCGCTCAGGCCCGACTACGAGCCGTACTTCAGGCCCCGCGAGGCGGACCGCGTCCACCGCGAGCTGGTGAAGGCCGCGGACAAGCTCTGCGCCTACCTCAAGTGCCTCGAGGAGGTTGCCGCCGGCAACCCCGAGTTCGCCCAGGCGGAGAAGGCCCTGCGCGCGGGCATGGAGCAGATCGACCTCCCGGAAGTCCGCTACTTCCTGGAGACCTTCGTACCGAGCTTCAAGCTCACGCTCGACGAGCTCCACTGACCCGACTGGTTGTATCCTTGATTCCCCGATGACATCCAAGGAGGCTCTATGCGCCGCCTGAACGTGCTGCTTGCCCTCGCGGTCGCACTGTCGGTCGCCGGCGCGGATCCAGCCCCGGGCCAGGACCGCGCCCGGACCAAGGAGGTCGTGGTCGGCCTCGGCGCCGAGCCGCGGACCATGCTCGCCGCCACGATCGTGGACTGGACGACCAACAACATGCTCGAGCACATCTACGACCGGCTCCTCGACCGCGACCCCAGGACCTTCAAGCCCAAGCCGATGCTGGCGGAGAGCTGGCGGATCGTGAACGACACGACGTGGGAGTTCAAGCTCCGCAAGGGCGTCCGGTTCCACAACGGTGAGCCCTTCACCGCCCACGCGGTCAAGGCCACGATCGACTACGCGCTCGATCCGGCGAACAAGACCCACTTCACGGCCGCCGCGTACTGGGGCCTCGTCAGGGAGGTGCAGGTCGTCGACGACCACACGGTGCGGTTCCTCACGAAGCAGCCGTGGCCGAACCTGATCGACAGCGCCTCGCTGACCAACGGCCTCATCATGCCGGCCAAGGCGCTCCGCGAGCTCGGCCCGGCGAAGTTGGCCGAGAAGCCGATCGGCACCGGCCCGTTCAAGTTCGTCGAGTGGAAGCGCGACGAGCGGCTCGTCCTCGAGAAGAACCCCGACTACTGGCAGGGGCCGGCGGACGCGAGCCGCGTGACCTTCCGCTTCATCCCCGAGTTCAGCGCTCGCCTCGCCGCCCTGCTCTCGGGCGAGATCGACATCATGAAGGATGTGCCGCCCCACGCCGTCGAGGCGGTCGAGCGGAGCGGACGCGCGCGGCTCCGCGCCACGGTGTCCTCGCGCATCAACTACCTCGCGCTCGTGAACCTCAAGCCCGGGCCCATGCAGGACGTGCGGGTGCGGCGCGCGATGAATCACGCCGTGGACGTCGAGGAGCTGATCAAGCAAGTGCTCAAGGGCCGCGCCACACGCATGTGCGGCCCGCTCGCGCCCCCCAACGTCGACTACGCGCCGGTGGAGTGCTACACGCACGACCCGGCGCGCGCCCACGCGCTCTTCAAGGAAGCCGGCGTCGACCCCTCACGGCTCGTGCTCACGCTCGACACGCCGTCGGGCCGTTACCCGCTCGACAAGGACGTCTCGCTCGCCATCGCCGCCCAGCTCCAGCGGATCGGGATCAAGGTCAACGTCGTCGTGAACGAGTGGGGCACGCACCTCGACAAGATCAAGAACCGGAACACCGGCGACATGTTCTTCCTCGGCTGGGGGCCCGCGCTGCACGGCCAGGGCACGATGCAGCCGCTCTTCCTGCACGACCAGACCTACTCGTCCTACGGCAACAACGCGGCGCTCAACGAGAAGATCGCCCGCGCCGCCACCCTCCTCGACCCCAAGGCCCGCGCCGACGCCTACGCCGAGCTGCAGCAGCTCGTCCGCGACGAGGCGCCGTGGGTGTTCCTCTGGCAGCAGCACGACCTCTACGGGGTCGCGAGCCACGTCGAGTGGTCGCCGCGCGCCGACGAGAAGGTGTGGATGTACGAGGCCAGGGTGGTGGCGCGATGAGCCTGACGATCCTCACCAACACGTTGCTCATCGACTGCACCGGCGCTGACCCCGTCGAGGGCGCCGCGGTCGTCGTCGAGGACGACCGCATCAAGGATGTCCTTCCCAAGGGAAGCGTCGGCCCGCTGCCGGGGCCGGTCACGACGCTCGACTGCAAGGGCGCGACGCTGATGCCCGGGCTCACCGACGCCCACGTCCACATCTGCGCCGTCAATGGCAACATCACCGACCAGCACCGGTACATGCCGCCGAGCCTTTTGGCAGCCAAAGCACTACGACGAGCCGAAGAATGTCTCATGCAAGGATTCACGACGGTTCGAGATGCGGGCGGCGCCGATTATGGGTTCCGCGAGGCGATCGAGGAAGGCCTTTATCCGGGACCGCGGCTCCTCGTCTCGGGCAACTACATCTCCCAGACCGGCGGCCACGGCGACAAACGCCGGCGGGCCGAATGGATCCCGCCGATCGACTGCTGCATCGGCATGATCGGCTCGATCGCCGACGGCGAGGCGGAGGTGCGGAAGGCGGCGCGCGAGCAGATCCGCCGCGACGTGAATCAGATCAAGCTCATGGCGTCCGGCGGCGCCATGTCGCCCTCCGACGAGCTCGACACGACGCAGTTCACGGTCGCCGAGATGCGCGCCGCCGTGGAGGAGGCTCAGGCAGTCGGCAAATACGTCCTCGCCCACGCGTACTCGGACTCCGCCGTGCGCAACGCGATCGCGGCGGGCGTGCGCTCGATCGAGCACGGCAACCTGATCCGCGAGGCCGCGGCGAAGGCGATCAAGGACGCCGGCGCCTTTCTCGTGCCCACCATGGTCACCTACGAGGCGATCTACCGCGAGGGCAAGCGCTACGGGATCGGCGACCACCAGATCCAGAAGATCAACCTGGCGCGCGAGCAATCGGTGCAGGGGCTCACGTACGCCTACCGCGCCGGCTGCAGGATCGGCTCGGGCTCCGACCTGCTGGGCGATATGATGGTCCAGCGCGCGGCCGAGTTCGAGCTGAAGGCGCAGGTGATGAAGCCGATGGAGGTCCTGCTCTCGACGACGAAGGTCAATGCCGAGCTCTTCCGGATGTCCGACAGGATCGGCACCGTCGAGCCCGGCAAGTACGCCGACCTCATCGTCGTCGCGGGCAACCCGATCCGGAACCTGCGCGCCTTCCAGAACCCGGATAACCTGAAGGTGATCATGAAGGGTGGGCGTGTCTACAAGCAGACCCTCTGACGGGCTCGACCTCCGCCTCGCGCCCATGGCAGCCGTGACCAACGCGCCGTTCCGGCTCGTCGCGCGCGAGTGCGGCGCGGGCGTCCTCACGAGCGAGGAGATCGACGCCCGCGCCCTCGTCCAGGGGAACGGCCACACCGTTGCGCTCGCGCGCTACCTCCCCGAGGAGCACCCGATCGCGATGCAGCTGCTGGGCTCGGACCCGGATATCCTGGCCGAGGCGGCGCGACGGCTCGAGGCCGGCGGCGCCGACGCGATCGACCTCAACATGGGCTGCCCCGTCGCGAAGATCGTCGCCAAGGGCCAGGGCGCCGCCCTCATGCGCGACCCGCTCGCCGCCCTGCTGATCCTCCGCACTCTGCGGAAGGCGATCCGCGTGCCCCTCACGATCAAGATCCGCGGCGGCTGGGACGACCGCACGGTGAACGCGGTCGAGATCGCGCGGCTCGCCGAGAGCGAGGGCGTCGACGCGATCACCGTCCACCCGCGCACGCGCTCGCAGCAGTTCTCCGGCCTCGCGCCCTGGGAGATCATCGCCTCGGTCGTCGACGCGGTGGGGATCCCGGTCACCGGCAACGGCGATGTGAGGAGCCACGACGACGCGCGGGCCATGATCCGCGCGACCGGCTGCGCCGCGGTCATGATCGGCCGCGGCGCCCTCGGCGCCCCCTGGATTTTCGCCGGCCTCACCGTTTCCCGCGAGGAGAAGGCGCGGATCATCCGGCGACACTGCGCGCTGATCGAGGCCTCCCTGGAGCTCCGGACCGCGCTCGTCCAGCTCAAGAAGCACCTCGCCTGGTACGCGGGCGGCCTGCCCTTCGCCGCGCGGATGCGCGAGGAGCTCTTCGGCGCGCCGAGCGCCGCCGCGGTCTACGACGTCTTCTGGGGGATCTGGTGACCCAGCGCTACTTCGAGGACTTCAAGGTCGGCGACCGGTTCAAGAGCCCGTCCAAGACCCTGACCGATGCGCACTTCCTCTTCTTCGCCGGCATGACCGGCGACGCCCATCCGATCCACTACGACGACGAGTACGGCAAGAAGACGCGCTTCGGCCGGCGCCTCGCTCACGGCCTCCTGCTCACCTCGCTGACGGCCGTCGGCGCCTCGACGCTCGCGCCGGTCATCGAAGACTCCATCGTCGCATTCGTGGAGCACACCACCCGCTTCCGCGCGCCGGCGTTCATCGGCGATACCGTGTACCCGGAGCACGAGGTCGTCGGGCTCGAGCGCAAGCGTTCGGCGGGCCTCCTCACGCTGCGCGTGGCGCTGAAGAACCAGCGAGGCGAGACGGTGCTCGAGGGCGAGCACCGGTACCTGATCGCCTACCGTCCCGCCGCATGACCTGCCTTCTGGCGATCCTTCGCTAGTCGGAGCGCCCGCGCGCGGCGATCTCCCAGACCGCCTCGACGTTCAAGCCGCGCACCGCGTACACCCGATCGTAGAGGTTGATCGTCGGGTCGCAGTGTGGCGGGAAGAACTCGATGCGCTCACCCAGGCGCGGCGCGCGCGACGGGTCGGTGATCGTGAGCCTGCCGTGCTCGTCGCCGGCGAAGGCGTACTCGATCCCCGGCCGCTCGACCGGCTCCGGCGGGAAGGGCTTGTCGGTCGAGAACGCCTTGAGGCCGGCGTCCACCATCGCGCGGTCGCGCGTCGGCACGCTGACGACCGTGGCCACCACCGTGAGCGCCATCTCGAAGTCGGTGAGGAGCGTGCCGCTCGGTCCGCCGATCCGGCGATAGTCGAGATCCATCACGCAGTACGAGCCCGCCTGGAGCTCGGTGAGCCCCGGCAGCTCCACGTCGATGTCCCACGTCCCCGTCGAGCCTCCCGCGACGATCTCGATGGGTAGCCCGTTCTCCTCGAGGAGCGCGCGCGTCTCCACGAGGGGCCGGAGCGCCTCGAGCGACGCCGCACGGCGCGCCTTCCAGCCGACGACGTGGGCGCAGTGCCCCGCGTAGCCCTGGAGCCCCCGGAGCCTGAGCGCGCGCTGGGCGGCCACCGCCCGAGCGAGCGCGAGTGCCGGCTCGCCGGCCGCCACGCCGGTCCGGCGGTTACCGACGTCAACGTCCACGAGCACGCCGACGACGACTCCGTCCCCCGCGGCCTCGCGCCCGAGCGCGGCGACGTTGTCGGCGTTGTCCACGACGATCAGCGTGTCGGGCGCCTCGGCGACGAGGCGCATGAGTCGGCGGATGGCCGCCGGCGCCACGATCTCGGTCGTGATCAAGACGCCGTGGATCCCCGCACGCGCCATCACTTCCGCCTCGCCGAGCTTCGCGCACGCGACGCCGCGGGCGCCCGCGGCGATCTGCCGCCGCGCGATCTCGGGACACTTGTGGGTCTTCGCGTGGGGGCGGAGGTTCTTGCTATGGCGCTGCACGTGCGCCGCCATCCGGCGGAGGTTCCGCTCGAAGCGATCGAGATCGAGCAGCAGCGCCGGCGTCGGGACGTCGTCGCGGGTCACGGATGCTCACTCTAGCATGCTAGACTCGCACCATGCCGGGACGGCCGTTCCTTCAGATCCCCGGCCCGACCCTGGTGCCCGAGCGGATCGTGCGGGCCATGTCGCAGCCCATCATCGACCACCGCGGCCCCAGGTTCGCGGCGCTCGTGCAGGTCTGCCTGGACGGTCTCAAACGCGTCTTCCAGACGCGGACGGGTCACGTCATCCTCTATCCAGGGTCGGGCACCGGCGCGTGGGAAGCGGCGATCGTGAACACGCTGTCTCCCGGCGACCGCGTGCTCGCGTGCGTGAACGGTCACTTCTCGACGGGCTTCGCGCGGACCGCCGAGGCGTACGGCATCGAGTGCGAGCGTGTCGAGGTCCCCTACGGCGACGGTGTGGCCGCCGACGTGCTCGAGCGGCGCCTCCGCGCGGACGCCGCTCACCAATTCAAGGCCCTCCTCGTCGTCCACAACGAGACCTCCACGGGCGTCACCTCGAATGTCGCGGCCCTCCGCGCCGCCCTCGACCGCGCCGGCCACCCCGCGCTCCTCCTCGTGGACACCGTGTCGTCGCTCGCGTCGATCGATTTCAGGTTCGAGGACTGGGGAGTGGACGTCGCGCTCACAGGGCCGCAGAAGGGCCTCATGCTGCCGCCGGGCATGGCGATCCTCGCGATCAGCGAGCGAGCGTTGACCGCGAGCGACAAGGCCCGCTGCCCGCGCTCCTACTGGGACTGGCGGCCCATCCTCGAGCGGAACCGTCGCGGCGAGTTCCCCTACACGCCGGCGACGATGCTCCTCTTCGGTCTCGAGGAGGCCTTGAAGATGCTCGACGAAGAGGGGCTGCCGGACGTCTTCAAGCGCCACTGGCGCCTGGCGGAGGCGTGCCGACGCGCGGTGCGCGCGCTGGGGCTCGCGATCCTCTGCCGGAACCCCGCGGAGTACTCGAACACGCTCACCGCAGTCGTGATGCCGCCGGGGTTCGACTCGGACGAGTTCGTCCGCCACGCCTACCACCGGCTCAACCTGTCGCTCGGCGTCGGGCTCGGCGCCGTCAAGGGCAAAGTCTTCCGCATCGGCCATCTCGGCAGTCTGAACGAGCTCGATTTGCTCGGAGGGCTCGCAGGCGTGGAGATGATGCTGAAGGACTTCGGCGTGCCCGTGGAGCCCGGAGCCGGGCTGGCCGCCGCCCAGGAGTTCCTGCTGAGCTCGGCGGTCAGTGGGGAAGCGAGCGCCTGAGGCCCAGGAGAACGAGCAGAGCGACGAGGATCCGCCTCACGACACGCTCACCTCGTCGCCGAGCTCGTTCGTGTCGCCGGGCCGGCGCGGATAGTGCCTGGCGAGCTCGTGGCCGATCCCCTCGATTGCGCCGATGATCGCCTCCCGGGGCGCGCCCGCGCGGAGCTTCTCGAGCATCGCGTCGCGGACCCGGTGCCAGAGCCGATCGCCGACGCGCCCGTGGATCCCCACATCCCCCACGACGGCAAGCGTGCGGTCGTCGACCGCGAGGTAGATGAGGACACCGTGCCGCTCCGCCGTGCGGTGCATGCCGAGCTTCGTGAAGAGCCCCCGCGCCCGCGCGAGCGCGTCCACGCGCGCGCCGAAGAAGCGGCGCGGCAGGCGGCGCTCGAGGTGCACGCGGATCTCGGCCGAGGTATGCGACTCGGCGGCCTTGATGGCGTCGCTCACCGCGTCGAAGTCCGTCATGCCGAGGAACCGCCGCGTCCACTTGGGATGCTTCGCCATCCCTTACCAGCCTCCGCTCGCGCCGCCGCCGCCCGACGCGCCCCCACCGCCCGAGAAACCGCCGCCGCCGCCGCCACCGGGGAAGCCGCCCCCGCCGCCCCAGAAGATGGGACCCGACGAGGACCAGCGGCCACCGCGTCCCGCCGAGTAGCCGCCACGCTGACGCGCGCTCTGGAGCGCCATGCCGCCGATCGTCACCGCCGTGAGCGCGAGGAAGAGGAGCGCGTAGAGGTTGGCGGCCTGCTCGCTCTCCCGCTGCCGGTGTCGAAAGCCCTCGGCCTCGCGCCGCAACTCGGCGGGCGGCGGCGTCCCGCCCGACGCGATCCGCGCGTAGATCGCGGACGCCGCGGCCTCGAGGCCGGCGGCGAAGCGCTGCTCTCTGAAGTACGGCGCGATCACCTGGCGGATGATCTGGCCGGCGGCGGCGTCGGGCACGACCGCCTCGAGCCCGTAGCCGATCTCGAAGCGCAGCTTCCGGTCCTGGACGAAGACCACGAGGAGCACGCCGTTGTCGAGCCCCTTCTGGCCGAGTCGCCACTGGTTGAAGAGCCGGTTGGCGACGTCCTCCAGGCTCTCGCCCTCGAGCGAGCGGAAGATCGCGATCGCCATCTGCGTGCCCGTGGCGCGCTGGTACTCGGCGAGCTTCGCCTCCAGCCGCCCGCGCTCGCCGGCCGCGAGGAGCCCGGCGTAGTCGTTCACGCGGGCGCCGGGTGCCTGCGGCAGGACGAGGGCGACGGCGAGGAGCGCCGCGAGCAGGCTAGAACTTCACCTTGGGCGCGGTCGCCGCGTCGGGCGTGGCCTCGAAGAACGCCTTCGGCTGGAAGCCCGCCATCGACGCGACGATGGAGCCGGGGAAGAGGCGCAGGCGCGTGTTGTAGTCGCGCACCGCCTCGTTGAACTTCCGCCGCTCCACCGTGATCCGGTTCTCGGTCCCCTCGAGCTGGGTCTGGAGCGCCAGGAAGTTCTGGTTCGACTTGAGGTCCGGATAGCGCTCGACGGTCACGAGAAGACGGCTCAGCGCGCCCGACAGCTGGTTCTGCGCGGCCTGGAACCGCTCGAGCGCCTTGGGATCATTCAGCGCCTGGGGAGTGAGCTGGATGGAGCTGGCACTCGCGCGCGCCCTCGTGACCTCCTCCAGGACCGTCCGCTCCTGCGCCGCGAAGCCCTTCACGGTCTCGACGAGGTTCGGGACGAGGTCGGCGCGGCGCTGGTAGACGTTCTGCACCTGCGCCCACTTCTCGTTGACGCTCTGGTCCGCCACGACGAGCTGGTTGTTGACGGAGACCGCCCAGGCGAGGGTGCCGCCGACGGCGAGGACGACGACGACGAGGGCGATCAGGAGGCCACGCGCCATAGCCGGCTTTGATTATATACTTGGCGCCCCGGCGCGACGCTGGGACCAAGGAGGCCGTCCATGGCGACCTACATCTCCCTCGTCAACTACACCGACCAGGGGATCCGGAACATCAAGGACAGCCCGAAGCGCCTCGACGCGGCCAAGAAGATGCTGAAGGACATGGGCGGCGAGCTGAAGCAGTTCTACCTGACGATGGGCAGCCACGACATCGTCACGGTGGTCGAGGCCCCGAGTGACGAGACCGTCGCGAAGTTTGTCCTCATGCTCGCCGCGGGCGGCAACGTCCGCACGACGACGCTGAAGGCGTTCACGGAGGCGGAGTACCGGAAGCTGATCTCGACGCTTCCGTGAGCTCGGGGTCCGCGCTACACTGCGCGCCGTGACGACCGAGCGCCTCCCCGAATACCGCGTCAAGGCGCGGAACACCTCGACGAGCTCGGAGAACAAGATCCACGACGATGCCGTCGCGCGCGCGTACGGGTTCCGCGGCGGGCTCGTGCCGGGCGTGACGCTGTACGCGTACATGACCCACCCGCTCGTCGAGGCGTTCGGCGCGGCCTGGCTCGAGCGCGGCACGGCCGCCGTCAAGTTCGTGACGCCCGTGCTGGACGGCGAGGAGCTCACCGTCTCCGGCACGATCACCGGGCGTGACGTCAAGGGCGTGACCGCCACGCTCGTCGCCTCGACGGCAGCGTCCGGCGAGTGCGCGACGCTCAGCGCGACCCTGCCCGCGGGTTCGCCCGTGCCCGTGAACCTCGAGCTCTACCCCGCGGCGCCCCTGCCCGCCGAGCGGCCCGCTGCCACGCGCGCCCGCCTCGACAGCCTCGCGGTGCTTGGCACGCCGGTCAACACTTACGACGAGGCGCGCGCCGCCGAGTATCTCGAGAAGGTCAACGACGCGCTCGGGCTCTACCGCGGCGGGGGCGCCAGGGTCCACCCCGGCTTCTTCCTCGACCAGGCCAACCGGGCCCTCGACCGCAACGTGACGATGAGCCCGTGGATCCACGTGGGGAGCGCCGTCCGCCACCTCGGCGGCGCCCGCGTCGGTGAGACGCTCGCGACGCGGGGCCGCGTCCGCTCGCTCTTCGAGAAGAAGGGACGCGAGTTCGTCGAGCTCGACCTCGTGATCGTCGCCGGCGAGCGGGCTCGCCTCGCCGCCCATGTCCTGCACACCGCGATCTACCGGTTGCCGCCGCCCTAGCGGCCGCCCAGGCCAGTCCGCGAGCGTCGGCGCGCGATCGCTGGCCACCCTGCGCCGCACCGTCGGGATTCTCAAGCGCCGGCGGGCGCTCGTCGACGGCCCGTTGATTCGCCCCCGCCCGCGTGCTAGAAACGGGCATCCCCGCGAGGAGGCGGAGCATGGACCTGACCTATTCCCCCGAGGACCGTGCGTTCCGAGAAAAGACTCGGCGCTGGCTCGACGTCAACGTCCCCAAGGACGACGCGAAGACACTCGACGAGCGCAAGGCGTGGCACCGGCGGCTCTACGAGGCGGGCTATGTCGGCATGCTGTGGCCGAAGGCGTACGGCGGCTGGGAGGCGACGCCGATGCAGCAGGCGATCGTGCAGGACGAGATGGCGCGGGCCGGCGCGCCGCCGGCCATCAACGGGCTCGGGATCGGCTTCATCGGGCCGACGATCATCGTCCACGGCACCGACTGGCAGAAGCAGCGCTACTTGAAGACGATGCTCACCGCCGAAGAGATCTGGTGCCAGCTCTACTCCGAGCCCAACGCCGGCTCGGATCTCGCGAGCCTCACGACGCGCGCCGACGACCAGGGCGACCACTTCCGCGTCAACGGTCAGAAGATCTGGACCTCGAGCGGGCCGATCGCCGACTGGGGGCTCCTCCTCGCGCGCACCGACTCGAAGGCGCCCAAGCACAAGGGCATCTCGTGCTTCCTCCTGAACATGCGCCAGCCGGGTGTCGAGGTGCGCCCGCTCAAGCAGATCACCGGCTCCTCGCTCTTCTCCGAGGTCTTCATGACCGACGCGCGCGCCGAGACGCGCGACCTCGTCGGCAGCCTCAACCAGGGATGGGCGATCGCGCAGACCACGCTCGGCTACGAGCGCGGCGCCAACTCGCTCGGGCGCGTCACGCGCTACGCGATCGCCTTCAGCCAGCTCGTGAGAGCGACCAAGGAACTGCGGCGCGGCGGCCGACCGCTCCTCGAGGACCCCGTCGTGCGCGCCAAGCTGGGCAAGATCTACGCCGAGCTCGAGGTCCAGCGCTACGCGGCGCTCCGCGTGCTGTCGTCGCTCCAGAAGGGCGAGTCACCCGGGCCGGCCTCGTCCATCACCAAGCTCTCGTACACGGAATTCGAGAAGCGCTACTTCGAGCTGGCGCTCGAGATCCTCGGGCCGTGGGGCCAGCTCATCGCCGCCCGCGACGAGTTCGAGGAGGTCGACACGTCCTCCGGCGAGCCCGGCACGTGGGCGACCGCGTTTCTGTGGTCGCGCGCGGGCACGATCTACTCGGGCTCGTCCGAGATCCAGAAGAACATCATCGGCGAACGCGTCCTCGGCCTGCCCAAGGAAGTGCGCGCCGACCGCCTGAAGGCGTGACGCTGTGGACTTCGCGTTCAGCCCCGACCAGCAGCTCCTGAAGAACTCGGCGCGCGCGTTCCTCGACGAGCACATGACGCCCGCCGCCGTGCGCCTCCTCTGGGACGACCCACGCGGCGAGAGCGAGGCGACGTGGAAGGAGATGGCCCAGCTCGGCTGGCTCGGGCTCTCGCTGCCGGAGGCGTACGGCGGGAGCGCCCTCGGGATGGTCGAGAGCGCGATCCTCCTCGAGGAGATGGGCCGCGCCGCCTGCCCCGGCCCGTACTTCCCGACGGTGCTCGCCGCCCGGGCGATCGAGGAAGCCGGCAGCGACGCGCAGAAGAAGCGCTGGCTCTCGCCGATCGCCACCGGCGACGCGCGGGCGACGATCGCGTTCCTCGACGCCGATCTCGACTGGCGCCCCGACGCGATCCAGACGCGCGCGGAGACGACCGCGGGGGGCTGGGCGCTCTCTGGTCGGAAGCAGTTCGTCCCGTGGGCTCACGTCGCGAGCGTCTTGCTCGTGCCAGCGAAGACGCCCGACGGGCTCACGCTGTTCCTCGTCGATCCAGGAGCCGCCGGGCTCACGCTCGAGCCGGCACAGATGATGGATCCCGCGACCCGTCTGGCGAGCGTCACGCTGGAGGGGACGCCCGTGACGGGCGCCGCGGTCCTCGGCAAGCCCGGCCAGGCGGGACCGTTGCTGAAAGCACTCCTGAGCCGCGGCGCCGTGGGCGCGGCGGCAGAAATGCTCGGCGCCGCCCGCCGGTGCCTCGACATGGCCGTCGGCTACGCGAAGGTGCGCGAGCAGTTCGGGCAGCCGATCGGCTCCTTCCAGGCGATCCGTCACAAGTGCGCCGAGATGCTCCTGGAGGTCGAGAACTCGCACGCGGCCGTCTACTATGCCGCGTGGGCGCTCGACGCGAAGGCCGAGGACCACGACCTCGCGGCGTCGGTCGCCAAGGCGTACGTCGGCGACGCCGCGCGCCGTGTCTGCGGCGAGGCGATCCAGGTGCACGGCGGCATCGGGTTCACCTGGGAGTACGATCTGCACCTCTACGTCAAGCGCGCGAAGGCGCTCGAGGCGATGTACGGCGACGCCGACTACCACCGTGAGCTGATCGTCCGGCGGGTCGCCGCGTAGTCCGCCGGAGACGCGCGCCGCTCCCCGTGACAGCCCAGGGACCGCCGCTCGACGGCATCCGCGTCGTCGACCTCACGAGCTACATCGCCGGCGCGTACGCCGCGATGCAGCTCGCCGATATGGGCGCCGACGTCGTCAAGGTCGAGTCGCCCGAGGGCGACTCCTTCCGGGAGTTGCCGGGGTTCTTCGGCTGGAACCGTGGCAAGCGCTCGATCAGCGTGGACCTCAAGACCCCGGAGGGCCGTGAGATCGTCGAGCGGCTCGCCGCCCGCGGCGACGTCGTCATGGAGAACATGCGGCCCGGCGTCGCCGACCGCCTCGGCGTCGGCTGGGAGCGGCTCGCCGCGCTCAATCCGCGCCTCGTCTACTGCTCGGTCACCGCCTTCGGCTCCACGGGTCCCGGCGTCGAGCGTCCGGGCTTCGACCCGATCTTCCAGGCGCTCGGTGGCGTGATGACGCTGCAGGGCTTCGGCGGGCCGCCCCAGTACCTCCGCACGGCGCCGACCGACTACTACACGGCGGCGCTGGCGACCCAGGCCATCGTCGCGGCGCTCTTCGCGCGCGAGCGCACCGGGCGCGGCCAGCGCGTCGAGACCTCACTGCTCCGCGGCGTCCTGGCGCTCCAGTCGGGCGTCGCCGTGGACTACCCCGGCAAGCCCGTGCTGATCCGCGACAACCCGACCTACCGTCTCTACCAGACGGGCGATGGCCAGTGGTTCTTCCTGGCGGTCGGCAACCAGTCCTTCTGGGTCAAGCTCTGCAAGGCGCTCGGTCTCGAGCACCTCGCCGACGATCCGCGCTTCGGCTCCTGGATGCTGCGTCTGCAGAACAACCAGGATCCGGTACAGCCGTTGCTCGACTTCTTCGAGGACCCGGCCGTGCGCCACCACGACCTGGTGCACGAGTACGACCACCCCGAAGTCGGACGCCTCCGCATGATCGGCCAGCCGCTCGTCTTCACGGAGACGCCGACGCGCGATCCGGGCCCGCCGCCGACGCTCGGCCAGCACACCGACGCCGTCTTGAGAGAGCTGGGCTACACGAACGCCGACATCGCGGCGCTCCGCGCACGCCGTGTGCTGGGAGGCCCGCGCCCATGACGTACGAGACGATCCTCTACGAGGCGGCCGACGGCATCGTCACGATCACGCTCAACCGGCCCGAGGTCCACAACGCGATGAACGAGCGGATGCGCCAGGAGCTGACGCGCTGCTTCGGCGACCTGGCCACGAGCGATGAGGCGCGCGTCGTCGTCGTGACGGGCGCCGGCGAGCGCGCCTTCTCCGCAGGCGCCGACATCCGCGAGTTCGTCGAGCCGCAGGTGCCCGTCCGCTTCCGCGAGAGCCGGAAGCGCGTGGACTTCCGCCAGGCGATGGACCGCTGCCCCCAGCCGATCATCGGCGCCATCCGAGGCTATGCCCTGGGCGGCGGGCTCGAGCTGGCGCTGGCGTGCGATATCCGGATCGCGGGGGAGGACGCGCAGCTCGGCCTCACCGAGGTCAACCTCGCGATCATTCCCGGAGGCGGCGGCACCCAGAGGCTCCCGCGCCTGATCGGTCGCGGCCGAGCCCTCGAGATGATCCTGACTGGCGCGCGCATCGACGCGCGCGAGGCGTGGCGCATCGGGCTCGTCGAGCGCGTCGTTCCCGCGGCGGACGTGCTCGCCTCGGCGCGAGAGCTCGCCCGCACGCTCGCCGAGAAGGCGCCGGTGGCGCTCCGTTACGCCAAGGAGGCGGTCGTCAAAGGCCTCGAGCTGCCGCTCGCCGACGGGCTCCGTCTCGAGAACGACCTGGCCACGCTTCTCCGCACGACCGAGGACAGGGTCGAGGGCGCGAAGGCGTTCCTCGAGAAGCGCAAGCCCCGCTTCACGGGCAAGTAGTCGCAGTGCCCTTCGCCTACTACGCGCGTCTGACCCGGCGTCAGCAGGCGGTCTATCGGAAGAGCGACGAGGTCACAGAGATCCGCCTGGAGCAGCCGGCGGACCTCCATCCGCGCGTCGAGGCGCTCCAGGCCGCGCTTCGATCGGAGGACCGGGCGGCAACCCAGGAGGCGAGCCGCGCGGTGATCCGGGGGCTGTGCGAGGCGATGGGGCTGCCACCGGTGCAGGTCGAGGTGCTGGCGGCGCGGCCCCACGCGCGCTGGGGCGAGCTCCACGGCCTCTACGTGAACGCGCGCGGCAAGCCGCCGAAGGTCCAGCTCTGGATGCGGACCGCGAAGCAGAAGCGGGTCGTGGCGTTCAGGACGTATCTACGCACCCTTTTGCACGAGGTCGGGCACCACGTGGATTACACAGGGCTGCGACTGCCGGAGTCGTATCATACGGAGGGGTTCTACAAGCGGGAATCGAGCCTGTTCCACCAGCTCGTCGAGCCCGTCTCACTGGAAAGGAGGACGGCGATGCCCACGATGGAGGAGTACGCCAAGCAGCCGGTCGCGGCGCGGATGAAGCGTCTCGCCCGCACGGGCGACGAGCTCGCCGCCGCGATCAAGGGGCGCGATGAGGCCGTGCTGGCCCGCCGCCCCGACGCGAAGAACTGGGCGGCGAAGGAGTGCGTCTGTCACCTGCGCGACACGGAGGAGATGTTCATGGCGCGCTTCAACCAGATCATGGCGATGGACAACCCCAAACTCTCCTTCGACCCCGCGACCCCCGACCGCTGGGCCGCGGAGCGCCAGTACTTGAGACACGACGTCCAGGAGGCCTTGGCCCACTTCCGCAAGCGCCGCGCGGAATCGCTGGCGTTCCTCGAGACGCTCACGCCCGAGCAGTGGAAGCGCGGCGCCACCCACGCCACTCGGGGACTCATGACGATCGACGACTTCGTCACGCTGATCGCGTGGCACGACGACAACCACCTCGACCAGCTACGGCGCGCGCTGGAGGGTCGGGCGTGAGGTGAGCCCGCCGGCCGGGCGTTACTCCGGCGACTATCCGCGACGCTGGCTCGGGGGCGACCATCCCCGACTTCCCGCGCTGGCCGCAACGCCGCGGCTTCACCCGTCGCCCCGAGGGCGACGCGGCGGGCTCCCCCGGATAGTCTAGCCGACCCGGTCTACTCGGGCTCGCAGACCTCGTGCGCGTCGTGCCCGAAGATCTTGATCAGCCGCTCGCCGTGGCTCGGGTGGATCGAGAGCTGGCTCGACAGGAGCTGGGCGTCGGCGCCGGTGCGAATGGCGAGCGCCGCGAGCTGGATCAGCTCCGCCGCCGCCCAGGAGACCATCTGGACGCCCAGGACTTTCTCGGTGGCCCCGTCGAAGACGAGCTTCAGGCAGCCGCCGTCCTCGCCCGTCGCCCTTCCGTTCGACGCGCCCGCCAGGTCGTGACTGGCGACGTGGCACTTGACGCCGCGGCGCAGCGCCTCGGCGTGCGTGAGT
>QHTD01000344.1 GCA_003220675.1 Candidatus Rokuibacteriota bacterium | reverse complement strand
CTGGGTCGCGCAGTCGGCGAAGCGCCGGCCTAGACCCATGTGCGGGATCGCCGGGTACGTCGGGGGAGCGCCACCCGAGCTGCTGGCGGCGATGGTGCGGGCCCTCAAGCACCGGGGACCGGACGACGAGGGCATGCACGTCGAGCCGGGCGTGGGCCTGGGCATGACCCGCCTGGCTATCATCGACCTGGTGACCGGGCGGCAGCCGATGAGCACGGCCGACAGCGCGGCCTGGATCGTCTACAACGGCGAGATCTACAACTTCCGCGACCTCCAGGCCGAGCTCGAGCGCCGCGGCCACGTCTTCCGCACCCGCAGCGACACCGAGGTCCTGCTGGCCGCCTGGGAGGCCTTCGGCGAGGCCTGCGTCGAGCGCCTTCGGGGGATGTTCGCCTTCGCCCTCTGGGATCGCCGCCGACGCCGCCTGCTGCTGGCCCGCGACCGCCTGGGCAAGAAGCCGCTCTATTACTGGTACCGCGACGGTCTGTTCCTCTTCGCCTCGGAGCCGAAGGCGCTGCTCTGTCATACCGCAATCGCGCGCACGCTCGACTGGGAGGCCCTCCGGCACTACCTGGCCTTCGGCTACACTCCGGCCGCGCGCTCGATCTTCGCCGACATCGCCAAGCTGCCGCCGGCTCACACTGCGGTGCTCGCCGATGGCGGATTGGCGCTGTCGCGATACTGGACGCTCCCCGCCGGAAGCACGGCGACGGCCGAGCGCATCGCGCCCGCAGACGCCCCGAGGCTGGTGCGCCACGAGCTGCGCGAGGCGGTGCGCCTGCGACTCGAGAGCGACGTCCCGCTGGGGGTGTTTCTCTCCGGCGGCATCGATTCGAGCGCGGTGGTGGCCAGCATGCGCGAGGTGACCGGCCAGCGGATCAGCACCTTCACCGTCGGGTTTGGTGCGAGCGCGGCCTCGTACGATGAGCTGCCCTATGCGCGGATGGTGGCCCGACGGTTCGAGACCGAGCATCACGAGGAGATCCTCGAGCCCGTCGTCGCCGACCTGTTGCCGACGATCGTCCACCACTTCGACGAGCCCTTCGCCGATTCGTCGGCGATCCCGACCTTCGTCGTCGCCCAGGCGACGGCCCGGCACGTCAAGGTGGTGCTGTCGGGGATCGGGGGGGACGAGACATTCGCCGGCTACCCGCGCTACCTCGGGCTCCGCCTCTCCCAGCTCTATACGGCGCTGCCCCGGCCGCTCCGGATGCTGCCGGCCGCCGCCGCTCGGCGCCTCGTGCGCGAGTCCGAGGCCAGCCCGAGTTGGGGAAGCCGGATCCGGCGGTTTCTCGACGCCAGCGATCAGCCGCTGCCCGACCGCTATCTCGGCTGGACGCGCTTTTTCTCCGACGCCGACCTCGAGCGCCTGGCCACGCCGGCGCTTCGCCAGCGCTGGAGAGGACGTGTCGACGACGCCCAGCGGAGAGCCTTCGCAGGACTCGGTCACGACGATCCGGTCGACGGCGCCTTCCGCATCGACCTGAGCGCCTATCTGCCCGACGACCTGCTCGTCATGGCCGACCGGATGAGCATGGCCCACTCGCTGGAGTTGCGCGCCCCGTTCTGCGACCACCACGTGGTCGAGCTGAGCCATCGCGTCGCACCGGCGGCCAAGCTGCCGAGACTCCGCCTGAAGGGCCTGCTCAAGGCCGCGTTCGCCGACGTCCTGCCCCGCGAGATCCTCTCTCGACGCAAGCAGGGCTTCATGATCCCGCTGGCGCGCTGGCTGCGCACGGATCTGAGATCGCTCATGGACGATCTCCTGTCGCCCGACCGCGTGAAGGCGCGTGGCCTCTTCGAGGCTCCTGCGGTGGACGCGCTCAGGCGCGAGCACCTGGTGGGCCGACGGAGCCACGCCGACCGGCTCTGGACGCTCATGATGGCCGAGCTGTGGATGCGACAGTACCTGGACGCGCGCGGGCTCTGGAGCGCACGCGAGTGACGGGCGGACCAGTCCTCATCACCGGGGGAGCCGGGTTCATCGGCTCACACCTCGTCGAGGCGCTGGCCGTGAAGGGGGCGCGGGTGCGGGTCCTCGACGCGCTCGAGCCGCAGGTGCACGGGCGGGGCGCGTCCGCGCCCCCCTATCTCCCCAAGGGCGTCGAGTTCCTGCGCGGCTCGGTCACGGACCCTCAAGCGGTCGACGCGGCGCTGCGCGACGTGGGCGCGGTCGTCCATCTCGCCGCCCAGGTGGGCGTCGGCCAGTCGATGTACACGATCGGCCGGTACGTGACCGACAACGCGGTCGGCACCGCGGTGCTGCTCGACCGGATCGTCAACGGCGGGCATGGCGTACGCCGCCTGGTCGTCGCCTCCTCGATGTCGATCTACGGGGAGGGCCGCTACCGGTGCGCGGCGTGCGGGCTGGTCGCGCCCGACCTGCGGCCGCGGGTCCAGCTCGAGGCGCGCGATTGGGAGATGCGCTGCCCGACATGCCGTGCCAGCGTGGAGCCGGTCCCGACCGACGAGGACAAGCCGCTCAAACCGACCTCCGTCTACGCGATCACGAAGCGCGATCAGGAGGAGCTGTGTCTGTGCGTCGGACGGGCGTACGACATCCCGACCGTGGCGCTCCGTCTGTTCAACGTGTATGGGCCGAGGCAGGCGCTCTCCAACCCGTACACCGGGGTGGCGGCGATCTTCTCGTCCCGCCTTCGGAACCACCAGCCTCCGCTCGTCTTCGAGGACGGCCTACAGAGTCGCGACTTCGTGCACGTGAGCGATATCGTCCAGGCGTTCTCCCTGGCGCTCGCGCGGACCGACGTCGCCGACGTCAACCTGAACGTCGGCACGGGTCGCGCCACGTCCGTGATCGCGATCGCACGCGGCCTGGGCCGGGCGCTCGGCGTTCCCCTCGACCCCGAGGTCCTCGGGCGGTTCAGGGAGGGCGACATCCGCCACTGCGTCGCCGACATCACGCGCGCCCAACGCGTCCTGGGCTATGTCCCGCGCGTGCGCCTCGAGGAGGGGCTCGCGGAGCTCGCCGAGTGGAGCCGGAGCCAGGCGCCGGAGGATCGCGTGGCGCAGGCGCGGACGGAGCTGGAAGACAAGCGCCTGATCCGATGAGTCAGAGGGTGGCATGATCCGGCTCGCGGATGGGCTCCGGTGATCGGCGCGTGAGGGCGAAACTCCGTGTCCTCATGGTGTCCGACGTCTCGACCTCGCCGGCCGAGGGTGGTGGAACGCGAATGCTCTGGGAGCAATCCTCGCGCCTTGTCGCGCGGGGGCACGACGTGCGCGTCGTCTGCCGCGCCCAGCCCGCGAGCGACGCGTCCGTCACAGAGCGGCAGGGGGTGCGCATCCGGGGCTTCGCGGTCGACCGGCGCACGGCCCGCGGATTCATGCTGAGCTCAATGCTCGGCGCGCGGCGGGCCGCGGCGCTCGAGCTCGAGAAGGATCGGGCCGACGTGGTGCACGTGCACCAGCCGCTCGCGGGGTACGGGGTGCTCACGTCGCCGGCGGTGCGAGGACTGCCGCGTCTCTACAGCTTTCACTCGCCAGCGCCCCTCGAGTACCGCTCCCGCCGCGGAATGACCGCCCACCATCGCGACGGTGTCGCGGGTCGGCTCGGCTTCGCCGCGCTCTGGGGGCTCGAGCGCGCGTGCCTGAGACGCGCGACCGCGATCCAGGTGCTCAGCGACTACTCGAGCGAGCTGCTGTGGAAGCTCTATCGCATCTCCAGGGAGAAGGTCGTCAAGATCCCCGGCGCCGTGGACACGGCGTCGTTCCGCCCCGCAGAGGACCGCGCCGCCGTGCGGAAGGCGCTGGACCTTCCGGCCGAGCGATCCCTGCTTCTGACCGTGAGGAACCTCGAGGGCCGGATGGGGCTCGATCTCTTGATCCGGACGATGGCGATCCTGACGCAGAACATGCCGGAGGCTCTGCTGCTGATCGGCGGGGCGGGTACGCTCCGACGGGAGCTCGAGTCGTTGAGCAACGCGCTCGGTCTCCGCGAGCGGGTTCGCTTCCTCGGGTTCATTCCGGACGCGGCGTTGCCCCTCTACTACCAGGCGGCGGATGTCTTCGTCCTGCCCACGCGTGAGCTCGAGGGGTTCGGGCTCGTGACGGTCGAGGCGCTCGCGTGTGGCACGCCCGTGCTCGGCACCCCGGTCGGGGCGACGCCCGAGATTCTCGTCCCGCTCTCCCCCGCCCTCGTGTTCCGCGGTTTGGCACCCGAGACGATGGCCGAGGATCTGCGGCGGTTCCTCGAGGCGGAGCGCCGCGACCCCGAGGCCCACGCGCGCCTGCGCGCGGCGTGCCGCCGCCACGCGGAGGCGCACTATGCGTGGGACCGCACGATCGACGCGCTCGAGGACGAGCTGAGCCGGCTCGCCGCGCGTCCCGCCGCGCCACCCGGCCCACCCGTGCTGTGTCCGGCGTGCGAAGGGGAGACCCGGCCGAGCTCGCTCCTCTACCGCGGCGCGCCCTACCGGCAGTGCCCGCGCTGCCGAAGCTCCGTCGTCGCCGCGCCGCCGACCGTGCTCGAGCTCCAGCACTACTACCAGACCGAGTACCCGCGCCGCTTCAGCCCGGCGTGTGTGGACGCGGAACGAGGCGACCTGTTCGTCTCCGTGCTGGACCGTCTCGACAAGCTCGGGGTTCGCCCGACGCCCGACTGGCTTCTCCTGGACGTGGGATGCGGCGGCGGACATCTCCTGGGCGCTGCCCGCGGGCGTGGGTGGCGGGCGGTCGGCACGGACCTCTCGTGGCAGGCGTGCGCGATCACCTACCAGGGGGTGGGGCGCGGCGCGGTCCAGGCCGACGCCGGCCGGCTCCCTTTCCGCGATGGCTCGCTCGGTGTGGTCACGCTCGTCAACGTCGTGGATCAGGCCGGGGAGCCGAAGGCGATCCTTGGCGAGGCCTACCGCATCCTGGCGCCGGGCGGGCTGCTCGCGCTCCGCGTCCCGAACGCCAGCTTCCATCGTCCGTGGGTGAAGACGCTCAGCGCCCTCGGCCCATTCGCGCGCTGGCGGGAGTGGGACGCCTACCCGATCGTCCACCACTTCGCGTTCACCGGGCATGGACTCCGCGCGCTCGTCGAGCGCGCGGGCTTCACGGTGCTCGAGCTGAAAAACTCGGCGCTCATCGCGGGCGGAGCGCGTTCGTGGCGGCG
>QHTD01000170.1 GCA_003220675.1 Candidatus Rokuibacteriota bacterium | reverse complement strand
CATTGGGAAATTTGGCGAGCGCCAGCATGTCCGGAAGATCGGCGAAGGCCGCGTCGTCGGTTCCTGCGCGGCCGCCACCCAGGCGCCCGAGGTGATCGATGTGCAGCTTCAGACCGGGATGCCGCTCGGCGATCTTCGCCAGCGCCGCCATGTTGCCGCCGGCCAGGAGTCCGATTGGTAATCTCGCCTTCTCGCACGCCGCCCAGAACCAGTCGAGCGAGCCATCGGTCCACCACGCCTTTTGATGTGGCTGGTTGAAGGTGAAGCGAAACCCGAGCATGCCCGGCCGCTCGCGCCAGCGGGCGACGATCTTTTCGCGGTCCGGGCTCTGCAGATCGAAATGTCCGAGGATGCAGAACTTGTCGGGATGCTGGCGCACCGCCTCGACGGCGAGGACGTTGACGGCTTCGCCGAGCGCGCTGGGCGGATGGATCACCGCGCAATCGACCCCGGCCGAGGCCATCTCGGCCAGCGCATCATCGGCCGAATAGGTCGGGATCTGGCGGTGCTGCGCGCTCATCTTGCCGTTCTGCCAGAGGTGGATCTGGGAATCGCCGATCAGCATGGCTTCCTCCCGTGAGTGGGCGCTCCTTTAGCCTCTTGGCTCCGCGAGGAAGACGGGGATCCGTCGTGCGGTCCGCGTCTGGTATTCCTCGTACGGCGGATATGCCGCGACCGCGAGCTTCCACAGTCGCGCCCGCTCGGCCTCGTCGGTGACCTCACGGACCCGCATCGTCTTGACCGCGGTGTGGTCGCGGAGCTCGACGGTTGGGTTCGCTCGCAGGTTGTACACCCAAACCGGATTTGTCGGCGCTCCTCCCAGCGACCCGACGAGGACGTAGTTGGCGCCGTCCTTGACGCGCATCAGCGGAGTCTTGCGAATCGCGCCGGTCTTGTTGCCGGTATGCGTCACGATGATCACCGGCAGCCCGGTGTCGCGGAGCGTGGTGCCTTGCTTCCCACCGCTTCGCTCGTAGAGGTCGACCTGATCGCGCACCCACTGCCGGGGGCTGGGGATGTAGTCGGACATGGAGATTCCTCCCACGAATTCGTGACGTAGCATAGCCGACCACGACGACTGACGCTCTACGTACTACCGAACGTGTCCGCCTGAGCGTCGCCGAGGCCCCCGCGCTTTCCGAGCGCGCCATGTGCGGCGCCCAGCGCCTGAAAAAGGTGAAGACGATCGCTGCGTGCGGTCCTCGCGCCACGAGTCGCGCAACGTCTAGGATGCGTCGGCCGGTACTTCAGCGAGCAGACGGCCGAAGACCGGCAGGCGGTCGGCGCTCTTGAACGCGCGCAGCATCGCCCAGATCGACGCCTGATTCGTGGTCACCACGGGCTTCTTGAATTCCCGCTCCCAGGAGGCGACCGAGGACATCGTCGGGAAATTGCCGCCGGGCACGACGAAGACCTCGATCTCAGGCCGATCGATCCGGGCGAACGCATCGCGCGCGTGCTGTGGGCCGAGCTGTCCGATCGCATACGCGTCGCTCGCGCGAAATCCCTCGAGCGCTATCGTGTCGAGCCCATACTTCGTCTTGAAATAGTGGGCGGCGCGTTCGTTCACCGCGTCCGAATAGGGAGACACGATGGCGACGCGGCACGCTCCGAGAGCCCGAACAGCGCGACCGACCGCCTGCGCAGACGTGATCGCCGGAACGCCTGCACCGACACTCATCCGCTTCGTGACGACGTCGTCGTAGTCGTGGGCAAAGAGACTTGCTGACGTTTGAGCCAGGATCACCATCTCAACCCTGGCCGTCCCGAGCAAGCGCGACTGATAGTCAATGTCCTCGTCTCGGCTGGGCGAGAAACTCCCGGCGCCACTCGACATGAGCCGCCCGAAGTGCGCCTGGTAGATCGTCGGCAAGAGCCGACACTCCATCTCGACCGTCGTGTTCGTGGAAGGAATCAGTACGCCGAAATGTCGGGTCATGTTCAGGCGCCGGCGCTGTTCTCACGCATGGTGGACGAGTATACTCGCACGACCGGACGTCTCCAAGGAGAGTCGTCATGATCAACGATGCTCTGCGCACGATCTTGCCGATAGCCAGCTGGGCCGAGGAACGCGCCCGCACGGTCGAGATCACCGGCGGCACCGATCCGATCTTGCCAACGCCGTTCCGCATCGGCGAGACCAGCGCCGCTGCGCTTGCGGCGACTGGCCTCGCCGTCTCCGATCTGTGGCAACTGCGCACGGGACGTCGACAGGACGTCGCGGTCGATAGTCGCCAGGCGACGGCCTCGCTCCGCAGCGGGCATTACATGAAGCTGGACGGCGCGCAGGTGTCGACCGAGCGCAACGCGGTGATGGGCGTCTATCCGGCAAAGAACGGTCGCTGGAGCTATCTCCACTGCAATTTCCCGAACCATCGCGCCGCCGCGCTCAGCGTGCTCGGCGTACCGGAAGATCGCGAGGTGGTGCGCGAGGCGGTGGCGAAGTGGGACGCGCTCGAGCTCGAGGAGGCGATCATCGCGGCGAAGGGCGCCGGCGGCATGGTGCGCTCCATGGAGGAGTGGGCGAAGCACCCGCAAGCTGCCGCGATCGCGTCGCTGCCGCTGATGGAGATCGTCAAGATCGGCGACAGCCCGCCCGAAAAACTTCCCGACGGTGATCGGCCCTTGTCGGGTCTCAGGGTGCTCGATCTGACGCGCGTCCTCGCCGGGCCGACGTGTGCTCGCACGCTCGCCGAGCACGGCGCCGACGTCTTGAAGATCACCGCTGCGCACCTGCCGAATCTCGGCTACCAGGAATTCGATACCGGCCACGGCAAGCTCTCCGCGCATCTAGACCTTCGCGAGCCGAAGGACGTCGAGACGCTCTGCGCGCTCGTCCGCGAGGCCGACGTATTCTCGCAAGGCTATCGTCCTGGCACCCTCGGCAGTCGCGGCTTCTCCCCCGAGGCGCTGGCGAAAGTGCGACCCGGCATCGTGTTCGTTTCGCTGTGCGCGTTCAGCCACGTCGGGCCGTGGGCGTCCCGCCGCGGCTTCGACACGGTGGTGCAGACGGTCAGCGGTATCACGGCTCGTCAGGGTGAGCTCTTCCCCGGCGCGGCGCCAGGCCCGCAGTTCTATCCGGTATCGGCGATCGACTACCTGACCGGCTATCTGATGGCGTTCGGCGCCATGGTCGCGCTCGCGCGCCGCGTGCGCGAGGGCGGAAGCTGGCTCGTGCGGACCTCGCTCGCGCAGACCGGGCGGTGGCTCGTCGGACGCGGCCAGGTGCCGGTGGCCGAGCTCAAGGACGTGCCGAAGGAATTCACGTTAGCGGAGCTGGAGCGCTGGTCGATGACGAGCGACACGCCGGCTGGTCGGCTGCGCCATCTCGGGCCGGTGGTGCGCCTCTCCGAGACGCCGCCGCGCTGGGCCCGGCCCTCGGTGCCGCTCGGCTACCATGAGCCGGTGTGGCCGGCGCAAACCGAGTAGCCTCGGCGTGTTCGGTGTCGTCGGCGCGCGTGTCGCGCTGACGCAGCTGGACAAGCAACTCGGGTAGCTGCGTGGCCCGACTGCGTTCCTGCCCATGCAGATCGATCACAATTGAATCGAGAAGCACCTCAAGACGCTCAGCGAACTGTTGGTGCGCATCGTGCCCGCCAGTGACCTGGGGGACCGCCGACCAAGAAGCACGCGGTGCCCGGGCACCTTGTCTCCGTACCATCTCCACCCACGAAGATCGCCGACATGCCCGAGGGAGACAGCCTCATCTACGTGATCACGATCAGCGGGAAGTTCAGCTATTCCTCATGAGCACGGCGAACTACATCGAGCGAGCGATCGCCGGACTCAAGCCTGACGTGGCGCTGGTGGCCTCCATCTTCGCCAACCAAATCAACGACTACCCCCCCGCGGCTCCTGAAGGCCCTCAACTACCCGAAGGTGATCCTCCCCACACCCCGGGGACAACTTCGAAAAGCCCCTCTCGGAGCCGCCGCTGGACCTCCGAAACATCTTCGGCGCCCCGGCCAACATGGATCTCGCAGTGAAAGAGATCAAGCAGGTTTCGCCGAAGTCCAGGGTGGTGATGCTGAAGTACTTCGAGTCCTTCGCGCCTTAATCTCCTCCTTCCTCCCCGCCCGGACTTGCGCGAAGCGCGGCGGCTCCATGGGGAACCGTCCAGACCCCACGGCGACAACACCATTCACGGTCATCAAGGAGGCCTACGCGCACAATCCTTTTCCCGGGCCTCTCCTGGCGTGTGCGGAGCTTGATTGGCAAATGTCAGGTCCCTGGAAGGTCTCAGCGGGAGGCAGGAGAAATTCTTGGACGAGCCGGGCAACGGTCTCCGGTTGCTCGAGCTGCGGAGCGTGACCGGCGTCGTGAATCATCTGCACTCGCGCGCCTGCGATCCGTTTCGTGAATTCTTCGGCGTAGACCGCCGGCACGAGCCGATCGTCCCTGCCCCAGATCAAGAGCGCGGGCGCCTTCAGGCGATGGATGCGCTTCTTCAGTCCCTTGTCCGGGATCGGCCAGATGAACTTTCCGGTCACGCCCATCGCCCACATGACGCGCACGCGCGCGGTCGGGTCGTCGGCGGTTCCGAACATTCGCTGCGCGGCTTCACAGGACGGATCGCGAAAGATCTGTGCGGGCAGGTCGCCGGGATTCATGAGCATCCAGTTGACGACGGGATCGGAGTCGCGCCAAAAGCCAAGCGGATCGATCAACGCGAGCCGGCGCGCACGATCAGGATATGCCGCCGCCATCTCGCACGCCACCATCGCGCCGAAGGAGTGGCCGACCAGGAACGCGCTGTCGAGTCCGAGCGCGTCGATTACCTCATCGTAGCAGAGGACGAGGTCCCACAGCCCATCGAGCTTGCCGGCGTCGTCGGGAGTGTCCGGGGTCGTGCCCGGGTGCTCGGGCGCGTAGACGGTGAACCGACGCGCCAGATCGTCGAGAAACGGATCCCACGCGAGTCCCCAGGGACCGTGGAAGAACACGACCGCGGGACCGCTCCCCTTCGACACGACCCGTATCCTGATCTGGTCGTGCCACACCGAGAGCGTCCGAGCACGCGTTCCAGCGTCCGCGCCGTGGACGTTCTGCCGAGCGGTCGTCATGCCCCACCCGCCGCGCGGCCTGCGATCGCCGGCGTCGGCTTCGTGCCTCGCAACGACTCGGGCCACCAGTGATTCACCCAGCCCTCGTCGTTCCAGGTGTCGCGAAGAGCGGGCATCACCTCGCAAGCGAAGAGCTCCATGTTCTCGAGCGTCAGCTCGTGCGGCATCGAACCGATCTGCAAGAGCACCATCAGATTGCCGACGCGAAGCCCCTCGACGACTTCTTCCTTGAGTCGATCACGGACGGTCGCTGGGCTGCCGGCGATGACGTAGCCCTGCTCGACGAAGTCTCGGTAGCGAAGTCGCTTGAGATCCTCGGCGCGACGGCGCATCGGATTCGTCACGGTCGCGACGAGGCTTCGGTAGTCCTGGTTTCCGGGCGGCGTGAGCCACTGAACGGGCCAGTGCAGGCACTTGTGATAGAAGTACTCCACGTGCCGCGCATACTTCTCTTCGGCGCGGGCATCGGTGTCCGCGACGGCAACGAGCTGCAGGAATCCGGCACGATACGGATTCAGGTCGCGCCCCTTGTCGGCGACCACCTTCCAGTAGCCCTGCATCATCGCCTTCGCCGATTTTGCACCGGAGTAACTCAGGAAGCAGTAGCAGACCTCGTTGTCGACAGCGAAGTCAAACGTGCTGATGCTGCCGGAGCCGGGCACCCACACGGGCGGGTGCGGCTGCTGGATCGGCCGCGGCCACAGGTTCACGTTCGCGAGCTGATAGTAGCGGCCGTTCCACGCAAAGATCTCGCGCGCCTGCCACGCCTTCAGCGTCAGCGCAAACGCCTCGCGATACCTCTCGCGATGCTCCATCGGCGTGATGCCGTAGCAGAGACTCACGTCCATCGCACTGCCGAGCGGCAGGCCGGCGACAAGCCGGCCGCCGCTGATGCAATCGAGCATGGCGTACTCTTCGGCGACCCGGATGGGTGGATTCGAAGTCGGGAGCGTCGCGCCCATCTGGACGATGGCGACGTTCGTGCCATTCGTGAGTTTCGCCAGCACGCTGCCCATCAGATTCGGGCTGGGCATGAAGCCGTACGCGTTCTGGTGGTGCTCGTTGGTACAGACGCCGTCGAATCCGGCGCGCGCCGCGTACAGCAGCTCGTCCAGGGTCCAGTTGTAGTACTGCCCCACTCTGCGCGCGTCGGCCAACTCCCACCACGGAGGCGTGACCCAGACGGAGTGGTAGCGCTTTTCGAAGTCGTCGGGCAGCTCTCGGTGGGGCATCAGGTGGAACGCGCTGATCTTCATGGGGGCTAGCCCTCCCGGGTCCGGCAGTCAGTTCCCCATGACGAGGCCGCCGTCGACGTTGAGGGCCTGGCCCGTCATGTAGTCGGAGTCGGGGCCGGCGAGGAACGCCACCACGCGGCTCACGTCGTCCGGCGTCTCGGGGCGCCCGAGCGGGATCGGCGCGATGCGGCGCTGCCACACCTCGTCGGGCGACCGCCCCTCGAGCGCGCCCCACTCGCGAGCGATCTGGTGCCACATCTCCGTGTCCACGGCGCCGGGGCAGACGCAGTTGGAGGTGATCCGATAGGGAGCCAGCGACTGCGCCGCGCTGCGCGTGAGGCTCACGACCCCTGCCTTGGACGCCGAGTACGGCGTCATGAGGGAGTTGCCGCCCCGGTAGGCGGCGATCGACGCCGTCTGGATGAGCTTGCCGCGCAGCTCCGAGCCGGGCATCGGGTCCTGGCGCACCATCCGGCGGGCCGCGGCCTGGAGCACGAAGAAGACGGCGCGGAGGTTCACGTCGAGCACGCGGTCCCACTCCTCCTCCGTGACCTCCAGGAGCGGCTGCACGCGGATGACCCCTGCGTTGTTGAAGAGCACGTCGAGGCGGCCCCAGCGGTTGTAGGCCTCGTCGATCATGCGCTCGACGTCATCCCGGCGCGTGACGTCGGCCTGGACCGCGACCTGGCCCAGCTCGGCCGCCACCTTCTCGACGCCGGGCCCGTCGAGGTCAGCGAGCACGAGCCTCGCGCCGTCGGCGGCCAGGCGTCGGCCGGTCGCAGCGCCGATGCCGCGCGCTGCCCCCGTGACGAGCACCACGCGCCCGTCGAGGCGGGCGTGCGGGGATCCCTGCCGATCGGCCATCCCCTCTCTCCTCATGTGCAGCGAAGGTAGAACAGACCGGTGCCTTGATCAACCGCGGTTGACCGATGCAGCGCTTTCAGAGATGATGTCGCCTACGCTCCCCCCTCCGAGATGAAGCCGTTGAACCCTCGGTTCGCCTGAGTATTCGGATGGACCTGAACGACCGGGTCGCCGTCGTGACCGGTGCTTCGGGTGAGATCGGCGCAAGGATCGCGTACAGGCTCGCCGCGGCCGGAGCCGATGTCGTCGTGACCTATGTGGATAACCACGAGGGCGCCCTGGTCACGTGCCGGAGCGTCGAGAGCCTCGGCCGGCGGACAGCCGCGATTCGGCTGGACCAGACCGACCCGTCATCGGTGGCCGCCGCCATCGAGGCGGCCGCGGGGCAGTGGAGCCGGCTCGATATCCTCGTCAACAACGCCGCCTGGAACATCGGCATCCCGTTCGCCGATCTCGACGCCCTCACACCGGCCATCTGGGATCGGATCTACGCCACGAACGCGCGCGGCCCCTTCCTGCTCGCGCGCGCGGCCGCGCCTCACCTCCGGCAGCAGGGCGCCGGTCGCATCGTCAACATCGCGTCGGTCGCGGGCCTGTCGCCGGGTGGCAGTAGCATCGCCTATGCGACGAGCAAGGCGGCGCTGGTCCATCTCACCCGCTGCCTCGCCGTGGCGCTCGCGCCTCGGATCACCGTCAACTGCGTCGCTCCCGGACTCGTCGAGGGCACGCGCATGGCACAACGCCTCACGCCCGAAATGGCCGCAGCGGCGCGTCAACAGGCCGTGCTCCAGCGGACGACCAGTGCGGATGACGTCTCAAATCAGGTCGTGGCGTTTTGCCGAGCGGATACCGTCACCGGACAGGTGCTGACGATCGACGCCGGCATCCACTTCCACTGAGCTTCTGCACGATCGATGAGCTGGCAGTGGTTGAAATGGTGAGCCGTCAGGGATTCGAACCCTGGACCCCCTGATTAAAAGTCAGGTGCTCTACCGACTGAGCTAACGGCTCGTCTCAGACCTGCGGGCGCTGGTCAGATTCTACCGCTTTCCGCTCAGGGGCGGACTCGGGGGTGCCGGCGGGCGGGCTCTGGAAGGTCACGACGTCGACGAGCGTATAGCCCCGCGCGCGGAGCAGCGCGTCGCTGTCGCGCTGGGCACGGCGATCGCTCCGGCGGCGCTCGCCCGCACGCGGGGTGGACTCCTGCCGGCGGCGCTCCCCGACGCGACGGTCGAGAACGACCTGGACGGTGTCGTCGCCGTCGAACGTGCGCCGGAGTGAGTCGTAGAGCGGCTCGCGCTCGCGCCCGACGACGAAGAGTAGCCGGTAGATCGGCGGCCGCGCCATGCTAGAGCACGCTCGAGCGGACCGAGGGGAACCAGCGGAGCAGCGGCGAGGTCTCGCACAGGATCGTCTCGTCGCGCTGCGCGCCGGTCGAGATCAGGCAGAAGGGCACGCCGATCAGCTCCTCGAGCCGCTCGAGGTAGCGGCGCGCCTTCGCCGGCAGATCGACCTCGTTCTTGGCGCCGCTCGTCGTCGCGAGCCAGCCTTCGATCTCCTCGTAGACGGGCTCGGCCTCGGCGACGACCGTTTCGTCCTCGGGAAAGTCCGTGAGGATCCCGCCCTGGTAGCGGTAGGCGGTGCAGATCTTGATCGCCGCGCACTGGTCGAGGACGTCGAGCTTGGTGAGGGCCACCGTGTCGAGGCCGTTGACGCGCACCGCATACCGCAGCACCATCGCGTCGAACCAGCCGCAGCGCCGCGGCCGCCCCGTCACCGAGCCGTACTCGTTGCCGCGCGCCTGGACATGCTCGGCGATCTTGCCCGACATCTCGGCCGGGAACGGGCCGCCGCCGACTCGGGTCGTGTACGCCTTGGCGACGCCCAGCACGCCGTGGATGCGCGTCGGCGGCACGCCCGTGCCCGTCGCGGCGCCGCCCGCCGTCGTCGAGGACGACGTGATGAAGGGATAGGTCCCGTGGTCGATGTCGAGCATCGTCCCCTGGGCGCCCTCGAAGAGCACGCTGTAGCCGCTCTCGATCCAGCGCGTCAACAGGAGCGCCGTGTCCGTGACGTACGGCGCGAGCCAGCCCGCATAGCGCAGATACTGGTCGAGGATCTCCGCCACTGAAAAAGTCGGCGCGTCGTAGATCTCGCGCAGCAGCCGGTTCTTCTGGGCCACGTTCATCTCGAGCTTCTCGCGAAAGAGCCGCTCGTTGAGGAGGTCGCCCACGCGGATCCCGACGCGCGCCGCCTTGTCCACGTATGCGGGCCCGACGCCCCTGCCGGTGGTCCCGATGCGGCGTGACCCCAGCTTGGCCTCGGAGGCGCGGTCGAGCGCCGGATGGTAGGGCATGATCAGGTGCGCATTCTTCGAGATGAAGAGGTTGCCGTCCAGCACCACGCCTCGGCGGACGAGCGCCTCCATCTCCTCGATGAGCGCGCCGGGATTGACGACGACGCCGCAGCCGACGACGCAGCGGCGGCCGCGATGCAGGATGCCCGACGGGATCGACTGGAGCACGTACTTCTCCCGTCCGACGACGACGGTGTGGCCCGCGTTGTTGCCGCCCTGGTAGCGGACGACCACGTCCACGTGCGGCGTGATGACGTCGACGACCTTCCCCTTCCCTTCGTCGCCCCACTGCGTGCCGACGACCACGATGTTAGGCATGGCCAATCTCCGTGAAGAAGCGTCCCGGCTCCGCCAGGAGCTCCGCGACCGCCAGGACGCGCTCGGACCCGTCCGCGAGGTCCATCGCCAACAGTTGATGCGAGCCCGTGAGCGGGCTCCCGACGATCAGGACGTGGCGCACGTGCCGCGCGCGCGCGTAGGCGACCGACTCTTCGAGCGCGCGACTGATGATGTCACGCGCGACCGACGCGCCGAGATCGCGCAGCCGCCGCGCGAGGGACAGCGCCGCGGTCTTGTCCCGTGTGAAGTCGATGATGAAGAAGTCGGGCCCGGGCAGCTCGACGGCGACGCCCTGCGTCTCCATCACGGAGAGGACACGGGCCACGTCGAAGGCGAAGCCGACCGCCGCGCAGTCGTAGCCGAAGCGCGCCAGCATGTGATCGTACCGCCCACCGGCGGCCACCGACGCGCCGAAGCCCGACACGTACGCTTCGAAGTAGGTCCCGGAGTAGTAGTCGAAGCCCCGCACCTCCCCGAGGTCGAGCAGGACCACGTCGGCGAGCCCGTAGATCGTGAGGAGCCGGTACACCTCCGCGAGGTTCGCGAGAGCCTTCGCCGACCGCTTGTTGCGCGCGAGGCCCGCGGCGCGGTCGAGCACGGCCTCGTGGCCGAAGAGCGTGGGCAGCGCCAGCAGCGCCTCACGCACGTGCGCGTCGGGTGTCGAGTCGCTCACGAGCCGCTCGAGCGCGGAGGCATCCTTGCGCGCGAGCGCCGCCCGGAGCTCGCGCACGCGCGCCGGCTCTGCGCCCGTCTCCTCGCAGAGCCCGCGGAAGAAGTCGGGGTGTCCGAGGTCGATCTGGAAGCGCTCGAGCCCGAGCGCGCGCAGCCCCTCGATCGCCATCGCGATGATCTCGACCTCGGCCTCCGGCTTCTCGAGCCCGATCAGCTCGACGCCCGCCTGGTAGAACTCGCGGTAGTGCGATACCTGCGGCTCGTCGTAGCGGAACACGTTGGTCACGTACCCGAGGCGGATGGGCTTGGGCTCGTCCCGGAGCCGCGTCGCCACGATCCGGGCGATCTGCGGCGTGATGTCGGCGCGGAGCGCGAGCATCCGGCCGGTCTCGCGGTCCACGAGCTTGAACATGTTCTCCTGGACGCCCTCGTCGGTACCCATCGCGAGCACATCCGCGTACTCGAACGTGGAGGTGACGATCTCGCGGTAGCCCCACCGCGTGAAGACGTCGAGCAGCCGCGCCTCCACGTGGCGCTTGCGTGCCGCCTCATCCGGCAGGTAGACGCGCGCGCCCTTCGGGAGCTGCGGGTGTAGCGGCCTCATCGCTCGACCGCCTCGAGGTGGGCGAGCGTGTTCATCCGATGCACCGTGGCCCAGCCGGGCTCGTACTCGATCTCGGTGATCCCCGCGGGCGTGGCGTCCACGGTCCAGAGGCGCTCGTGGCCGAGGCCCAGCGCGTCGAGCACGATGAGCCGGATCACGATCGCGTGGCTCACGAGCACGATGGTCTCCCCCGCGTGAGCTTCCTGGAGCTCGCGCACGCCGGCCGTCACGCGCACCGCGACCTCGCCGAGGGTCTCCCCTCCCGCGAGGTGCAAGAGGTGCGGCGCCGTGCACCAGCGCTCGTAGTCGGCGGGGAAACGCGCGGCGACCTCCTCGCGCGTCAGCCCCTCCCACTCGCCCAACGCCATCTCGCGGAACGCCGGCTCGATCTCGACCGTGAGCCGGTGGGGCTTGGCGATCACCTCCGCGGAGGCGCGAGCCCGCTCGAGCGGGCTCGCGTAGAGCGCGGCCACGCCCTGGGACGCCAGCGTGCGGGCCACCGCCTCGCACTGGCGGAGACCCTCCGGGGTGAGCGGGACGTCTCGGGCGCCGGCGAACCTCCGCTCGCGCGACCACGCGGTCTCCCCATGCCGTACGACGAAGAGCCTGAGCTTCCTCACAACCTGCCATTCTACCGCGAATCGGCGCGCGATCAGGCGGACGGTTCGTCGGGCAGGACGACTCCGAACTGGCGGGAATGGGGGGCCCCGACATGGCCCCCCAACGCTCGGAGCACCCATGCTCAGCCGTTGGCGCTCCCCGATACTCCGACAGGCTCCCTAGAGCTTGACGAGCTTGGCGAAGACGATGTCGGGCATCGCCCGGATCTCGTCGAGCGCCGCGGGGGGCATGGGGTCGTCGAGGTTCAGGATGGAGACCGCGCGACCGCCCCGCCGCTCGCGGCCGAGCTGCATGCCGGCGATGTTGATACCGTCCCGGCCGCAGAGCGT
This sequence comes from Candidatus Rokuibacteriota bacterium, assembly GCA_003220675.1. Taxonomy (GTDB): domain Bacteria; phylum Methylomirabilota; class Methylomirabilia; order Rokubacteriales; family CSP1-6; genus 20CM-2-70-11. The sequence continues at coordinate 26,214 of QHTD01000170.1, read as the reverse complement.
CCCGATGCGGCCGATGACGCCGGGGACATCGAGGTTGGCGAAGACGAGCATCCAGCCTTGCGGCAGCGCCTCGAGCGGAAAGCCGTCGACCCGCACAAAGCGCGCCTCGCGCTTGAAGAAGACCGTCCCCGCGACCGACGCGATCCCCCGGTCGGTCACGAGCTCGGCCGCGACGAGGCTCGCGTAGTCCTCGGCCTCCGTCGTGGAGGTCTCCGTGATCTTGAGCCCGCGTGACTTCGCGATCGGCAGCGCGTTCACGTCGGTGACGCGCTCAGAGAGGATCGCACCGAGGAGGCCGCGGACGAGCGCGAGTGTGAGCGTCGGGATCGAGCGCCCGGCGATCTCGCCGGAATACGTGAGGCGCGCCTCCTGCATCCGCCCCTCGGCCATCTGCGCGAGGAAGCGTCCCATCTTCTCGGCGAGCCCGTACCACGGTGCCTGCTCGCGGGACGTCTCCGCGTCGATCGACGGGAGATTCACCGCGTTGACGACGACCCCGTGCAGGAGCGCGTCGGCCACCTGCGCGGCGATCGCGAGCGCCACGGCCGTCTGGGCCTCGTCCGTCGCGGCGCCCAGGTGCGGCGTGACGATCACCTGCTCGAGCCCGAGCAGCGGGTGGTCGGCGGGCGGCGGCTCCTGCTCGAAGACGTCGAGCGCCGCTCCCGCCACGCGCGTTGCGCGAATCGCGGCGGCGAGCGCCCGCTCGTCCACGATGCCGCCACGGGCACAGTTGATGATCCGGACGCCGGGCTTGACGCGGGCGAGCTCGTCCTCGCCGAGCAGGTGCCGCGTGTCTCCCGTCAGCGGCACGTGGATCGTGATGAAGTCCGAGCGGGCGAGGAGCTCATCCAGCTCGACGGCCTCGACACTGTGGCGCTCGGCCGCTTCCCGCGTCAGATAGGGGTCGTAGGCGATGACGTGCATGCGGAAGCCGAGCGCGCGCCGCGCGACCTCGGAACCGATGCGTCCGAGCCCCACAACGCCCAGCACCTTGCCGAAGAGCTCGACGCCCTGGAGCCGGCTCTTTTCCCAGCGGCCGCCCTTGAGCGCGGCGTCGGCCGCGGGAACGCGCCGCGCGAGCGCCAGGAGCAGCGCCATGGTGTGCTCGGCGACGGCGGTCGTGTTGCCGCCTGGCGCGTTCATCACGATCACGCCGCGCTCGGTCGCGGCGTCCACGTCGATCGTGTCCACGCCCGCGCCCGCCCGGCCGACGACCTCGAGCTTCTGGCCCGCCGCCAGCACGGCGCGCGTGACCTTGGTGGCGCTGCGGACGATCAGGCCCTCGTACTCGCCGATGCGCGCGACGAGCGCCGGCTCCGGGAGCGTCGCGGCGACATCGACCTCGAGCCCGTGCTTGCGGAGCGCGTCGACGCCGACGGCGTCCAGGCCGTCAGTGACGAGGACCCGCTTCACGACTTCTCGGCGAAGATCTTCTGCGCGGCGCGGACGCTCGAGCCGAAGTCGACCGGCTGGCCCAGCTCGGCGAGCACCTGCTCGAGGGCGGACAGCGCGATGACCACGTCGAACTCCGCGGCGTAGCCCATGTGGCCGAGCCGGAAGACCTTGCCTTTCATCTCGCCCTGCCCGCCGGCGATCGTGATGTTGTGCGCCTTCGAGTAGGCGGCGACGATCGTCTCGCTGTCGACGCCCTTCGGGGCCGCCACGGCCGTGAGCGCCGGGCTCGGCGTCGCCTTCGCAAACAGCTCGAGCCCCAGCGCCTCGACGCCTGCGCGCGTGGCACGCGCCAGCCGGTCGTGGCGTTTGAACACGTTCGCGAGCCCCTCCGTCTCGATCATCCGGAGCACTTCGCGGAGCCCGACGATGATGCTCACCGCAGGCGTGAAGTGCGCCTCGTTCTTGACGACCGCCTTCCGCTCCTCGGCGAGGTTCAGATAGTACTTCGGCAGCGTCGAGGTCTTCGCCTTCGCCCACGCCTTCTCACCGAGCGCGCAGAAGGCGACGCCCGGCGGAAGCATGAGCCCCTTCTGCGAGCCGGAGACGACGAGGTCCACGCCCCAGGCGTCCATCGGGAGGTCGGCGATCCCGAGGCTCGACACCGCGTCCACGATCAGGATCGTGTCCGTCCCGCGCGTCACCGCCGCGTAGCCACGGACGTCGTGGAGCACGCCGGTGGACGACTCGCTGTGCTGGGTCAGGACCGCCTTCACGGCCGTGTGGGCCCGGAGGGTCTCGGCCACGCGCGCGGCGGGGACCGAGTGGCCGAAGGGCGCCGCCAGCTCGACGACGTTGACCCCGTAGGCCTTGCAGATCTCGACCCAGCGGTCGCCGAATTTCCCTGCCCGGATCACCGCGACGCTGTCCCCGGCGGAGAGCGTGTTGACGACTGCCGCTTCCATCGCGCCGGTGCCGGAGCAGGCGAGCGGGAGGACGTCTGCCTCCGTCTGAAAGAGCCTCTTGAGTCCGCTTCGGACCTCGATGAAGAGCGCCTCGTACTGTGGCGTCCGGTGGTGGATCATCGGCTGCGCCATCGCGAGGAGGACCTCGCTCGGGACGGGCGTCGGGCCCGGCGCCATCAACTGATACTTCTTCATCCGGACGGCCTCCTTGAGAGGGTCGGTGTCGTTCCGATGGTAACACGTCCACTCCCGGCCGCGCGCCCGAGTGCTACGACGAAGATGGCGTCCTTGCCCGCCGCGTGCGGCGAGAAAAACTCGACGACGTGGCCGTCATAGAAGGTGAGACCCGAGGCGCCGAAGCCCTGCGCGTAGGCGGCGAGGTAGGCACGCCCGCCGGCGATCCCGGCCTCGAGGTTGGCGAGCCGGTAGCCGCGGTCGCCGAACGCGGGAAGGATCCGGTCGAGCGGCGCGAGAAAGTAGATCACCGCCGCCGCGTCGCCGCCGAGTGGCTGCTCGAGGCAGAGATACGCCGACTCGTTCCGATAGCGGCCCGCCTTCAGGAGCTCGAGCGCGTGCGCCTCAGGACGGTAGTGGTACGCGCCCGGCTCGACCCCGTCCACGGCGTTGACGATCAGATAGAGGTCCACGAGCCCCGTGGGGACGTCGGCGTCGACGGAGCGGGTCGCGCTCCAGAGCGCCGTCGCCAGCTCGACCGCGCTCAACGGGACAAGACCGAACTGCCTCGTCGACCCCCGTCGCTGAATCGTCTCCCCGAGGCTCCGCCCCGATGCCTCGCGCGCCGCCGGCAACGGAACGAGGGCTCGGGGAGACACGGGTCTCGGAGGGCGCCCCCCGAGCCCACGTCCGGCTTCCCGCCACGCGCGCACGTCGTCTGGCGTGTGCAGCATCGAGGCGCGGTGGATCTCGCGGAGCAAAGGGTAATCGACTTCGGACGACGACAGCGGCACATATGGGTGGCGAAGGTCTTCGAGCGCGGCCACGGGCGCGGCGGGCGCGCCCTGGGGCCCGAGCGTCACCAGCTCCAGCGCGGCTTCGCGCTCGGCGTCCACGCCGAGCGCGCGGTTGACGTCGGCATCGACGAAGCCGGTGTCGAGACGCGGCGCGAGCCCGAGCGCGCCACCCACCGCCAGGAGGTGCGCGAGCAAGGTTCCGGAGTCCCAGAAGAGGTGGCGGTAGCCACGCGCTTGATACTTCCACGTGTTCCGCCAGTAGATGGCGGTGAGGATGATCGTCGCGGCGCGGCGGGCGAGCGCCTCGTCGGCGGCCGCGTGGGCGAGCGGTGCCCGCACGTCCCCCGCGCGGAGGCGCCGCAGCGCGAAGTCGCCCGGGGAAAAGTGGTACAGCCCGGGCTCGAGCCCCTCGATCCGACCCGCCGCGACGTAGACCTCGGTCTGGTAGAGGGCGCCCGTCGACGGGGCCGCGCGGAAGAGGACCTCGCCGCCGCCGGGGTAGGTCTGCTTCTTGGTCACCCCCGCCGCGTAGTAGAGGAGCGTGGCGAGGTCGTCCAGCGTGACGCGCTCGACACCTCCCGAGGGACCAGCAGCGAGGGCGGCGAGCGCATCGACCGCGAGCGGGTCGATGTCCCGAGGCAGCGCGAGCGGGGGCAGGTCCGTGTAGACCTTGAAGGGAAAGGGCTTGACGTCCCAGTCGAGCGAGTGGGTGCTGGCGCGGACCGAATACGGCGAGTGCGCCGTCCGGTCGTGGTACTCGCGGGCGACTCTCACGGCTCGACCTCCCCGCGCGTTGGGTGCTGCGGCGCCCCCGACGGCTAAGCGAAGTGGTACGGGGGGCGGAAGACGCCGCGCTCGGTGATGATCGCCGTGATGAGCGCGGCCGACGTCACGTCGAACGCGGGATTGAACACCGGCGACTCGGCGGGCGCCGTCTGCTGGCCGCCCACGCGGCGGACCTCGGCGGGATCGCGCTCCTCGATCGGGATGTGCTCGCCCGACGGGAGCGCGGGGTCGATCGTCGAGAACGGCGCGGCCACGTAGAACGGCACGCGGTGGTGGCGGGCGAGCACCGCGAGCGAGTACGTGCCGATTTTGTTCGCCGTGTCGCCGTTGGCGGCGATCCGGTCGGCGCCGGTGACGATCAGGTCCACCTCGCCGCGCGCCATGAGCGAGGCGGCCACGACGTCGGCGATCAGCGTGTGCGGAATCCCCTCACGCACGCATTCCCAGGCCGTGAGCCGCGAGCCCTGCATGACGGGCCGCGTCTCGTCCACCCACACGCGGCCGACCTTGCCCTGGGCGTGGGCCGCTCGGATCACGCCGAGCGCCGTCCCGAAGCCGGCGGTCGCCAGAGCCCCGGCGTTGCAGTGCGTGAGGATGCGGGCGTTCGGGGGGACGAGCGCGGCGCCGAGGGCGCCCATCGCCTGGTTCGCCGCGATGTCCTCGTCGCGGATCGCCTGCGCTTCGGCGAGGAGCCCGGTCCTCACCTGATCGAGCGGCACGCCGCGCGACTCGAGCGCCCCGCGCTTCATTCGCTCGAGCGCCCAGAAGAGATTGGCGGCTGTCGGCCGCGTCGCCGCCAAGCCTTTCATCGCCGTCTCCAGGTCCGCGAGGAGCGCGTCGAACGTCGTAGCCGGGCTCTGGCGCGCGGCGAGCGCCACGCCGAAGGCGGCCGCGACGCCGATCGCCGGCGCGCCGCGCACGACGAGCGTCCGGATCGCGTCGGCAACATCCTCCCAGCGGGTGTAGGCTCGCTCGAGCTCCTGGGTGGGCAGGAGCCGCTGGTCCAGCAGCATCAGCCGGTCGTGGGCCCACCAGACCGGCGAGACGGTCATTGCGGGGACCGCGAGGTCGTCGTCAGCCGCGGGTAGCCTGGGAGAGACGCGAGCCGGCTCTGCGCCTCGTCGTCACCCAGGCCGGTGAGTCGCACGAGCTTGTCTCGGCCGCGCTTCCCGCGCACGACCCTGACGGTCGATGGGGCGATACGAAGGGCGCGGGCCACGAGCGCGACCACCGCCGCGTTGGCCTCGCCCTCGACGGGCGGCGCCGCCACGCGCACGCGCAGGACGCCGTCCTGCCAGCCGAGGATCTCGTCACGCGAGGCGCGCGGCTGCACGCGGAGGTGCAGGAGGGCGCCCTCAGGTCTTCGGCTCGCCGGCGTCCTCACCGAACTCGGCCGCCATCATGCGATAGTAACTCTCGAGCGTCGAGCGCAGGTCCTCGACGAGCTGGCGACGCATGCGCCGGAGCGTTTGAATCTCGCTCCGGATCTTCGCTTCCTCGCTGCGCGCGCCCTCCAGGACCTTCTCGCCGTGCAGCTCGGCCTCCCGCATGTGGAGCTCCGCCTCGCGCCGGGCCGCGGCCTTCATCTCATCGCCGAGCCGCTGAGTCGCGACGAGGGTGTCCTGGATCGCCTTCTCGCGGTCGGCAACGCCGCGCGACCGCTCCTCGAGCGTGATGAGCTGCTCTTTCAGGAGCGCGTTTTCCCTCAGCACCGCCTCGTAGTCCTCGGCGACGTCGTCGAGGAAGGCGTCCACCTCGTGGGGGTCGAAGCCGCGCAACATCTTGACCGTGAACTGCTGCTGCCGGATGTCGAGGGGACTGATACGCATCGGGACCTCCGACTCGCTACCTGAGGCTCGCGGCGAGATCGTGGAGCGAGCCGACCAGGAACGACTTGAGAAAGTAGATCGCGAGCAGGACGACCATCGGCGACAGGTCGAGTCCCATCGCGACCGTCGGGAGTCGGTCGCGGATCGGGCGCAGCACCGGCTCAGTCACGCGGTGAATGAAGCGCACGATCGGGTTGTCGGGATCCGGGTTCACCCACGAGAGCACGGCGCGGGCGATCACGATGATGAGGTACGCGTTGAGCACCAGCTCGATGAGGTTGGCCAGCGTGTAGACGAAGTTGCCCAGGACGAACACGCCCTCATCTTAGCATCCCGAGCTCTCGGGAACGCTGCGTGGCGCGCTCGACCGCCGTGATGAACGTCGTGCGGATCCCGCCCTCCTCCAGCGCCGCGATGCCCGCGATGGAGGTCCCCCCGGGCGAGCTGACCATGTCCTTCAGCGCGCCAGGGTGGAGGCCCGTCTCGAGCAGGAGCTTGGCGGCGCCGAGCACCGTCTGGGTCGCGAGCGTCATCGCCGTGATCCGGTCGAGCCCCATCTTCACCCCGCCGTCGGCGAGCGACTCGATCACGAGCGCGACGTAGGCGGGGCCGGAGCCCGAGAGCCCGGTCACCGCGTCCAGCAGCCCCTCCTCCAGCACGACCACGCGGCCGACGGCGCTGAAGATCTCGCGCGCGGTGTCGAGGTCGCCCGGTTCCAGGCCTTCCGCCTTGGCGATCGCAGTGACGCCCGCGAGCACGAGCGCCGGGGTGTTCGGCATCACGCGGATCAGCCGCGCCTCTTTGCCGAGGACCGTGCGGAGCTTCGCGGTGGTCACGCCAGCGGCGATGGAGATCAGCAGTTTTTGCCGCGTCAGCGCGTGAGCGATCTCCTTCAGCACGGGCTCGATGATCTGCGGCTTCACCGCCATGATGACGACGTCCACGTGGCGGACCAGCTCCGGGTTGTCGGCGGCGATCCGGATGCCGTATTGTCGGTCGATCTCCTTGAGGCGCTCGAGGCGCACGTCGGTCGCGTAGACGGCCTCGGGCGGCACGAGGTTCGCCGTCAGGAGCCCCTTGATCATCGCCTCGCCCATGTTCCCAGCGCCGACGAACCCGATCTTCTGGCCTTTGATCGTCATCGCTCGCGTGGCTCCTTTAGGGGGGCGGCGGGGCGCGGCCCGAAGATCGCCGTCCCGACGCGAACCATCGTCGCCCCCTCCTCGATCGCCACCTCAAAGTCGCCGCTCATCCCCATCGAGAGCTCCCGGAGCCCGTGGCGCTCGCGGAGCTTCGCGAGCGTCCGGAACCAGACGCGCGCGTCAGCCGGGTCCCGGGCCTCGGGCGGGATCACCATCAGCCCACGAACTCTGACGTGGTCGAGCTTCGTCACGGCGTCCAGCAGATCGCCGAGCCCCTCGGGCGCCACGCCACCCTTCGACGCCTCGCCGGCCACGTTCACCTGCACAAGCGCCTCGACCGGCCGGCCCCCCTGCCGCGCCCGCTTGTCCAGCTCCCGCGCGAGCTCCGGGCGGTCCACCGAGTGGATCAAGTCGAAGAGCTCGACGGCGTCCTTGGCCTTGTTCGTCTGAAGCTGCCCGACGAGGTGCCACGGCACCGCCCGCCCGAGCTCGGCGATCTTCGCGCGCGCCTCTTGGACCCGGTTCTCGCCGAGGGCCGGAACGCCCGCGGCGACCGCCTCGCGGATGCGCACGGGCTCCACGGCCTTCGAGACACCGATCAGGAGCACGTCCTCCGCCCGGCGCCCCGCGCGCGCGGCGGCACGGGCGATCCGCTCGCGCACACGCTCCAGACTGGCCCGGATGTCCTGCATGGCCGCACCGCGATTCTACGGTAGCGCGGCGAGCGTGGCCAGCCGACCCCGGTGGCCCCGTCGGTACGAGTAGAGCATCTCCAGGTGACAGGCGGTGCAGAGCCGCGGGTTCTCGACGCGCGGCGGATCGACGCCCGCCTCCCGAAGCAGGGCCTCGTTGGCGGTCCAGAGGTCCAGCATCACCCGGCCGGCCTGCCGGGGAGTCACCCACGCCTCCCAGCGGCCCGGGTAGGCCCGGGCGAGCTCGCTGGTCACCGGCTCGTCCACCTCGTAGCAGCACGGGCCGATCGAGGGCGCGATGGCCGCGTAGAGTCGTTCGGGGCGGGCGCCGAGCCGCCCGAGCGCGGCGACCGCGGCCTGGGCGACGCCACGCACCGTGCCCCGCCAGCCGACGTGCGCCGCGGCGAGAGCAGGCACCTCGGGGTCATAGAGGACGATCGCGAGGCAGTCGGCCGTGAAGATCGCGAGCGGCGCGTGCGGCTCGACGGTCACGAGAATGTCCGCGGCGCCGGCGAAGCCTCCCCCCGCGGGAGCGCGCGCCACCTCGGCGCCGTGGACCTGCTTGGCGTAGCTCACGCGGGTGAGGTCGAGGCCAGCCACCCTCAGCGTCCGGATCGCGTCGGCGTTGAAGGGCGAGACCGGGTTGGCGGCAGAGATCGGCTCGGCGAACGACGCGACGCCCGGGCAGTGACGCGTCGTGGTCGCGTTCGGGAGTCCGAGGGCCGTGAGCGAGGCGAACGTGAGATACGCCGGCGGCTGGCGAGCCGGCGGGGGTGGGTCCGCGGTGAGTGTCGTTCCGAACAAGCGGACGCGCCCCCGCCGCTCGCCGGCGTCAGTCGGCTTGTCGCCGGAGGAACGCCGGGACGTCCAGGTCGCCCTCGGCGAGCCTGTCGTCGCTCTCGGCGCGCAGCTCCCCGGGGCGCCGGCGCCAGCCCCCCACCCCCGCGGCGCTCGAGCGCGACGCGCGCGGGAGGTCCACGACTTTACCGCCGATGCCGACGGTCTCTCGCTTCTCGGCGAACCCGGTCGCGATCACGGTCATCCGGACCTCGTCGGTCATGTGCGGGTCGATGACCGCGCCGAAGATGATGTTCGCGTCGTCGTGGGCGGCCTCCTGGACGATGCGCGCCGCCTCTTCCACCTCGTGGATCGCGAGGTCGGGCCCGCCGGTGAAGTTGATCAGGATCCCGCGCGCGCCCTCGATGGACGTGTCGTCCAGAAGCGGGCTCGCCACCGCCTTCTGAGCCGCGTCGAGCGTGCGGTGCTCGCCCCGGCCCGTGCCGGTGCCCATCATCGCCATGCCCATCCCCGACATGATCGTGCGCACGTCGGCGAAGTCGAGGTTCACAAGCCCGGGCACGAGGATCAGGTCGGAGATGCCCTGGACGGCTTGCTGGAGAACACCATCGGCGACGCGGAACGCCTCGATCAGCGGCGTGCCCCGGTCCACGACCGCCAGCAGCCGCTGGTTCGGGATCGTGATGAGCGTGTCCACCACGTCGCGCAGCGCCTCGAGCCCCGCCTCCGCCTGAGCCATCCGTCGCCGGCCCTCGAAAGCGAACGGCTTCGTCACCACGGCCACGGCGAGGATCCCGAGGTCCTTGGCGAGCGATGCGACGACGGGCGCCGCGCCGGTCCCCGTGCCGCCGCCGAGCCCCGCGGTGATGAAGACCATGTCGCCGCCCTGGAGGAGCCGCGTGATCTGGTCCGGGTCCTCCTGGGCCGCCTGCCGGCCGATGTCGGGGTTCGAGCCCGCGCCAAGCCCCTGCGTGAGCTTCGCGCCGATCTGGAGCTTCACGGGCGCGGGCGAAGCGTAGAGCGCCTGGACGTCCGTGTTGGCGACAATGAACTCGACCCCGGTAAACTCGGCCGCCATCATCCGGCTCACCGCGTTGCTGCCGCCACCGCCGAGGCCGATGACCTTGATCTTCGCCGCCTGCGGCACCTCGTCGAGCTCGAAGAGCGGGCGCCGTGTGCGATCCCTCTCCATCACATCCTCCTCTGTATGTCCGCCGGTGGCCGCTTCGCGCCGCCGGCGCAGTGAACGGTTGACGTCGAAGGGAAACAGTGGCGGCTGCTCACCCCGACCCGTCCTAGAAGATGTCATTCAACAGGCCGGACAGGCCTCGCGCGAGACGTCCGAACCGGGTGTCATCCGTCGCCGCGGCCGTCTCGGCCTGAGCCCGCCCGCGGACGCCGTGGAGCGCCAAGCCCGCCGCGGTCGCGTAGATCGGGCTCTGCACGACGTCGGCGAGGCCGCTCACGCCGAGCGGCACGCCGCGTCGTACCGGTTGATCGAAGACCGCCTCGGCGAGCTCGGACACGCCCTCCATGAGCGAGGTGCCTCCGGTGACGACGACGCCGGCCGTCGCCGCGTCAGGGAACCCCGCGCGCCCGAGCTCGCGGGCGATGAGCGTGAAAATCTCCTCGACTCGCGGCTGGATGATCTCCGAGAGGACCTGGCGCGAGAGCTGGCGCGGCTTCCGGCCGCCGACGGACGGCACGTCCACCGTCTCCTCCGCCGGCACCAACGCCGTCAGCGCGCACCCGTACCGCTTCTTCATGTCCTCGGCGGAGGGCGATGGCGTGCGGAGGCCGATCGCGATGTCGTTCGAGATGTGGTCGCCGCCGAGCGGCAGGACGGCCGTGTGCCAGATCGCGCCGTTGCGGAAGAGCGCGACGTCGGTCGTTCCACCGCCGATGTCCACGACGACGACGCCGAGCTCTTTCTCGTCCTCGTACAGGACAGCGTCACCGGAGGCCAGCGGCTCGAGGATGACGTCGTGCACCGCGAGACCCGCACGATTCACCGACCGGACGAGGTTCTGGACCGAGGTCACCGCAGCGGTGACGACGTGCACCTCGACCTCGAGGCGCACGCCCGACATGCCGATGGGATCGCGGATCCCCTCGCCGTCGTCCACGATAAAGTTCTGGGGCAGGACGTGGATGATCTCGCGGTCCTGCGGCAGGTTGATCGCGCGCGCGGCGTCCACGGCACGCGCGACGTCCGTCGGGTCCACCTCGCGGTCCTTGCCGGAGACGGCGACGACGCCGCGGCTGTTGACACCACGGATGTGGCCGCCGGCGACGCCCGCGTAGACGCCTGCGACCTCGACGCCTGCCATCTGCTCGGCCTCGCCGACGGCGGCCTTGATCGCCTCCACCGTGGAGTCGATGTTGACGACGATTCCGCGCCGGAGGCCGCGCGAGGGCGCGGTGCCGATGCCGACGACGTCGAGGCCGCCGTGCGCGGCCGGCTGGGCGATCACCGCGCAGATCTTCGTCGTGCCCACGTCGAGCCCGACGACCGGATTCTGAGCCTTAGGGCGTCGCATCACGAGCGCCTCCGCTGGAGGATGACCTGGTCCCGGAACCTGAGATCCACCGCGCGGACATCCTGGTCGGCCACCTGGCCGAGCACGCCCTCGAGGCGCGCGAGGCGCTCCTCCCAGTCCTCGGCGCCCAGCCGCACCTCGACGCCGTCCACGGTGTAGAGCACCGGGCCGTCCGTGCGGCTCATGTCGATCTCGGAGATCTCGGCGGCGAGCGCGCTGCCGGTCCGGAGGAGGGCCCGGATGAGCGCGATGGCCGCCAGCGCCTTCGGGCTCGGCGCGCTCTTCATCGAGGTGAGCTCGTCGTCGGAGAGACCGCTCACGACCGGAACCTGGGGAATCACCGCCTCAGGCGAGGCGCCGAGGACCCGGCCTTCCTCGTCGATCCAGTGGAGGCGGCCCGAGTGGACGAGCGTGAACGGGCGTCGCTCCTCGACGCTGATGACGATCCGGTTCGGGAACTCGCGGACGACGTCCGCGCGCCGGACCTCGGGGATCGCCTCGACGCGACGGGCGACGGCGCCGGGGTCCAGGCGGAAGAGGCTGGTTCCCGGCTCGACGGCGGCCGCGGCCAGGATCTCGGCCGTCGGCACGCGGGAGGCCCCGCGCACGTCCACGCTCACGACCGCGAAGCGCGGGGTGGTGAGGAGCCAGTGGGCGGAGAAGGCGACGGCGAGCGGCGCGGCCACGGCGAGCGCCGTCAGCGGGAGCACGCGCCGGAGGCGCCCGCGCTGCCGCGCCTTCCGGCGCGGTCCCTTGCCCACCCGCTGGCGGGCGACGAACACCGAGCGCTCCCCCAGGTCGGCGGCTCGGGCGGCGCGACTCCTCGGCGAGCTGAGGCCGCTCGGCATCTATTCCCCGACGATCCTGATCTCGGGCTCGAGCGCGATCCCGAACTGGTGCTGCACGCGCTCGCGCGTGAGGTCCATGAGCGTCAGGATGTCGGCCGCCGTGGCGCCGCCCCGGTTCACGATGAAGTTCGCGTGCTTGGAGGAGACCTCCGCGCCGTTGACCCGCTTGCCCTTGAGCCCGCACTTCTCGATCAGCCGGTCGGCGAGGTCGCCGGCCGGATTCTTCCAGACGCACCCGGCCGACGCGAGGGCGAGCGGCTGCGTGGCCTTCTTGTGCTTCAAGCGGACCTTGGTGTCCTTCTGGATCTCCGCGAGCGGGCGGCGCGTGAGCCGCAAGCGACAGCCGATGAGCACGGCGCCCGGGGGCGCGTCGAAGGCCCGGTAGGTGAAGGTGCCGGAGGTCGGCTTGAACTCGCCGAGCGAGCCGTCCGAGTGCAGGAAGTAGACGGCGCTCACAAAATCGCCGATCCAGCCATCCGGTGTTCCGGCATTCATGGCGAGCGCGCCACCGATCGTGGCCGGAATCCCGACCAGGCATTCGATCCCGCCGAGGTTCAGGGCCGAGGCCTCGCGGATCAGCGCCGACAGGCTCACGCCCGCGCCGACGATCGCCTCCTCGCCGTGGAACTCGGCGCGACCGAGACACCCCTCGAGCCGCAGCACGACGCCGCGCACGCCGCGGTCACGGACGAGCAAGTTGTTGCCGCCGCCGATGACCGCCACGGACAGCTGCTCGCGCTCGGCGAAGAGCAACGCGTGGCGAATGTCGTCGACGTCCTGCGGGACGACGAAGATGTCGGCGGGGCCGCCGATGCGGAGCGAGGTGTGGAAGCTCAGCGGCTCTTTGAACCGCACTTCGCCGCGGATCTCTCCTAGCATTGCGCCCTCCCGTTCAGATCGTCGGCTTCGAGCCGTTTCAGCAGCTCGGGCCCGAGTGAGCCCACGTCGCCCGCGCCGAGCGTCAGCACGAGATCGCCGGGCCGGGTGATCTCGCAGAGGTGCTCGACGAGGCGCGCCCGATCGCTGCCGAAGTAGGTGACGTCGCGGTGGCCGTGCGCGCGGATCCCCTCGGCGAGGTCCTCGGCGGTGACCCCGGGGATCGGCGGTTCGCCGGCCGCATAGATGTCCATCACGATGAGCACGTCCGCCTGGTTGAACGCCGTGAGAAACTCCTGGCGCAAGTGGTGGGTGCGCGTGTAGCGGTGCGGCTGGAAGACCGTCACGATCCGGCAGTCGAACCCGGCCTTGGCTGCGGCCAGGGTCGCCCGGATCTCGGCGGGGTGGTGGCCGTAGTCGTCGACCACTGTGACGCCCGCCACGCGCCCGCGGATCTGGAACCGGCGCTGGACGCCGGCAAAGCCCGCGAGGGCCCGCTGGGCCGTCACGAACGGGATCTCGAGCTCGAGGCCCACGCCGATGGCCGCCAGAGCGTTGAGCACGTTGTGGCGTCCCGGGAGCTGAAGCGTGCACTCGCCGAGGAGGCTCCCGCGCTGGAAGACCTCGAAGCGGCTCGTCATCCCACTGAGGGAGAGCCGGCGTGCGACGAGGTCTCCGCCCGACTCGAGGCCGTACGTGATGATGCGCTTCTCGATCCTCGGAATCAGCATCTGGATGTTGGGCTGGTCGAGGCAGAGGACCGCGGAGCCGTAGAAGGGCACCTTGTTGACGAACTGGACGAACGCCTCGCGGATCGCCTCGAGGGTGCCGTAGTGGTCGAGGTGCTCGGCGTCGACCGTGGTGACGACCGCGATCGTCGGCGCGAGCTTCAGGAACGAGCCGTCCGACTCGTCCGCCTCCGCGACGAGGTAGTCCCCCTGGCCGAGGCGCGCGTTGGACCCGAGGTTGGTCACGCGGCCGCCGACGACGATCGTCGGGTCGTAGCGCCCCTCGGCCAGCACCGCGCCGATCATGGATGTGGTCGTCGTCTTGCCGTGGGTGCCGCCGACGGCGATGCCGTACTTGAGGCGCATCATCTCGGCGAGCATCTCCGCGCGGGGGATCGTCGGGATCTGGCGCTGGCGCGCCACCTGCACCTCGATGTTCTCCCGCGAGACGGCCGACGAGTAGACGACCACGTGCGCGCCTTCGATATGTGACGGCGCGTGGCCGACGAAAATCTTCGCCCCGAGCTGTTCGAGTCGCTCGACCGCCTCGTTTCGTCGGTGATCGGATCCGGTGACCCGGTAGCCGAGGTTCAGGAGGATCTCGGCGATGCCGGACATCCCGGCGCCCCCGATGCCGACGAAGTGAATCTGCTGGTAGCGCTTAAACATGGGCGTGCTGGGAGATGTTCAACAGCACTCCGGTCGAGAGCATCGTGACGAGCAGCGCCGAGCCACCAAACGAGATGAAGGGCAGCGGCAGCCCTTTCGTCGGCAGGAGGCCCATCACGACACCCAGGTTCACGAGCGTTTGGATCGCGATCAGCACCGTGATCCCAAGGGCAAGGTACGCGCCGAAGGGGTCGGGGGCACGAAGCCCGATGCGGAGCCCCCGCCAGACGAGCACCATGAACAGCGCGACGATCGCCACCGCGCCCAGAAATCCGAGCTCTTCTCCGATGATCGCAAAGATGAAGTCCGTGTGCGGTTCCGGCAGGTAGAACAATTTCTGCTTCGAGGCGCCGATCCCCTGGCCGAGCACGCCGCCGTTGCCGAACGCGAGCCAGGACTGGATGATCTGAAACCCGCTGCCGCGCGGGTCCGACCATGGATCGAGAAACGCGGTGATGCGCCGGAGCCGGTACGGCGCCGCCCAGATGGCGATCGCGGTGAGCGGCACGGCGGGGGCGAGAACCAGCCCGAGGTGCCTGAGACGCCCTCCCGCCAGAAACAGCAGCGCGAACGTCAGCGCGATCAGGGTCAGGCAGTTGCCGAGGTCGGGCTGGGCGAGCACGAGCGCGCCGAACATCCCCGCGACCACGAGCGGCGGCAGGAGCCCCTGACGGAAGTGGTCGAGCGCCTCGTGGTTCTTAGCGAGGAACGCCGCGAGGTAGACGACGAGCGTGAGCTTCGCGAGTTCCGCCGGCTGGAAGGATACCGGCCCGAGCCGGATCCACCGGCGCGTCCCGTTGATCGCCTGACCGATCGGTGGGAGGAGCACGAGGACGAGCAGCGCGGCCGACACGATGAGGAGCGGCACCACGAGCCCCTCGAGCCGCCGGTAGTCCACGCAGAGCGTGAGCCAGAGGCACGCGGCGCCGAGCATCGCCCAGAAGATCTGCTTCTTCAGGAAGAAGTAGGGGTCGTGGAACCGGTCGGCCGCGACGATCGCGCTCGCCGAGTAGACCATCACCACGCCCGTCGAGAGGAGCACGACGGCGGTGCCGAAGAGCCAGAGGTCCGGCGCGAGCTTCCGCGGCATCTTAGTTCATCGGAGGGGGCCTCGACGGCCCCCTCCGAGGCCTCCCCCAGGATTCGATTGCGGCGGCAAAGCCGCCGCTCGGACCGCGGGTCCTCCGACGCGCACCGGGGCACTCACTCGAGCCGCTCCACGAGCTTCTTGAACACGTCGCCCCGGTGCTCGAAGCTGTCGAACATGTCGAACGAGGCGCACGCCGGCGAGAGCAGCACCACGTCCCCAGGCATGGCCAGTTGGCCCGCCGCCTCCACGGCGGCCTCGAGCGACGGGCAGCGCGCCACCGGGATCGACGCGCCCTTGAACGCCGCCGCGAGCTTCGGCGCGTCCTCGCCGATCAGGAACGCGTGGCCGACGCGCCCGCGCGCGGCGGTGGCGAGCGGTTCGAAGTCCTGTCCCTTGCCCTTGCCGCCCGCGATCAACAAGATCCGCTCCGAGAAGCTCTCGAGCGCCTTGAGCGTGGACGCGACGTTGGTGCCTTTCGAGTCGTTGTAGTACTGCACGCCCCGGCGGTCGCGGACGAACTCGATGCGGTGCGCGACGGCCCGGAACCGGCCGATCGCGCGCCGGATCGCCTCGGGCGCGAGCCCCGCCCACAGCGCGCAGGCCGCGGCGGCGAGCACGTTCTCGACGTTGTGCGCGCCCCGCAGGAAGATCTCCGCGACCGGGCAGATCGCCTCGACGTGGCCGTTGAGCGTCGCCGCGACCCAGCCGTCGCGGACGAACACCCCGTGTGATGCCGGACGGCGACGGCTGAACCACACGACACGGGCGCGCGTCCGTCGGGCGAGCGCCTCGGCTGCCTCGTCGTCGGCGTTGACGATCGTGCAGTCGGCCGGTGTCTGGTTCGCGAAGATCCGCGCCTTTGCGTCCACGTAGGCGGCGAGGCTCCCGTGGCGGTCGAGGTGGTCCGGGGTGATGTTCAGCACGGCGGCGACGCGCGGCTGGAAGGCGTCCGTCGTCTCGAGCTGGAAGCTCGACACCTCGCAGACGACGAGACCGTCCGGCGGGAACCCGAGCGCGCGGGCTGCGAGCGGTGTCCCGATGTTGCCGGCCACGAGCACCGGGCGGGGCTGCTCGGCGAGCAAGGCGCCCGTGAGCGCGGTGGTCGTCGTCTTGCCGTTGGTCCCGGTGATCGCGATCGTCTCCGCCTCGAGCGCGCGCCAGCCGAGCTCGAGCTCGCCGATGATCGGCATGCCACGGGCGCGCGCCGGCCCAAGCTGATCGCCGTGGAGCGGCACGCCCGGGCTCACGACGACGAGGTCGGCGCCGTCGAAGGCACCGCGCGCGTGTGGGCCCGTGACGAGACGGACGCCGAGCGCTTGCAGCTCGGCGGCCACGCGACCGAGCGCCTCGAGCGGCTTCAGGTCGGTGCCGGTCACCTGCGCCCCGGCCGTCCGGAGGAGCCGCGCCGCGGCGACGCCGCTCCGCGCGAGTCCCACGACCGTTACCCGCCGGCCGGCGAGGGAGTCCAGGTACGCCCGGCCTCGCGTCACCATGTCGATCTCACCCCGCTCCGTGATCATGCGGCGCTCAGCGCAGCTTCAATGTCGTCAGCGCCAGGAGGGCCAGGGCGAAGGAGACGATCCAGAAGCGC
This sequence comes from Candidatus Rokuibacteriota bacterium, assembly GCA_003220675.1. Taxonomy (GTDB): domain Bacteria; phylum Methylomirabilota; class Methylomirabilia; order Rokubacteriales; family CSP1-6; genus 20CM-2-70-11. The sequence continues at coordinate 9,297 of QHTD01000170.1, read as the reverse complement.
ACGACGATCTTCGGCTCCGCCCAGCCCGAGAGCTCGTAATGGTGGTGGAGCGGCGCCATGCGGAACACGCGGCGGCCGGTCAGCTGGAAGCTCGCGACCTGGATGATCACCGACACCGCCTCGACGACGTAGAGGCCGCCGATCAGCGGCAGCAAGAGCTCCGCCTTCGTGAGCACCGCGAGCATCCCGATCGCGCCGCCCAGCGCGAGTGAGCCGGCGTCGCCCATGAAGACCTCCGCCGGGTGGCAGTTGAACCAGAGGAACCCGACCGCCGCACCGATCAGCGCGCCGCAGAACACGGTCAGCTCGCCCGCGCCCTTGACGTTCAGGATTTTCAGGTAGTCCGCCGCCCTGAAGTTGCCGGTCAGGTAGGCGATGACGCCGAAGGCGCCGCCGGCCATGATGACGGGGCCGATCGCCAATCCGTCGAGGCCGTCCGTCAGGTTCACCGCGTTCGACGCGCCGATCACCACCAGCATCGCGAACGGGATCCAGAGCCAGCCGAGGTTGATGAGCCACCCCTTGAAGAAGGGGATCGCCAGCACCGGAAGCCACGCGGCGGGCGGCTGCCAGAAGACGATCTGGAGCAGCGCCCCCGTGAGCAGGACCTGCACGCCGAACTTCACGCGCATCGAGAGCCCCTTCCGCATCCGGAGCTTCCTCGCGTCGTCCCACACGCCGATGAGCCCGAAGCCGAGCGTCGCGAGCATCACGACCCAGACGTAGCGGTTTTGCAGATTCGCCCACAGCAACGTCGTGGACAGGATCGCGGCGAGGATCACGATCCCGCCCATGGTTGGCGTGCCCGTCTTCATCCGGTGCCGCTCCGGCGTGTCCTCGCGGATCGTCTCGCCGCCGTGCTGCAGCTCCCGGAGCTTTCGGATCGCCGGCGGCCCGATCAGGAGCGCGATCACGAGCGCCGTGATCAGGGCCATGAAGGACCTGAACGTGAGATAGCGGAAGACGTTGAAGAGGATGTGGTCTTTGGCCAGCGGGACGAGGAAGTGGTAAAGCATCCACCGCCCTCATTCTCGGGCCAGGCGCGCGACGAGCGCGTCCACGACCCGCTCCAGGCGCATCCCCCGCGAACCCTTCACGAGCACTGTGTCGCCGGGCACCAGACGCTTGAGCAGGTACGCCACGGTGTCCTCGAAGGTGGTCGCGTGGCGCGCCTCGGCGATCCCCGCCTCGCGGGCGGCCTCCACGGCGAGGAGCGCCAGGTGCCCGACGCCGACCAGCTCGTCGGCGCCCGCGGCCACGACCGCGCGGCCGATCTCCCGGTGGGCCTCCTCGGCGATACCGCCGAGCTCCAGCATGTCGCCGAGCACGGCGACGAGCCGGCCGGCGTCGCGACGCGCCGCGACCGTCTCGAGCGCGGCCCGCACCGAGACCGGGTTGGCGTTGTACGTGTCGTCGAGGATCCTGACGCCACCGACCTCGCGCCACACGCCGCGGCCGCCGATCGGCCGCGCGGCGGCGAGCCCCCGCGCGATCTCCTCGAGCGTGAAGCCGAGCGCCGCGCCCACGGCGGCGGCGGCGAGCGCGTTGATCGCGTTGTGGCGTCCGGCGAAGGCGAGCGTCACGGGCTGCAGCGCGTCCGCCGCCTCGAGCGTGAACCCGAGGCCGTGCGCGTCCTCGACGACGTCGCCCACGAGGCGGACCTGCGCCGTCGCCGCGCGCCCGTAGGTGACGACGTGGGCCTTGGCGTCGCGCGCCATCCCGGCGACGCGCGGGTCGTCGGCGTTGAGCGCGACCCAGCCGGTGGTGGGCACGGCGCGCACGAGCGCCGCCTTCTCCTGGTACACGCCGTCGAGCGAGCCGAGGAACTCCGTGTGGACGGCCGCCACGTTCGTCACGACGCCGAACGTCGGCCGCGCCAGCTCCGTCAGGTAGGCGATCTCGCCGGGCCGGTTGGTGCCGAGCTCGAGCACGAGCGCCTCGTGCTCGGGGACGAGCCTGAGGAGCGTGAGCGGGAGCCCCCACTGGTTGTTGAAGCTCGCCGTGGGCTTGAGGACTTGCCAGCGCGTGCCGAGGACGCCCGCGATCAGCTCCTTGGTCGTGGTCTTGCCGTTGGAACCGGTCACGGCCACAACCGGAATCGAAAACCTCGCGCGATGATATGCGGCGAGCAGGCCGAGCGCCTTTGTCGTGTCCTCGACGAGCACGAGCGGCACGTTGGCTGGCGCGTCATCGTGGAGCGCGTGGACGACCAGACAGGCGGCACCCCGGCCAGCCGCGTCCGCGAGGAATGCGTGGCCGTCGAGCCGGTGGCCCCGGATCGCGAAGAACGCCTCGCCCACGCCGAGCGCGCGCGAGTCGATCGACACCCCCGTCACGGGGACGCCGAGGTCGCCCGCGACCAGCGCGCCCCGCGTCGCGCGAACGATGTCCAGGACGGCGAACAGTGGCATCCGAGCTCCTATCCCGAGCGCTCCAGGAGGATCCGCCGGGCGACCTCGCGATCGTCGAAGGGGAGCACGTCGGAACCCACTATCTGGTACGTCTCGTGGCCTTTGCCCGCTACCACCACCGTATCACCGGCTTCGGCCCAATGCAGCGCCGCGCGGATCGCCCGGGAGCGGTCGGGCTCGACCGCATACCGGCCGGGGCCGGCGCCGGCCTCGCGCACGCCGACGATGATCTCGTCGATGATCCCCTCCGGCCGCTCCGAGCGCGGGTTGTCGGAGGTCACCCAGACGCGGTCCGCGAGACGGGCGGCGATGCCGCCCATGATCGGGCGCTTCCCGCGATCGCGGTCGCCGCCGCAGCCGAAGACCACGCCCAACCGTCTCCCTGTCAGCTTGCGCGCCGTGGTCAGCACGCGCTCGAGCGCGTCGGGGGTGTGGGCGTAGTCCACGACGACAAGGAACGGCTGACCGGCCCTCACCTGCTCGAAACGGCCGGGCACGGCACCGACCGTCGCGAGCGCGCGGCCGATCGCGGCGGGCTCGAGGCCGAGCGCCAGGCCCGTGGCGACGGCGCCCAGGAGGTTCATCACGTTGTGCTCACCGATCAGCGGCGAGGTCAAGGCCAGCCGACCGGCGGGCGTGTCCGCTGTCATGCGAAGCCCCTCCACCGTGGAGGCGTAGTCCACCGCACGCACCTGGGTGCCTTCGCGGAGCCCGAAGGTCAGCACGGAGAGGCCGAGGCCATCGACCATCGCCCCCCCTGACGGGTCGTCGCCGTTGATCACGGCCGTGCGTCGGGGCTTGGGGGAGCGGGCGAGGAGCTCGAAGAGCCGGCGCTTGGCGCGACGGTACTCGCCCAGGGTGCCGTGGAAGTCGAGGTGGTCCTGGGTCAGGTTGGTGAAGACCGCGACGTCGAACGCGAGGGCGTCCACGCGCGAGAGGGCCAAGGCGTGCGAGGACACCTCCATGGCGACGCCACGGATCGCGCGATCGCGCATGAGCGCCAGCATGGACTGGAGCTCGAGCGCGTCGGGAGTCGTCTGACGCGCCGGTCGGCGCTCGGCCCCGAGCACGTACTGGATGGTGCCGATGACGCCGGTCGCGAGCCCCCGCGCGCGCAGCAGCGCCTCGACCAGGTACGAGGTGGTCGTCTTGCCGTTCGTCCCGGTGATCCCGACGAGCAGCAGCGCGCGCGAGGGATGACCGTAATACGTGTCCGCCAGGCGCGCGAGTGACTCGCGCGCCGAGGGCACGAGCACCTGAGCGACGGCCACGGTGGAGAGCGCCTCGCCCTCCGTGACGATCAGCGTCGCCCCTCGACGCACCGCGTCGGGGACGAAGCGACGCGCATCCTGTCGGAGCCCAGGCAGCGCGACGAAGCAGCTCCCCGGCTCGACCCGCCGCGAGTCGTCCGTGACGGACGAGACCGACGAGGGGGGCGCGCCGACGACGGTCTTGACGGGCAGCGCCGCGAGGAGCTCGCTCACGGGCATCTCGCGCGCCATCTCATTTCGCCGCCCCTGGCGCGAGAGCGAGCCGAGCGGTGAGGCCGGGCCGGAGCGGCTCCCCCGGCCGGGGCGCCTGCCGGACGACGCGGCCCTGCCCCTGGATCTCCACCGCGAGATGGAGCGGCGCGAGCACCACCAAGGCACTCCGGAGTGTTCGACCCGTGACGTCCGGCATGACTGGGCTCCCGTTGGCGTCGGGCGTCACGTCGGTGCTGACGAGCTTCACCGGGGCGGTCACACCGGGAGCGAGGGAGTCGGGCACCGGCCCGGTGACGATCTGCACGGGCGGGGCGTCGCGCGGCGGCACCTCGAGGTAGCGCAGGATGTCGCGGCCGATCGCGCTGAAGACCGGCGCGGCGGCCTCGCTACCCCACTGCTCGTTCCTCGGCTCGTCGAGCGTGACGAGCATGACGAAGCGCGGCTCGTCCGCGGGCGCCCAACCGACGAACGACAACACGCCCGGCGCCCGCGAGTAGTGCCGGGTCGCCGGATCGAGCTTCTGCGCCGTCCCCGTCTTGCCCGCGACCTCGTATCCGGCGATCGCCGCGTTGTGCCCGGTGCCGGACTCGACGGCCCGCACGAGGATGCGCGTCAGCAAGCGGGCCGTCTCGGGCGAGATCACCTGGCGGACCGGCGCCGGCTCGAAGCGCCGGATCTCCTGCCCCTCGGCGTCGAAGGTCGCGCTCACGATCCGCGGCTGGACGAGCGTGCCGCCGTTGGCGACGGCCCCGACCGCCGCGACCATCTGGAGCGCGGTCACCGAGATCTCCTGGCCGATGGACATCGTCGGCAGCGACAGGAGCGACCATCGCCCGGGGGCGCGCAGGAGCCCGCGGCTCTCGCCTGGGAGGCCGACGCCGGTCGCCGCCCCGAAACCGAACGCGCTCATGTAGCGGTAGAACCGATCGCGCCCGAGGGCGAGGCCCACCTTGATCGAGCCCACGTTCGACGAGTTCTGCAGCACCTCGCTGAACGTCAGCCAGCCGTACTTCTTCCAGTCGTGGATCGTGGTCTTCGCGATGGTGAATGACCCGTTCTCGCCGTAGATGCGGTCGTCGGGCCGGACCACGCCCTCCTCGAGCGCGGCCGCGGCGAGGATCACCTTGAAGGTCGAGCCGGGCTCGAAGGGATCGGTCACCGCGCGGTTGCGCCAGTGGTCCTTGGACGGCACGTCGAGGAAGGTGTTCGGGTTGAAGGTCGGTCGGATCACGAGCGCCAGCACCTCGCCGGTGCGCGGGTCGAGGACGACCGCCATCGCCGACCGGGCGCCGGTCCGCCGGTAGGCGGCGTCGATCTCGCGCTCGGCGATGTACTGGATCGTCCGGTCGATCGTGAGCATGACGCCGTGCCCGGGCTGGGGCGGCTCCAGCACGTGCGGCGCGGCGACCTCGCGCCCGAGCGCGTCGCGGCCGACGATCGCCTTTCCGGGCGTGCCCGCGAGCTCGGCGTCGAAGACGCGCTCAATACCCTCGAGCCCGCCCTGGACCCCCTCGAACCCGACGACGTGCGCCGCCAGCTCGCGGTTCGGGTAGAGGCGGAGGGGCTCGGGCAGGAAGCCGAGTCCGGGCTCGCGCAGCGCCCGGACCGCGGCGGCGATTGCGGGCGGGAGCTTCCGCCGGAGCCAGACGAATGAGCGCGAGCTCGTCAGGGCCGCGTGCACCTCCGCGGGCGGCAGGCCAACGATCGGCGCCAGCCGCGCGGTGACGCGCACGGGGTCGCCGACGCTCCGGGGCTGGACGAAGAGCGACTCGGTCGGCGTGGAGGTGGCGAGTGGCATGCCCTGGCGGTCGAGGATCGGGCCGCGCTGGGCGTAGAGGGCGACGGTGCGCGAGTACTGCCGCTCGGCGAGTTGCGCGAGCTCGGCGCGCTTGACGACCTGGAGCCATGCGAGGCGCCCGGTCAGGCCTCCGAACGCGGCGGCGAGCAGGGCCGCGAGAATCAGGACCCGCGCTCGGAGATCGCCGCGCGTCACTTCGCCAGCGCCTCGACGCGGCCGAAGCGCGTGGCCGCCAGGCCGGTCCCGCCGGCGACATACTCGCGCGCGAGCCGGATCTGATCGCGACCGGGCGCCACCAGGCCCAGCTGCCTGGCACGCGCCTCCAGCCGCCCGGGCGAGCGGAGCGTGGCCACTTCGATCTCGAGCTGCCGGACGTTCCCCTGCGCCCGCGCGTGCTGCGTGCGGAGCTCGTCGAGGCGGTACGCGAGCTGGATCTGCTGCACCCGCATCCCGACGACGATCAGCGCGCCCCCGACGAGCAGCGCCGCGACGGTGAGCGCCCCGACGAGGATCCGCCGGGCGCGCGGGTCGTGTTCACGATGGAGTCGCTGTTCGTTCGTCACGGGAGCCGCTCCAGCACGCGTAGCTTCGCGCTCCGGGCGCGGGGGTTCGCCCGCACCTCGTCGTCCTCGGGCCCGAGGGGCGACGGCTCCAGCTCGGCGAAGCCCGCCGGCTGCAGAGCTCGAAACGTCTGCTTCACGATGCGATCTTCGCCCGAGTGGAAAGCAATCACGCCAAGGCGGCCGCCGACCTCGAGCAGCGCCGGCGCGTCGCGAAGCGCCTGGCGGAGCGCCGCGGGCTCGTCGTTCACCGCCACCCGCAACGCCTGGAACGTGCGCGTCGCGACGTGGAGGCGCCGGGGCCACGCCGCGCGTGGCACCGCGCCCCGCACGGCGGCGACGAGGTCGCCGGTCGTGCGGAGCGGGCGCCGCCGCACGATCGCGCGGGCGATCCGCCGCGCGTGCCGCTCCTCGCCGTGCTCGACGAGGATCCGCGCGAGCTCGGCCTCGGTCAGCCGATTCACGAGCTGCGCCGCAGTTTCGCCGCGCGTGGGATCGAGGCGCATGTCGAGCGGCTCATCCTTCTGGAACGAGAAGCCGCGCCCCGACGCCTCGAGCTGGTGGGACGACACGCCGAGGTCGAGCAGGATCGCGCGCGCACGCGCGACGCCGTGCGCCTCTGCCGTGGTCCGGAGGTTGCGGAACGTTTCGTGCGCGAGGCGCACGCGATCGCCGAAGCGCGCGAGCCGCGCTCCCGCGTGCCTCAGTGCGTCCGGGTCCACGTCGAGTCCCAGGAGCCGGACAGACGCCGGGCTCGCCATCAGGAGCGCCTCGGCGTGACCGCCCATTCCCACCGTCGCATCGATCACCCATCCCTCGCCGCGCGGTCGCAGGAGAAACGCGACTTCGTCGACGAGCACCGGAACGTGAGCTACTTCGACTTGACTCCCACCTGCGAGAGCCAGGCGAAATCACCACCCAACTCATCGCGCTTCGCCCGCTCGTACTCCTCGAACCGCTTGCGGTCCCAGATCTCGAAGAAGTCGCGCCCCAGGCCGACGAGCGTCACGTCCTTCGCGAGTCCCGCCTGCTGCCGGCTGTCGGGCGGGAGCAGAATGCGTCCCGCGCGGTCGAGCTCGACTTCCTTCGCGCGCGAGATCCACAGCCGGCCGACGCGACGCAGCCGCTCGTCGAACTGCGATTGGTCGTTGAGCGCGCCGACGACGCGCTCCCACGCCGTGAACGGATACACGTCGAGGCACTGCTCCTGCGGCACCACGATCAAGTTGCCCTCGTATTGCGCGAGCGTGGTCCGGTATCGCGCGGGAATGCTCACCCGACCCTTCGGGTCGATCGTGTGCTGATAGCGCCCAATGAACATGCCCGTTTCATGGGAAAGGAATGGGACTTCATCGCCTCATCCCACTTCGTCCCACTTGAATGGGCACGTTAGCGTCACCCTAAAGGTCCTGTCAAGGAAAAACGTATGATTTTTCGTAAGATTCCGGCGATATGACCGGAGGGCGACCGGTGGTGTGGCCAGCCCCACTCCAACCCACCGAATGGTGCTTATTGGGGGGTCAGCGGGGGGCGTAGAACTGCAGGGCCTCCGGGATCCAGGCCTCGATCTGCTTGATCCGAGTCTCTTCCGACGGGTGAGTGGACAGGTACTCGGGCGGGCGGTCACGCCCCTTTGCGGCCTCGGCCATCCGATTCCAGAGATCGAGCGCCGCGTGAGGGTCATAACCTGCCTTGGCCATGAAGATCAGGCCGAGATGGTCGGCCTCCGACTCCTGGGCGCGGCTCCAGGGTAGCAACAACCCCACCGTCGCTCCAGCGCCGAGGAGCGCGGTCACCTGCTGGACGACCGCGGGGTCGTTCCGAGCCAACGCCACCTGGGTCGCGGCAAGGCCCATCTGAACGAGGAGCGTCTGGGTCACCCGCTCGCCGCCGTGGCGGGCGATGGCGTGGGAGACCTCGTGGCCGAGGACGGCGGCAAGCCCGCTGTCGTCGCGGGTGATCGGCAGGATGCCGGTATACACCGCCACCTTGCCCCCGGGCAGGCAGAACGCGTTCGCTTGCTTGTCCTCGATCAGGTTGAACTCCCACTGATAGTCCGTACGGCCGGTCGCCTCGGCGATCCGCCGGCCTACGCGCCTCACCTGCTCGATGGCAACCGGATCCGTGGAGAGCTTGGCCTTCTTGAGGACCTGCCGGTAGGCGTCGAGCCCCATCTGCTGCTCCTGGGAGGCGCGTTTGGGTCGTCAGCGTCAGGGCGCCAATACCGCCCGCGCCCTCGGTCGTGAGCGTGATCACGACCGTCCGAACCTCCGCGGGGACGGCCGTGGGGCGTCGCGCGGCATCCAGGTACTCGAGGACCAGGCTGCGGACGCCGTCGACGATCGGCTGCGCCCCGCCCCCGGCGTCGCGCCGGAGCACCGTGCCTGCCAGGCGCCACGTGATCGTCTCGTCGCGCGCGGTGGTGCGACCGTCGCCGTCGCGGTCCACGTGAAGGACGATGCGCTCCCGTTCGGCCACCGAGATCGCGTCGAACCCGACGCCGCCGGCGCCGGCGTTCCGGATCTCGCTGGCGAGCCGCTCGAGGGCGAAGCGGCCGTTCTGCTGGGCCTCGACCCGCGCGGCGCCGATCGTATACGCGCGCTGCCCCTGCTCAAGTGCAGTGAGGGTTCCGGCGAAGACGGTGCCAAGCAGCGCGATCGTGACGAGGAGCTCGGCAAGGTTCACGCGGGCCAGCGTCGCCGCCGGGGCCGCCCGCGTCAACGTCCAAGATTCGCTACGGCAGGCGGACGACGGTCCAGCCGCGGGCGTGGATCTCGGCGTTCTCGTGCGCCTTCGAGCGGCGCGCGAACCGCCGGCGCTCGGCCGCGGGGGGCTCCTCCCGATGGCGGCGCTTCACCACCCGCCGGTCGAGGATGATGTCGACGGCCCTCTCGCTCGCGAGGACCCGCTTCAGGCTCTCGAAAAGCTCCCGCCGCTCCTGCGACACGATGAACACCAGCCGCTCCATATCAACGTCGGCCGGCGTCCTAGTCGATCGGGGGGCGCCGGTCGGCCCAGGGGCGCGCGCGCTCGAACGCCGCGGC
>QHTD01000169.1 GCA_003220675.1 Candidatus Rokuibacteriota bacterium | reverse complement strand
GGGCCTCGGCGATCCGACTCTTGGCCTCGAGAAGATCCACTGTTCCGCCTCCAACGGACGAGGCTTCGCGTCGATATGGTGCAAGTCATCATACTACAGCGAAGAAGCGAGCCGGCGCGCCCTCCGTGCCCGCGATCTTGTAGAAGGGCGCCGCGAACTCGACCCGCCGGCGCGGCAGCGCGCCGAGGTTCGTCAGGCCCTCCATGATGACGACCCCGGCGCCGAGGATCACGCGGTGCATCGGGAAGTCCTCGGACGTGAAGTCGGGCAGGCGCGCGCAGTACTCCTCGAAAAAGTCGAAGCCGATGTTCTTCGCGCCGCGGGCCACGAGCCATTCCGCCGACTCGGGCGGGAAGTAGGGCGACTGGGTGAAGTAGTCGGGCCACCGGCCGTACATCCGGTCGGTCCAGTCGGTGCGGAGCAGGACGATGTCGCCCCGCCGCACGTCGTCGGCGCCGCCGCGCCGCAGGTCGTCGATCGTGATCCCGTGGTTCGGGCCGACGAACGAGAGGTCGACGACGATCGCCTCGCCCATCACCCGGTCGAGGGAGATCTCGGCGGTCGTCATGCCGTCCTTGAAGACGTGGAGCGGCGAGTCGATATGGGCGCCGGTGTGCAGGCTCTGCCGGACGCTCGAGACTTGCCAGAAGCCGGGGCCGCGGCGGTGCGGCGTGATCTCGAGCGGCATGTTGGTGGAGGGCGGGCTGAGCGTCGCGTCGTTCACGGTGACCGAGAGATCGATGTAGCGCTTCATGCGCGCGGGTCCTCCTGACGGCCCAGCCGGTCCACCAGGGCCCGGGCCCAGGCCATGCGGTCGGGCGCCATGACGAGCTTCTCGGCGAACGCCGCGCCGAACGGCCGCGTGGCGTCGATGCCGAGCTTGGCCGTCACGCCGCGCTCGTCGGCGCTGGGGTCGAGGAGCGCGCCGAGGCTCCCGGAGATCACCACGAGATCGCGATCGGCCTGCGTGCGGGTGGCGACGGCCCACAGGACATCGGACTCGTCGAACACGTCGACGTCATCGTCCACGACGATGACGAGCTTGAGGTAGTGGTCCACGCCCAGCACGATCGGGATCGCGTGCTTGGCCTCGCCGGGGCGGCTCTGCTTGATCGCGACATAGGCGCTGAACGCCGAGGTTCCGGACAGCGGCACGTGGACGCCGGTGACGTTCGGGATGGCCCGCGACAGCGCGTTCACGATCTCGGCCTCGCGGACGAGGCCGAGCGTGGTGATGTGGTCGCTCGCGCGTCCAGACGCGATCGCCTGGAACCACGGGCGCTCCCGCATCGCGAGCGCCTTCGCCACGAAGACGTGCGCGGTCGAGCGGCGCGAGACGTACCCGGTGAACTCGCCGAACGGGCCCTCGGGCTCGCGCGTGCCGGGCAGGAGCTCGCCCTCGATGACGATCTCCGCGGACGCCGGCACGTGAAGGTCGATCGTGGAGCACGGCGCGATCTGGAGCGGCTCGCCGAGGAGCCCGCCGACCACCTCGAACTTGCCGACGTCGGGCGGAGGGTAGGCCAGGGAGCCCATCGAGACGAGCGGGTGCAACCCGAGGACGACCGCGCACGGCAGCGGCCTGCCCTTCGCCTCGGCACGTCGCTGGTACTCGAACATCCGCCGCCGCGAGTGGAGGCTGACGCCCATGCGGTCGCGCCCCTTCACCTGGAAGCGGTGATAGCCCTCCGTCTCGACCCCCGTCTCGGGATCGCGCGCCACGAGCATGCCCGCGGTGAGGTAGCGCCCCGCGTCGCCCGGGAAGAAGCGCGGGACGGGCAGCGATCCCAGATCCACGTCGGCCCCCGTCAGCACCCGGTGGCGGACGGGCGGGTCGAGAACGACGACGGGCTTGACGTACTCCTTGATCCGCCGCGCGTACTCGGCGGCCAGCGCGTTCTCGGCGACGCCGAGGGCGAACGCCAGCGCGCGGCGGCTCGCGACGACGTTCGTGACGATCGGGATGTCGTACCCGGCGACCTTCTCGAAGATCAGGATCGGGTGGCGACGTCGCCGCTCGTACTCGAGCACGGACGCCATCACGTCGTACTCGATCGCGACGGGCTCGGCGATGCGGATGACCTCGTCGGGATGCGCGCGCGCGTACGCGGCGACGAAGCTCCGGAGGTCCTGGCTCATTCGAGGAAGCTCCCGGCGGCTAGCAGTGCTTGCACGGCGGCCAGGCGCGCGAGTAGGGCGGCTGCTTGAGGAACTCGTCCTCGGGAGAGGTCCAGAACTGGCTGACGTTCTCGATGGTGTTGATCACGGTGTTCTGCAGGCGCCCGTCCTTGCGTTCGACGCGACGGATGTAGATGTTGTGGATCGGCTGGCCGTACTTGTCGAGGCGGATCGGCCCGCCGGGCGCGTCGGCGATCGTGACGCCGCGCAGGGCCTTGAGGAACGCGTCGGTGTCCTCGACCTTGCCGCCCACCTTCTCGAGAGCCTGCTTGAGGAAGAGGCCGGCCGTGTAGGCGCCGACCGAGTAGTAGCCCGGCTCCGTGCCGAACGCCTTGCGGTAGGCCCCGACGAAGCCGCGGTTCGCCGGCGTGTCGAGGGCGGCGCTGTAGTGCATGGTCGAGACGATGCCGAGCGCCTCGTCGCCCATGTTCCGCAATAACGCCTCGTCCACGGCGGTCTGGTTGGCCAGCACCGGGATCTTGCCCCTGAGCCCGGCGTCCTCGAACTGCTTGACGAAGCGGAGCGCGGCGACGCCGGCGAAGCCGATGAGAACGGCGTCGATGTCGCGTCGGAGCTGGCCGATGTAGGGCGCCTGGTCCGCCGCGCCCAGCGGCGGCCACAGCTTCTGGACGATCTGGCCACCGGCGTCCTCGAAGGCCTTGTGGAAGCCCGCCACCACCTCGTGGCCGAAGGCGAAGTCGTCGGCGATGGTCGCGATCTTCGTGTAGCCCAGCGTCTTCGCGGCGTAGGTGCCGAAGGGCTGGGTGGGCTGGCTCGAGGTCGAGGCGGCGCGCACGAAAAATTGGGTCGCCTTGCGCTGGGTGAGGTCGTCGGCGGCGGCGCTCGGCGAGATCGTCGGGATGCGCTGGGCGTTCACGTAGGGCGCGAGCGCGTAGGCTTCGAAGGCGGCCAGCGGGCCGATGATCACGTGAACCTTGCGCTGCTCGACCAGCTCGCGCGCCCTGGCCAAGGTGCCGGCGGGCTGGCCGCCGCTGTCAACGACCGTCAGCTCGACGCGACGGCCGGCGAGCGTGTTCTTCTGCTGCTGGAGGAACAGCTCGATCCCGTTCTCCATCTCCTTGCCGGGCGCCGCCAGCGGCCCGGTCAGGATCGTGACGAAGCCGACGCGGATGGCCTCCTGCGCGGCGGCCGGCGCCGCGGCGAGAACGGCGAGGACGGTGAGAGCGAAGCACGCGACGACACGAGAGCTCATGCGTGTCTCCTGTCGAGTCGGGCCTGCTGGATCGCCGACCACACGCGCGGGGCGGTGAGCGGCATGTCGAGATGCGTGACGCCGAGCGGCGCCAGCGCGTCGATGACCGCGTTGACGACCGCGGGTGTCGAGCCGATCGTGCCCGCCTCGCCGCAGCCCTTGACGCCCAACGGGTTGACGGGCGAGGGCGTCTCGATCCGGTCGAGCTCCCAGGACGGGAGCGCATCGGCCTTCGGCACCGCGTAGTCCATGAGCGAGGCCGTGAGGCACTGCCCGAGGTCGTCGTAGGCCATGTGCTCCCAGAGAGCCTGGCCGATCCCCTGGGCGAGCCCTCCGTGGATCTGTCCCTCGACGAGCAACGGGTTGATGACGCGCCCGCAGTCGTCCACGGCCACGACGCGGAGGAGGCGGACGGCGCCTGACTCGAGATCGACGTCCACCACGGCGATGTGCGTGCCCGAGGGAAAGGTGAAGTTCGGCGGATCCCATACGGTGGTGGCCTCGAGCCCCGGCTCCATGGACGCGGGAAGCGCCTTGGCCGACCAGGCGGCCGCCGCGACGTCGGCGAGCGTCGCGGCCCGATCCGGCACGCCACGCACCACGAACCGGTCGCGGTCGACGACGATGTCGTCGGCGCCGGCCTCGAGGAGCGCGGCCGCGATCCGCCGCGCCTTGTCGAGCACCTTGTCCACCGACGCGACGAGGGCAGGCGCGCCGACGGCGATGGAACGGCTGCCGAACGTCCCGACGCCCGCGGCGACGATGGCGGTATCGCCGTGGAGGACCGCGACATCGTCCATCGCAACCCCCAGGCGGTCGGCGACGATCTGGGCGAAGGCCGTTTCGAGCCCCTGGCCATGCGGGCTCGTGCCCGTGAGCACGGTGATCTTGCCCGACGTCTCGACCCGCACGGTGGCGCTCTCCCAGCCGGGGATGGGTGTGGTCTTGGACGGGCCGACGCCCGCGGTCTCCATGAAGGTCGAGAAGCCGATCCCGAGGTGGCGCCCGTCGTCGCGCGCGCGGCGCTGGAGGTCGCGAAAGCGCTTGTAGTCGACCATCGCCAGCGCCCGGTCGAGCGCCGCCTCGTACTGGCCCGAGTCGTAGACGAGGCCCGACGGGGCGCGGTACGGGAACTCCTCGGGGCGGATCAGGTTGCGCCGGCGGACCTCAGCCGGGTCGAGGCCGCAAGAGCGCGCGATGGCGTCCATGGTCCGCTCGAGCAGGTACGTCGCCTCCGGCCGCCCGGCGCCGCGATAGGGGGCGGTGGCCATCGCGTTGGTGAAGACGCTGGTCAGCTCGTAGCGCGCGGCCGGAATGCGATAGGGCCCGGTGAGGAGCCGCCCGGTGAGCATGCCGGCGTACGGCGTGAGGATTTCGAGATAGGCGCCGAGGTCCGCGACGGTGCGAGCGCGGAGCGCCAGCACGGTGCCGTCCCGGGCGACCGCCGCTTCGACGTCGTTGATCTGGCCGCGCCCCTGCGTGGTCGCGAGGAAATCCTCGCGGCGCGTGAGGACGAGCTTGACCGGTCGCCCCGTGCGCATAGCCGCCCACGCGCAGAGGGCCTCGTCGGCATAGAAGCTGATCTTGCATCCGAATCCGCCGCCCACATCGGGCGCGATCACGCGGACTGCGGACTCGGGCAGTCGCAGGATCTGGGCGAGGCCGGACCGCAAGCGGTGCGGCGTCTGAGTGCCCGCCCAGACCGTGAGCATGCCGCCACGGAACTCGGCCACGCAGCCGCGCGGCTCGAGCGCGACGCCGGCCAGGCGCTGGTTCTTCACGCGCAGCCGGACGACCGTGTGGGCGCGCGCGAACGCGCCGTCCACGTCGCCCTCGCTCCAGCCCCATGTGAGCGCCACATTGTCCGGGAACTGGGCGTGCACGCGCGGCGCCCGCGGGGCTAGCGCGGCGTCGAGATCGCTCACGGCCGGCTGCGGATCGTACTCCGCTTCGATCTGCTCGCAGGCGTCGGCGGCGACGTAGCGGTCTTCGGCGACGACGACCGCCACGGGCTCACCGACGTAGCGGACGACGTCGCGCGCCAGGAGCGGTCGGGCCGGGCGGCGGGCCGCCGGCGGGATGCCGACCGCCGGCTCGGGATCGACCGTGCCATCCACATCGCGCGCGGTGATCACACGCACCACGCGCGGGATCGCGGCCGCGCGCATCGTGTCGAGGCGCCGCAGCCGCGCATGCGCATGCGGCGAGCGCAGCACGCTCGCGAAGACCAGGCGTGGCGGCGCCAGGTCGTCCACGAAACGCCCCGCGCCCTGGACGAGCGCGGGGTCCTCGCGCCGCCGGACGTCGGCGCCGATGAGCGTCTTGGTCGCCATGCGCGCCCTCCTCGAAGGCCCTAGGCTAGCATTGGCCGTAGCACTGTGCTATGTCTCGCGTCCGTGCTCAGCCTTGATCCGCACGCGACGGCCGTGGTCGCCATCGACATGCACCGCGGCCACCTCGACCCCGCCGTGGCGACGCTGCCGCTGCCGAGCCACCGGTGCGGGCCCCTGATCAAGCGGGCCGCGGAGTTGTTCGCCGAGATGCGCGCTCGCGGCGTCCCGATCGTGCACGTCGTCACCGAGTACCGCGACCCGACGGAGATCGCCGCCAACCCGTTCTGGAAGTGGGTCCACGACGAGCCCACGCAAGCCCGCCGCGGGATCCTCCGCCACAACCTCGCGGGGAGTCCGGGGACGGAGATCATCCCCGAGCTGCTCGACCCGCGCGATCTGGTCGTCCGCGGCAAGCGGCGCTACAGCGCGTTCCTGGCGACCGACCTGGAGTTCGTGCTGAGGCGAAAACTCGGCGCCGACACGCTGGTCCTCTCGGGAATCAACACCTCTACCTGCGTTCTCTGCGCCGCCTTCGAGGCGACCAACCGCGACTTCCGCGTGATCGTCGCGGCCGACGCGGTCGACTCGATGGATGGCGAGGACATGCACCGATTCTCTCTGCGACTCGTGGCGGCCGCGCTCGGCTGGCCGCTCGGCAACGAAGCGATCCTCCAGGCGCTGTCCTGATGGGAGGCACCATGCAGAAGCCGCTCGTGCTCGTCGCGCTCGTTCTAGCGGTCGTGGCCCTCGCGTTCGGCAGCCCGGGTGAGGCGCAGCGGGGCCCGCTCAAGATCGGGTTCGTCACGTCCGAGACGGGAATTCTCGCCGCCAACGGCAAGGACATGATCAACGGCCTCCAGCTCTTTCTCGAGGAACAGGGCGGGAAGCTCGCGGGGCGCGAGGTGAAGCTGATCATCGAAGACGACGAGGGCAAGCCCGCGACGGGCCTCACCAAGGCGCGCAGCCTCGTCGAGGGGCAGGGGATCCACGTCCTGATCGGGCCGGTGAGCGCGGCGATCGGCTACGCGATCGCGCCCTACGTCGACCAGAAGAAGATCCCGACGCTCTACCCGATCGTGTCCGCGGACGACATCACGCAGCGCAAGCGGAGTGCCTGGATCGTCCGCTCGGGCTGGGCGAGCTCGCAGCCGTCCCACCCCTTCGGCAAGTGGGTGTACGACAACCTCGGGTACAGGAAGATCGCGATGATCGGGTACGACTTCGCCTTCGGCTGGGAGGTGGCGGCGGGCTTCCAGCGGACCTTCGAGGAGGCGGGCGGCCAGGTGCTCCAGAAGCTTTGGCCGCCGCTCGGCACCGCCGATTTCGCCCCCTACATCACGCGGCTCCGCCGCGATGTCGACGCGATCTACGCCGTCTTCTCCGGCGCCGACGCGCTGCGGTTCGCGAAGCAGCTCCAGGAGTCGGGGCTGAGGGAGAAGCTCCCGCTCATCGGCGGCGGCACCCTCACCGACGAGCACGTGCTGCGCTCGATGGGCGATGAGGTCCTGGGCGTCGTGACGGCGCTCCACTACTCGGCGGTCCTCCCGAGCCCCGCCAACCAGAAGTTCGCGAGGGCCTACGAGGCCAAGTACAAGCAGGTGCCCTCCTACTATTCGGAAGGGCCGTACGTGGCGGGCATGATGCTCAGGGCGGCGCTCGAGGCGACGGGCGGCGACGTCGAGAACGGGGAGAAGTTCAGCGCCGCGCTCCGGCGCGTGGACCTCTCCGATGCCCCGCGCGGCCCCGTGAGGTTCGACGACTTCGGCAACCCGGTCGAGAACATCTACGTCCGCAAGGTCGAGCGCGTCGGCGGCCGGCTTCAGAACACGATCATCCACACCTTCCCGAGCGTGAGTCAGTTCTGGACCTACAAGCCCGACGAGTTCCTGAAGAACCCCGCCTACTCCCGCGACTACCCGCCGTGCAAGCACTGCCAGTGAGCGGGCGTTAGGGAGCGCTGCGGGGATGGCCACGCTCGGAATCGTCGGGCTCGGGCTGCTCGGCTCAGCGGTGGCGGGACGCCTGCGCGCCGGCGGCCACGACGTCGTCGGTTACGACCTCGTGGCCGAGAAGGCGAAGTCGCTCGTACAGCTCGGCGGGCGCGCGGCTCAGAGCGCCGAAGCGGTCGCGAAGTCGACTGAGGCGGTGTGCGTCGTTCTGCCGTCGCTTGCGTCCGTCGAAGCGGTCGTGCTCGGCCCGCGGGGCCTTGCGGCGTCCGGCCCTGCGGGAGCGACGATCATCCAGATGAGCACCATCTCTCTCGCGCTCACCGAGCGCCTGGCGCGCGAGGTCGCGGCGAGGGGCCTCGCGTTCCTCGACTGCCCGATCAGCGGGACCAGCGCCATGGTGGCGCAAGGGGAGGGGATCATCTTCGTCGGCGGCGAACGCAGCGTCTTCGCGCGCTGGCGCCCGGTGCTCGAGATCATCCTGCCGCGCGCCGTCTTCATCGGCGCCGCCGGCCAGGCGATGGTCCTCAAGCTCGTGGCGAACCTTCTGGTCGCGCTCCACAGCGCGGCCGCTGCCGAGGCGCTCCTGCTGGCTCGCCGGGCCGGGCTCGACCTTGGGCTCGTGCTCGACGTGCTCACCAAGAGCGCGGCGTCGTCGCGCATGCTCGAAGTCCGCGGCCCGCTGATTGCGCGGGACGAGTTCCCGCCCCAGATGAAGCTCGACCTCTTCATGAAGGACCTGCACCTCATCCAGGAGGCCGCGCGGAGTGTCGGCGCCCCCCTCCCGCTCACCGACGTCGCCGAGCGGCTCTACGCCGCCGCGATGGAGGCCGGACACGACGGCGCGGATCTCAGCGTGGTCGTGAAAGCGATCGAGGGGATCAGGCGGATCTGACGGCGAGATCGCGCGTGAGCCGAAGCTCGCCGAGATGGAGCGCCGCGTGCCTGACGCTCTCGACGAGAGCGTCGCGCCGGGAAATCTCATGAGGCTGCCCCGTGCCCCAGAGCTCTTGCGGCGGCAGGACCCGCCGGTCGAGCTCTGACGGCGCCAGGGTGGCGAGCGCCGCGGTGGTCTCCCGCGACAGCTGCTGGAGCGTGGCGACGAGTGTGCCCGCATCGGCTCCGGAGGCGGCGAACTCTGCCGGCCGGTCACGCTGAACCTGCCGGCCACATCCGAACCCGAGCGCGTACACTCGCGTGCTTCCCGCCACGTGGCTGGCAATGGCGTAGATACTGTTCGCTGCCCCCGTCGACGGACGCCAGTTGAGCTGCGCCGCCGTGAGCCCGTTCAGCGCGGCGCCGATCTGGTCGAGAATCCAGCCCAGCTCGCGCGCGTAGGTTTCGAGCTCGGCCCGTGTCTCGATCAGCGGATGAGTTGTCCTACCTTGGACGTTCAGCGCGGCCTCAGAAGGAAGACAGCCCGGCGGTTCTTCGACCAGCATTCTTCGGTCGCTTCCGTGCAGACCGGGCGCTCCGCCCCAAAGCTCACGATCGATATACGCTCGGCCGCTATGCCATTCGAGATCAGGTAGTCGCGGGCCGCGCGCGCGCGACGCTCGCCGAGGGCGAGATTGTACTCGATGGTACCGCGCTCGTCGCAGTGCCCCTCGATCAGCACGAGCATCGCCGCGCTCTTCCTGAGCCACTCGGCGTTCGCCTCGAGGATCCTCGCGTCGCCGGGCCGGATGGCGTACTTGTTGAAGTCGAAGTAGATCGGCTTCACCGCGGCGCTCCCTGTGAACTCGTTCGGGCCGGGCCGGGCCGGCTCGGCTGGCGTGGGCTCCGGAGGCGACGCTGGTGCGGCGGCGATGGGCGGCTCCGTCGTTGACGGCTCGGAATCGGCGGGTTCCAGCGTGGGGCCCGGCGGAGACGAGGGAGGCGGCGGAGGCTCGGGGGCGACGGACCCGGGGGCCGCTGCAGCGCCGGACTCGGGGGGCGCTGTGGCG
This sequence comes from Candidatus Rokuibacteriota bacterium, assembly GCA_003220675.1. Classification (GTDB taxonomy): domain Bacteria; phylum Methylomirabilota; class Methylomirabilia; order Rokubacteriales; family CSP1-6; genus 20CM-2-70-11. Next base: position 20,319 of record QHTD01000169.1, on the reverse strand, counting down.
ACGGACCCGCCCGGCGCGGCCGCGACCGACGGCCTGACACGCGTCAGCACGATCCTCACCTCGGGCTCGGCGCCGCGGACGCGGCCGAGCATGCGGTCACCCTCGACCTCGAAGTCGGCGGCGAAGAGACGGGAGCCGAGCTCGTGGCGCATGACGACCCTGCTGCCCGATACGTCGAACTGCACGGGCACGCCGGTGAGCCCGGCGTTACGCACCTCAATCGGCATCCCGGCGGCGACGCCGGTCGTGTGCAGCACGAACCGTCCGGTGCCGCGCGAGCCCTGCTGGCGGAGGTCGGCTGTCGCGTCCTCGTTGCGCACGACGCCCATGACGTCGTAGCCGCGCCACGATCCGCTCCACTTGCCGGAGATATCCGCGACCGGCCGCGGCCGCCTCGCTGGCGGGCGCATGGAGGCGCCATGAGAGCCCACAAAAACGCCCGACTCAGGGGGGCCGGCTGGTGTGTCGGCCATCCATAATCCGCAGCCGGGTGCCACGAGCGCGATGACCATTAACACAAACCCGACCCGTCGCATGCCGCTCTCCTTCATTGGACTCGACAAATTATCGCTTGATCCGCCCGAGAATTGCCCAAAGAAACTCCGTGTCAACTGACTTTCGTCACGCGACGCCAAGAAAGCGGGACTTGACCTCTTCGTTCGCCATCAACTCTGCCGGGCGTGACGAGTGCACGATCTGACCCCGGCTCAGGATGTGGACCCCGTCTGCCACGGAGAGCGCCAGCGGCAGATTCTGCTCGACGAGCAGGATGGAGAGCCCCTCGCGCTTGAGCTCGGCGATCACGCGACCCACCTCGCGCACCAGCAGGGGCGCGAGCCCCTCGGTCGGCTCGTCCATCAGGAGGAGATCGGGGTCGGTCATCAGCGCGCGTCCGATGGCGAGCATCTGCTGCTCGCCGCCGGAGAGCTTGTTCCCGCGGTTCTGGACCCGGTCGCCGAGGCGGGGGAACAGCTCGAGGACGCGCGGGAGCGTCCAGCGCCCGCGCTGCCCGTGGCGAGCCACCTCGAGGTTCTCACGGACGGTCAGCGACGCGAAGACCCGTCGCCCCTGGGGCACGAGGGCCATGCCGCGCTCGACCATGCGGTAGGGCGGCCAGCGCGTGATGTCGTCACCCTTGAAGCGCACCCGGCCGCGCCGAGGCGGCGTGAAGCCGATGATCGAGCGCATGAGGGTGGTCTTGCCCATTCCGTTCCGGCCGAGGATCGTGACGACCTCGCCCGGGCTCACCGAGAGCGTGATGCCCTGGAGCACGTGGCTCTCGCCGTAGTACGTGTGGACGTCGCTCAGCGCGAGCATCGCCGCCTCATGCGCCGAGGTAGATCTCGCGCACCAGCGGGTTCGCCCGCACGTCCTCGCGCGTGCCGTCGGCGATCACGCGCCCGTAGTGGAGCACGGTGACATGCCGGACGATCTCGAGGGCGATGTCCATGTCGTGCTCGATCACGAGCACCGTCATCGCGGGGTCCAGGCGCTTGATGAGGCCCGCCATCATCTGCGACTCGGCGGGGGAGAGGCCGGCGGTGGGCTCGTCGAGGAGGAGGACGCGTGGGCGGCCGGCGAGCGCGAGCGCGATCTCGAGCTGGCGCTGCTCGCCGTGCGAGAGGTGCTTCACGACGGCGCCCGCGCGATCGGCGAGGCCGACGGCCTCGAGGGTCGCGCGCGCGTGGGTGTGGAGGACGGGGTAGCGGCCGAGCGAGCGGTGCATCGCGAGCTTCACCGGCGAGAGCGCCTGCACCGCGAGCAGACAGTTCTCGAGCACGGTGAGGCTCGGGAAGACGTTGGTGATCTGGAAGGTCCGGGCGAGCCCGAGCGCCGCGCGCCGGTGCGCGGCCGCGCGCGTCACGTCGCGGCCGAAGAGGGTGATGGACCCCGCCGAGGCGGACAGCTCGCCCGAGATCAGATTGAAGAGCGTCGTCTTGCCCGCGCCGTTGGGGCCGATGAGCGCGCGGCGCTCGCCCGCCCGTACGGCGAGCGTCACGTCGTCCACAGCGAGGAGCCCGCCGAACGCCTTCGAGACGCCCCGGAGCTCGAGCGCGTATGGGTCAACCAGCGCGCAGCCTCAGCAGCGGGTAGTCGCGCGTGTCGCTATGCCCGGCGCGCGCCTCGACGGCGCTCACCTCGCGCTGTGGGGTTCCCGGCTGAACGCGCCCAGCACGCCGCGGGGTGCGAACAGGATGACGCCGATATAGACGGCGCCCAGGATCAAGAGCCACCGCTTCGTGTACACGCTGACGAAATTTTTCAGAAAGACGATGGCCGCGGCGCCGAGCGCCGGGCCGGCCAGCGTGCCCGGCCCGCCGAGCGCGACCATCAGGAGGGTCTCCACCGAGGTCACGAGCTGGACGTCCACAGGCCCCACGAAGCCGTTGTAGTACGCCCAGAGCACGCCGGCGAACGCGGCGAAGAAACCCGAGATGACGAACGCGAGGTACTTGTGGAGCCACACGTTGTAGCCGAGCGCCCGCATGCGCGACTCGCTCTCGCGGATGCCCTTGAGCCCGAGCCCGAACGGCGAGCGCACGAGCACGCCCATCGCCGCCCACGCGAGGGCCGCCGCCAGGAGCGCGAAGTAGAAGAACGGCAGCGGCGCCGCGAGGCTCCACGGCAGCCCGAGCTCCGGTCGCGGCACGCCCGCGATGCCGTTGTCGCCCTTGGTCATCGAGACCCAGCGGAAGGCGAGCCCCCAGACGACCATGCCGAGCGCGAGCGTGATCATCAGGAAGTAGGTCCCGGTCGCGCGGATCGCGAGGAAGCCGAAGACCGCCGCCGTCGCTGTCGCGAGCAGGAGCGCGGCGACGAGGCACCCCGCGAGGCCGGTCTGGCGCTCGGTCGCCAGGATGCCGACCGTGTACGCGGCGATCCCGAAGTACGCCGCGTGGCCGAGCGAGGGAAGGCCCGTGTAGCCGAGGAGCACGTCGAGGCTCATCGCCAGGACCGCGACGATCACCGCTTGCGTGAGCAGCGTGAGCGGGTAGGCCGGGAGCACCGGCGCGACAGCGCCGGCGAGCGCCAGGACCACGGCTCCGGCGACGACCTTGCGGTCGAGTGTCGCGGGAGCCGTGAGCCCGGAGCTCGCCGCGGCGGGCCCGGGCGAGCTCCGCGGGGCGCCGTTCGTCACGCGCGGCCGAAGAGCCCCGTGGGCCGGAGCGCCAGGATCAGCGCCATCGGAGCGAAGAGGGTGAAGTACGAGAGCTCGGGGAAGAGCGCCTTGCCGAAGTTGTCGAGGAGGCCGACGAGGAGGCTCCCGACCATCGCCCCGGGGAGACTCCCGAGCCCGCCGACGATCACGACGACGAACGCGTAGGGGAGGACCTCGAAGTCCGCCCCGGGATAGACGCCGAGGAACCCGCCGCCGATCACGCCGCCGAGCGCGGCCAACGCGGCCCCGAGAGCGAACACGCCGAGCGAGACGACCGGCACGCGGATGCCGACGCCCTGCGCCATCTCGCGGTCGTCCACCGCGGCGCGGATCATCGCGCCCACGCGCGTGCGGTCGAGGACGACCCAGAGCCCGACCCCGATCAGGACCGCCACGACGATGATGAAGATGCGGTAGGCGGGGAAGCGGAGCGTCCCCGCGGTGACGATCCCCTGGAGCGCAGCGGGCACGGGGATCGTGTACGGATCGCCGCCCCAGACCAGGAGGGCCACGTCCTGGAACATGAGCGCGAAGCCGACCGTCATCAGCACCTGGCCGAGCGTCTGGCCGGGGAGCCGCCTGAGGAACAGGCGCTCCATCCCGATGCCGATCAGCGCAATCGCCACCGCGCCCGCGACGAGCGCGGCCAGGAAGCTCCCCGTCCGCCACACGACGGAGAGCCCGACGTAGCCACCGAGCATGAAGTACGACCCGTGGGCCAGGTTGACGATGCGCATGACGCCGAAGATCAGCGAGAGCCCGCTCGCGAGCAGGAACAGGAGCGCGCCGTACGAGATGCCGTTGAAGGCCTGCGTGATCCAGAACTCGGCGCTCACGAGAGCCGGAGGAGCCGGAGGGCGTTGCCCCCGAGGACGCGCGCCTGGTCCGCCTTCGACAGCCGCGCGTGCTTCGTGATGATCTCGCGCGGGCGCGCGTAGCCCATGTCGAAGCAGAAGTCGCTCCCCAGCATGACACGATCCGCCCCGACCGTGGCGATCAGGTACCTCAGCGCCTCCGGGGAGTGGCTGATGGTGTCGTACGTGAAGCGCCGGAGGTAGCGCTCGAAGGGCTGGCGCGCGCGGGCGCGCGTCTCGGGCCTCACGCGCTGGCCGTGGCGGAGCCGGCCGAAGAGATAGGGGAGCGCGCCGCCCGCGTGGGGCAGGCACACCTGGAGCTTCGGGTGGCGATCGAGGACGCCGCCGAAAACGAGGTGCGCAGCCGCGATCGCCGTGTCGAACGGGTTGCCGAGGAGGTTCTGCAGGTAGAAGGTCCTGAGGCGCTCGGCACCCACGACCGCGATCGGGTGGAGCAGCACCGGGAGCCCCAGCCCTTCGCAGCGCGCGAAGATCGGCGCGAACGCGGGGTCGGAGAGCTCGCGCCCGTTCACGTTGGTCCCGAGGTACACGGCGCGGAGCCCCTTCAGGGTCGTGACGCGCTCCAGCTCGGCCTGGGCGAGGCCGGGCTCCGGCATCGGGAGCGTCGCGCACCCGACGAACCGGTCGGGGTAGACGCGATGGGCCTCCGCCATGGCGTCGTTGACGGCCTCCGCCGCGCGCCGGGCGACGTCGCCCTGGGCCCAGTGGACCATCGGGACCGTCAGGGAAAGGGCGTGGACCCGGACGCCGGCCTTGTCCATCGCGCGCACGCGGCGGTCGAGGTCCCAGTAGGTGGCGTCGAGCGGGGGTCCCGTGACCCCGCCGGTGGCGATCGCCGGACCCTTCGGGTTCGACCGGTCCACGCGCGCGCCGAAGGGTTCGCCGTGCTCCTCGATGACGCGGAGGAAGCTCTCGGGGAAAAAGTGCGCGTGGATGTCGACCGCCGGCGGCTGCGCCACGGCTCGTGATTGTACTATAGGCCCACCCTGCGTTCGCACCAGGCACAAGGAGGCCCGCGTGAGATTGCCGCACGAGCGCTTCGACTACTCGCCCATCGCCACCCGGCGCGCCTGGAGGCTCCCCAAGGGCGCGCGGATCGCCGTGTGGACCATCGTCAACATCGAGGAATGGGACATCGAGAAGCCGATGGCCCGCCAGTACCTCACGGCGCCCCAGGGGGTGACGACCGTGCCCGACGTCCCCAACTGGGCGTGGCACGAGTACGGCATGCGCGTCGGTTTCTGGCGGATGCTCGAGGCGCTCGGCCGACGCAAGATCCGCGCGACGACGGCCATCAACGCCAACGTGGTCCGCTCGTACGAGCCGGTGGCGCGCGCGATGCTGGACGCGGGCTGGGAGTTCATGGGGCACGGCGTCAAGCAAGGCGCGATGCACCTCCTCCCCGACCAGCGCGCCGCCGTCCGCGAGTCGCTCAAGCTCCTCCACGACTTCACCGGCAGGAAGCCGAAGGGCTGGCTCGGCCCCGGGCTCACGGAGACGTGGGAGACGCTCGACATCCTCGCCGAGGAGGGGATCGCGTACGTCTCGGACTGGGTCAACGACGACCAGCCCTACGAGATTCGAACGACGGCGGGGACGCTCGTGTCGGTGCCGTACACCCTCGAGTTGAACGACATCCCGATGATGGTCATTCAGCACCACGAGTCGAGCTACTGGCTCCAGCGCGTGAAGGACCAGTTCGACCGGCTCTACCTGGAGGGCGCCAGGAGCCCGCGCGTGATGGCGATCGCCGTTCATCCGTACATCCACGGCGTCCCGCACCGCATCAAGTACTTCGAGGCGGCGTACGACTACGTCAAGAAGCACAAGGGCGTATGGCTGACGACGGGCGAGGAGATCTACGAGTGGTACAAGAGCACCGCTACGTAACGCGCGCCTGGACCCAGTCCCACAACCGGCCCGCGTGCTCGACGATGGCGTCGAGGTCTTCGGCGAGCATGTGCCGCGCCGCCACCAGCGCCAGCGCCGCGGTGCGGACCTTCTCGAGGTACGCCGCGCGCGAGGGGTAGCGCTCCTCGACCGAGCGCCGCGGATCACCCTTCGCGAGTCGCTCGGCGCGCGTCCTCGGGAAGGGGAGCGTCGAGCCCATCATGCTCATGAGATCGCCGGGCGCGCCCTGGTCGGGGTGGCGCGGGTTCCAGCCCGTGAAGGTCGCGAGCGGCGCCAGCAGCTCGACGGGCCGCACGCCCGCGATCTCGTTGCCGTCGGCGTCCACCGCCGACACGAACGTGACGAACGGCGCGCCGACCTTCGGCGGCAGCTCGGTGACGATGCCGCGCGCCAGCTCGGGACCGAAGTCGAGACGCACCGGCCGGTCGATCCGATCCGGGAAGCGGACGCCGGGAATCTTCGTGAAGACCGGCGCGGTCACCTCGGCGGGCACCGCGGTCCCGTCGGCCAGGCGCGGCACGTTGCTCGCCGGAGGCTCGACGCCCTCGGTGACCCACCGGTCGAGACTCACGAGCGCCGCACGCAGGAGCGGCGCGTAGTCGACGACGTTGAACGGCTCGCGTCCCCGGCCGCCCGTGTTCGGGTCGGCGTCGGGCGGCGGCACGGTCCCCGGCGTGTGCTGGGTGCCGGCGAAGAGGTAGCCGCGGGTTGCCCGATGCGGCTCGACGTCGCGCTTGCCCGCGACATCGGTGTGGACGAGGGAGGCGTCGCCGCGCCAGTACTCCGCCGACGTGTTGATCGTCAGGATCTTCGGGAGCGCGCCGCGCGCCTCGAGGCGCGCCAGGAGCGCCCCGCGCTCGCCCGTCACCGGGTCGGTCTCGACGGTGTCGGCGAACGGGAAGAGGCTCCCGACGGCGTGCGTCGCGTTGAGCGACGGCTGCCCGAACCGGTGGTTGAACTCGCCGCGCCGGGCTCCCGCCACGTGAGGGATGACGGCGTCGAACACGGGGTGTCCGCTCTCGGCCTCGGTCAGGCCGAGATAGAGGAGGTGGCGGAGGAAGCGCCCGCTCTGCGAGACGCCGAACGCGTACGCGCGCTCGAGGACTCCCGCGCAGGGGTTCCCCTCGGCGGCGGACGCGAACCTGAGCCACGCCGCGGTGTCGCGCACCGCGAGGAAGCCCAGGCCCACGAGCGGCGGGTTCGCCGAGCGATAGACGACCTCATAGATCTTCCCGGGCTCGAAGCCGCCCTCGACGGTGATGCTGGAGGCGTCCGGGAACCGCCAGGCGCCGCGAGCCACTTCGACGGCCGCAGCGTCCCGGTGCTCGCGCACGATGAGGCGGGCGCGGGGGTCCTTGAGGTCCACCGTGGGATGCGGAACGTGGTAGCGGTCGGCGAGCGGCAGGGTCTCGGCGCGGGTGTTCGGCCGCCACTCGCAGCGGACCAGCCCGGTGATCGCCCCGCCGTTCCTCCGCGCCGCGGGCACCGTGAGGGCCATGAGACCGTCGCGGCGCGGCACGTCGTGCTGCCAGCCGCACCAGGCGACGGTGTAGCCGTGGCGCATGAGGAAACCGTTGCCGAAATCCTCCGGCGTGGACGGGTCCGGCACGCGCGGCGTGCTGTTGAACATCCCGAGCGCCACCTTGCGGCCGCGGTTCGGAACGTCGAGGAGGAGGCGGTGGTTCCCGCGCGCCGGGTCCGCCGGCAGGAGCAGGTAGAAGTCGGCCCAGCTTTCGACGTAGCCCGAGGCGTTCCTCGGGGCGAGGTCGAGGTCGGTGACGGACTGATTCGCAGGATGCGCCGGATCCGTGGCGAACCGGAGGATACCCGCGAGCTTCTCGTAGGCGCCCGCGGCGCCGAACGGGCGGCCGTCGAGCACCGTGGAGCGCTGCTGGAGCTCGAGGGCGACGACGGCCACCGGCTGCTCCTACGTGAGGGGGGCGACCACGACGTCGGTCGGCCGCCCGGCGAGGAAGTTCTCGACGTTCTCGACGGCGCGCAAGAGCCCGTCGCGGATCACCTCGGGCGTCTGGCCCGCGTTGTGTGGCGACAGCACGACGTTCGGGAGCGCCAGCAGCGGATCGCCGGGCTTGAGCGGCTCGTCGTGGAAGACGTCCAGGCCCGCTGCCGTGATCTTGGCGTTGCTGAGGGCGTCGAGCAGGGCCGCGCGCTCGACGAGAGCGCCCCGTCCTGTGTTGACCAGGATCGCCGTCCGCTTCATGAGGGCGAACTCGCGGCGCGAGAGGAACGCCCGCGTGTCGGGTGCCAGGCGCAGGTGGAGGCTCACGAAGTCGGCGGCGCGGAGGATCTCGTCCTTGACGGCCGCGGCCCCGCTCCGGGCGCTCCACGTCCTGACGTCCATGCCGAAGGCGCGGCCCAGCTCGGCGACGCGCGCCCCGATCCTGCCGGTGCCGAACACGCCGAGCGTCTTGCCGAGGAGCTGCGTGAGCAGCTCGCGCGGCCAGGCGCCCCCGCGCATCTCGTGGTCGACTCGCGGGATCTTCCGCGCCGCGGCGAGCATGAGCGCCAGCGTGTGCTCGGCGACGGCGAAGGCGTTCACGCCGGGGGTGTTGCACACGGTCACGCCCCGGCGGCCGGCGGCGTCCAGGTCGACGTTGTCCGTGCCGGTGCCCCAGATCGACACGAGCTTGACGTTGCGGCACGCGGCGAACACCCCGTCGGTGAAGCGGGCGTGGGCACGGATGTTGATGATCGCGCGCGCGCCATCGATCCGACGGATCAGCTCGGCTTCGTCCTCGGCACCCCGCGCGGTGTAGACGCGCGCCTCACCGAGCTTCTTCAAGCGCTCGTGGGCCGGCGTGCCCTCGAAGACGCTTGGAAAGTCGTCGGGGACGACGACGAGCGGCTCGGGCACGGGGGGCTACCCCGCGTCGGCGAACGCGGCTTGCGCGGCGGCGACGCCGGCGCCGGGCTCGCACTTGTACCCGAGGTCGCGCAGCGCCAGCTCGAGCGCCGAGAGCGTCGGCAGCACGTACTGCGGGCTCGCCGTGAGGCCCATGGTCCCGATGCGGAGCGTCGTCGTGCGCATCTTGTCGAGGCCCGTGCCGATCAGGATCCCGTAGCGGTCGCGCATCTGAGCGACGACGGCGGCGGGCTCGATGGACCTGGGCACCCTCAGGCACGAGACCGTGTTCGACACGATCGAAGGGTCGGGGAACATCTCGATGCCCATCGCCGCGAGGCCACGCCGGAGCGCCGTGGCGGCCACCTCGTGGCGGCGGAAGCGATGGGCCAGCCCCTCCTCGAGGATCAGCCTCACGGCGACGTTCATGGCCGCGGTGAGATGCGTGGGCATGGACACGGGCTGGCGCCGCGGCGCGCCGTCCGGCACCTTGCCGCCGCGCGACACCGGGACCCACCACTCCTTCCAGCGCAGGAGGTCGTACGCGAAGCTCCGTGCCGGCTTGCTCCGGCGCTCCATGACCTCCCACGCTCGCGGGCTCACGGCGACGAGGGCCATACCGAGCGGCGCGGCGAGGCACTTCTGCGAGCCGGTCATGTTCAGGTCCACGCCCCACTCGTCCGTGCGCACGTCGATCCCCGCGATCGAGGAGACGGTGTCGAGCAGGAAGAGCGCGCCGACCGCGCGCGCGATCTTCGCCACCTCCGCGGCCGGGTAGGTCGTGCCGGTGGACGTCTCGTTGTGGACCAGCGTGAGGGCTTTCGGGCGAATGCGCTCGGCTTCCCGCTCGAGACGGGTCAGGTCGAGGCGCGCTCCCCACTCCACCGGGAACTCGGTCCAGTCGGCGTCGATCCGGTTCATGATCTCGCGCATGAGCACGCCGAACTGGCCCGCGCCGACCACGAGCACGCGGTCGCGTGGCTCGATGACCGAGAGCGCGCCCGCCTCCAGCGCCGTCCGGCCCGAGCCCGGCATCATGATCACCTCGTTCTTCGTCTGGAAGACGTCACGCAGGGCGAGCGTCGTCGGCTCGAGCACCCCCTCCGTTTCTCTAGATCCTATCATCTGGAGCCGGGTCCGCGGGGCCGGTGCCCTTCGTGGGTGGCCTGATGTACGGGCGTGCGGGGCCGGTGCCCTTCGTGGGTGGCCTGATGTAGGGGCTCCCCGGCTCCGTTTCTCTAGATCCTATCATCTGGAGCCGGGCCTGCGGGGCCGGTGCCATTCGTGGGTGGCCTGATGTAGGTGCTCCCCGGCTCCGTTTCTCTAGATCCTATCATCTTATGGATGGACGACACGGTCGGGCCGGCGGTAGATGAAGTAGAGGTTGCGCGCGTAGACGCAGAGCCCGGCGGCCTGGCCGATGATGAACACCGGGTCGAGCCGGTGGATCGCGTACGCCAGCAGCGTCATGCCGCCGCCCACCGAGAAGAACCAGAAGTGGCGAGGCACGACGCTCTTCTTCGCGCGCTCCGACGCGATCCATTGGACGAGAAACCGCGTCGAGAAGAACGCCTGGCCGAGCAGACCGATGCCGAGCCATACCTGTTCCGTCGTCATCGTGGCAACCCCCGGGACGTCGCGACGCTAGGACGCGCGCCCGAACATCGCGCGCAGGACGTTGTACGCCTTGCGGATCTCCTCGGGACGCCGACGGGCCGAGACGAGCGCGAAGATCTTCTCGGCCTCCTCACTCGGCACCGCGGTGGCCTTGTCGCCGACGTCGGTGAGGTCGCGGAGTGGGACCTCGAGGGCGGTGGCGACGTGGTACAGGCTGTCGAGCGAGATCGACTTCTCGCCACGCTCGACCTCGCCGATGAACTTCCCGCTCAGGCCGGAACGGTCGCCCAGCCGCTCCTGGCTGAGCAACCGCTGCTTCCTGAGGGAGCGCAGGCGCTGTCCCAAGAACTTTCTGACGTGCTTGACGGCGCGTTCGGTCATGGCGCTATAAGTCCCTTACAGTAGTCATTTTGTTCGTACGATGCAACCCGTGCGGGACGGGCAGCCTGTCACGGGAGGTCCACTTCGATCGCGGTGCCGTTGACGCGGACGGGATAGACGGCGACCGCGAGGTCGTCGTCCACGCGGCACCGGCCCGTCGTGAGCTCGAAGTCGTAGCCGTGCCAGGGGCAGATGACGACGTCTCCCTCGAGCCACCCCTCGGCGAGCGGGCCCTCCTCGTGCGGGCAGCGCGGGCTCGTCGCGAAGAACCGCCCGCCGCCCGCGTTGAAGACGGCGAGCGCGGTTCCGTCGCGCTCGATCAGTGTGCCCTGCCCGACGGGGAGGTCCCCAACCTCGGCCACCTTCACGAACGGCATCAGCGCGGCTCCTTCGACGCATCCTCGATGATGCGCCGGAGTTCCTCGACGGAGACCGCGCCCTCGACCCGCCGCCCGTTGACGAACAGCGTCGGCGTGGCGAAGACGCCGAGCGCCGCGGCCTGCTCCATGTCCGCGTCGACGTCGGGGGCGAAGCGCCGCTCGTCCACGCACCGGGTGAAGACCGCGCGGTCGAGGCCGAGGGTGCTGGCGTAGGCGAGGAGGTCTTCGCGCCGGAACGCCGGCTGCCTCTCGAAGAGGAGATCATGGTACTCCCAGTACCGGCCCTGGGCGCCCGCGCAGCGCGCCGCCTCGTGCGCCGGCCGTGCGTGCGGATGGATCGCGAGGGGGCGGTCTTTGAAGATGAGCCGAACCCGGCGGTCGTATTCCTTCAGAATCTGCTCCAGCGACCGCTGGAGCCGCTGGCAGAAGGGTCACTGATAGTCGGAGAACTCGACGATCGTGACCGGGGCGTCGGGCCGGCCCTTCACCATGGCCGGCGTGACCGTCAGCGTGACCTGCGCGGCGGCGCCGACCGTCCAGGCGGCGGAGAGCACGAGGCCCAGGAAGACGCCTGCCAGAGTGTAGTACACTCGCGGCGACCGACGGGACCGGCGCGTGAGACGCGTCACGCGGCGAGGATACGCTGGCTTGGTACCCATCGCAACGGGCGAGGAGGAGCCATGCAAGAGCTCGTGTTCGGGACGTATCCCTCCTGGTCGCACCTGGTCGTCCGACTGATGCTGGGGGCGATCTTCTTCGCGCACGGCGCGCAGAAGGTCTTCGGCTGGTTCGGCGGCCCTGGACTCACGAAGACCATCGCGGGCTTCCGCCAGATGAACATCCCGGCGGCGGCGACCGTGACGGCGGCGTGCATCGAGTGCTTCGGCGGGCTCGCGATGATCGTCGGGTTCCTAACGCGCCCGGTGGCGCTCGGGCTGATCGTCGTCATGCTCGTGGCGATCAAGAAGGTGCACGCGCGGCACGGGTTTTTCCTGAACTGGTCGCTGGCACAGGACAAGGGCCACGGCTTCGAGTTCAACCTGGCGCTGATCGCGATGGCGCTGTCGATCGTGATCGGCGGCGCCGGCGTCCTGTCGATCGACTGGCTGATCGCGCCGCTGGGCGGCGTGGATGGCGGGGCGGCGCGCTAGGCCGCGCGTCCGCCATCCTCGACGAGCGACGTGATGACGTAGGTGCCGCTCTTCTCGTCGCGCTCGAGCGTCACGATCTTCTGCTTGGCCGCCTCTTCGAGGAGCTTGGAGAAGGTCGCGAAGCCGTAGTACGACTCGTTGAACGCGGGGTTCTTCCGGATCATGGTCTGCTTGACCATCGACCCCCACAACGTCTCCTTGTTCTCGCGCTGGAGCGCCTGGATCGCGTCGATGAGCTGCGTCATCGCCTCGGCCTTCTTCTCGGGAAGTCCGCGGAGCAGGTCCGTCTTCTTCGACTCGCGGATCAGGTCCTCGTAGAAGATGAACTCGTCGCAGTTGGCGACAAGGAGGTCGGACGAGGACGACTTCACGCCCAGGCCGATCACGTAGCGGTCGTTTTCACGAAGCTTGGAGACGAGCGGGGAAAAATCCGAATCGCCCGACACCAGCGCGAACGAGTCGATGTGCGTTTTTCCATAGGCCAGATCCAGCGCGTCCACGACCATGCGGATGTCGGCCGAGTTCTTGCCGCTGTAGCGGCTCTGCGGGACGTCGATCAGCTCGATCGCCCACTCGTGGAAGGGGCGCTTGTACTCGGTGAAGCGGTTCCAGTCCGCGTACGCGCGCCGGGAGATGATCTTGCCCTTTTCCAGCAATCGCTCGAGCACCAGCTTGATCTCGAAGGCCTTGTACTGCGCTTCCTTGACTCCGCGGGCGATGTTCTCGAAGTCGATGAACAGCGCCAGCTTGCGTTCTCCATTCATCCACGATGTCCTTTCGTGCGCCGAACCGTTGCCACGTCCTCGCGTGTCCTTATCTTTATCCATTATATGTCGCCGTGCGCGATCGCACGAAGAGGTTGTGACGGCGGTGTATAGTGGAGGCCGATGACACGCGCCGATCCCGCCCTCGCCGGGCGGATCCCCCCGGGCCAGACGCTGACGACGAAGTGGCCCGTCCTCACCTACGGCCTGACGCCCCGGTTCGATCCGGCGCGCTGGACGTTCCGCTGCTTCGGCCACGTGGAGCGCGAGGTCGTGTGGACGTGGGAAGAGTTCCTCAAACTCCCGCGGGTGACGGTGACCTCCGACGTGCACTGCGTGACGCGCTGGTCGAAGCTCGACAACCGATGGGAGGGCGTCGGGATTCGTGAGCTGATGAAGCGGGTCAAGCTCCTGCCGGGGGCGAAGTACGTGATGGTCCACGCCGATCCCGACTACACGACGAACCTCGCGCTCGAGGACCTCGTGGACGACGACGCGCTCCTGGCGCTGCGACACGACGGGCGCGACCTCGAGCCCGTCCACGGCGGCCCGTGCCGGCTGGTCGTGCCAAAGCTCTACTTCTGGAAGAGCGCCAAGTGGGTGCGCGGCTTCGAGTTCCTGGACGTCAATCCGCCTGGCTTCTGGGAGCAGAACGGATACCACATGCACGCCGACCCCTGGAAAGAGGAGCGGTACTCCGACCAGGAGACGCGCGCGATGCAGACGATGCGCGCGGAGGCCGCGCGCAAGCTCCGCGAGGGGTGATCGCGCTCAGGGGTGGGGGTGGACTCGCTGGGCTCGGAAAGACACTCGCCGCGAACCCACCCCCACCCCTGAGCGCGTCTGCTGCCGCCGTGCTTGCGGCGGCCGCCCACGCACGCGCATAGATGCGGATTCTGGTCGTCGAGGATGAGCGGAAGGTCGCGAGCTTCATCAGCCAGGGGCTCGCGGAGGAAGGTCACGCCGTCGAGGTCGCCGCCGACGGCGCCGAGGCCCTCGACCTGATCCTGGCCGGCCCCCCGTACGATCTCGTCGTGCTGGACCTCATGCTGCCCAAGCGCGACGGCTTCGGCGTCCTCAAGACCGTCCGCGACCGCGGCGTCGCCACCCCGGTGCTCGTGCTGACGGCGCGGGACAGCGTCGCGGACAAGGTCGCGGGCTTCGACCTCGGCGCCGACGATTACCTGACGAAGCCGTTCGCCTTCGAGGAGTTCCTGGCGCGCGTCCGCGCCCTGCTCCGGCGGGGGGCCGAGCGGAGGATGGCGCCGCTCCGGCTCGACGACCTCAGCCTCGATCCCGCGACGCGGACGGTGTCGCGCGGCGGGCGGCGCGTCGAGCTCACCACGCGGGAGTACGCGCTCCTCGAGTACCTCGTGCGCAACGCCGGGCGCGTGCTGACCCGGCCGATGATCGCCGAGCACGTGTGGGGCCTCGACTTCGACTCCGAGAGCAACGTCATCGATGTCTACGTCGGCTACCTCAGGCGGAAGATCGACGCGTCGGGCGAGCGGCGCCTGCTCCACACCGTCCGGGGCGCCGGGTACGTGCTCAAGGGGGCCGAGTGAGTCCGCGCGTAGTGCCGCTCTCGATCCGCACCCGTCTGACGCTCTGGTACACCGGTATTCTCTTGGCGATCCTCGCCGTGATCGGCGGGCTCTCGTACTCGCTCCTCCGCTCCCGCCTGATCCAGGATCTCGACACCTCCCTCCTGGCGGTGGGGCAGGTGGTCAGCGACACCGGCTGGGCGGGATCGGGCGCCGCCCTTGGCGTGGAGCCCGAGTCGGCGCTGCGGGAGATCCTCGGGCCGGAATTCTACGACAAGTTCTTCCAGCTCGTTGACCCCGAAGGTCGGCCGGGCGCACGCTCGACCCATCTGCGGGAGGAGACGCTCCCGCTGTCGGCGCAGGCCAGGCGCGACGCCGCGCGCGGCGAGCCGACCTTCGAGACCGTGCGGCTCGCCACGGGCGAGCCCGTGCGCCTGCTGACGCTGCCGATCACGCGCGACGGCCAGCTCGTGCAGCTCGTCCAGGTGGGCATGCCGCTCGAGCGTGCCCAGCGCACGCTCGGGCGCTATCTGGAGACGCTCCTCGTCCTGATCCCGCTCGGTCTGACGCTCGCCGCCGCGGGCGGCGCCGTGATCGCGCGCTCGGTGCTTCGGCCGGTGGACACGATGTCCCGTACCGCCCGCCGGATCAGCGGCGAGGACCTCCACGAGCGCCTCCCGCGGCGGGAGACGGGGGACGAGCTGGACCACCTGGCCGAGACGCTCAACGCGATGCTGGCGCGTCTCGAAGCGACCTTCGCCCAGATGCGGCGCTTCACCGCCGACGCTGCGCACGAGCTGCGCACCCCGCTGACCGCGCTCAAGGGCACCATCGAAGTCGCGCTGCGCACCGAGCGGTCCGGCGAGGAGTACCGTCGCGTCCTCGCGTCGAGCCTCGAGGACGTCGAGCGCCTCGTCCGGCTCGCCGAGGACTTGTTATTGCTCTCGCGCCTCTCTGTCCCGGCGTCCGCGCCACGCGAGCGTGTCGAGCTGGAGCCGCTGCTCGACGAGATCGCCGACATCGCCGGGCGGGTCGCCGACGAGCGGGGCGTGGTCGTCGGCGTCAAGGAGCGCGCGCCCGCGGCGGTGATGGGCGACGCGATCGCCCTGCGCCGCGCGGTGATGAAGCTCGTCGAGAACGCGGTGAAGTACACGCCGCGCGGCGGCCGCGCGGAGCTGGCGCTGCGCGTCGCCGACGGGTGGGCCGAGATCGCGGTGAGCGACACCGGCGTCGGGATGGATCCGGCCGACCTCGAGCGCATCTTCGAACCCTTCGTCCGGCTCGACGCGGCCCGGACGCGCGACACGGCGGGCGCGGGGCTCGGACTGCCGATCGCCCGCTCCATCGTGACCGCGCACGGCGGCACGCTCGGCGCCGAGAGCACGCCCGGCGCGGGGAGCACCTTCACGATCCGCCTGCCGCTCGCCTGAGAACCGGCTCATCGCTGGCGCCTTCGGGCGTCTGCGGCTGAGAGAGTTCTCATGGAGCTCTCATCGGCCTCTCATGTCGCTCGGGTAGCGTCACGTCCATGGCGCGATGGACACGTGCGGATGACTGACGTGGCGATGCCCGGCACCCTGCGGCGGTTCGTGCGCTCCCGCGCGGACCTCGTCACCGGATTCGTGATGCTCGGCTCGCTGGCGGTCACCGCGGCCGGCGCGTTTGCGCTGGTCCTCGAGGTCCCGACGTGGCGTGGCCGGCAGTCCGTGACGCATGCAGCGCGCCTGATCGACGAGGGCGACTACGCACCTGCGATCCGGACGCTCCTCGGCGCCGTCGCGACGGCGCCGCAAGACGCCCGCGCACATTACTATCTGGGCCTTGCGTACGCGCGACTCGGGGTGGTGACAGGTGCGATGCGCCAGCTGAGCGACGCCGTCCGCCTGGCCCCGGGCGACCCGCGGGTCCACGACGCGCTCGGGCAGACCCTCAGGGAGATGGGCGACTCGCGGGCGGCGCGTCGCGAGCTCGAGGAGGCGGCGCATCTCGACCCCGGCGATCCGCGCTACCAGATCGATCTCGCCGGGCTCCTGCTCGACCAGGGGGAGCTGGCGCCGGCGGTCGAGCGGCTGCGGCAGGCGGTGCGCCTCAGACCTCGTTCGGCCGAGATCCGCCTGCTCCTCGCCACAGCGCTCCGGCGCGCCGGCGACTACGACGGCATGGTCCGCGAATACACCAAAGTCCGGCGGCTGGCTCCATCCAACCCGCTCGGCGAAATCGCACGACAGGCGCTGAATGAAAGGGGTGTCCGATGAGACGCAAGATTTCAGGGATCACCGCGCTGATCCTCGCGGTCGCGCTGGTGGCGGTGCTTCCTCGGTTCGGCTTCACCCAGGTGGGGGCGGCGCTCTGGAGCGAGCGCCCGGTGACGACGACGGCTCCGGCGCCCGCCGCGTCACCGTGGGTCGAGCTCGCGCGGACGCTCAAACCCGCAGTGGTCAACATCAGCACCAAGCGCGTGGACAAGAGCAACCAGTCCTTCGAGCAGTTCTTCGGCGGCCGGCCGCGCCGTGCGGTGCGGAGCCTCGGCTCGGGCTTCGTCATCAACCCCAACGGACTGATCGTCACGAACAACCACGTCGTCGACGGCGCGACCGAGATCAAGGTGACGCTCGCCGACGGGCGCGAGCTGCCCGGCCGGGTCCTGGGGCGCGATCCGAAGACTGACATCGCGCTCCTGAAGGTGGACGCGACGGGACTCCTGGTGATCCCGCTCGGTGATTCCTCGCGTCTCCAGGTCGGCGAGCCGGTGATGGCGATCGGCAACCCGTTCGGGCTCGAGCAGACCGTGACCACGGGCATCGTGAGCGCGACCGGACGCGTGATCGGCGAGGGACCGTACGATGACTTCATCCAGACCGACGCGTCGATCAACCCGGGCAACAGCGGCGGCCCGCTCATCAACGCCCAGGGCCAGGCCGTCGGGATCAACGCCGCGATCTTCTCGCAGTCGGGTGGCTCGGTCGGCATCGGTTTCGCGATTCCGGTCAACCTCGCCAAGCCTGTCCTCACGCAGCTCGCCGCCGCCGGCCATGTCGTGCGCGGCTACCTCGGCGTAGCGATCCAGCGGATGACATCCGCCCTCGCGAAAGGCTTCAACCTGCGAGACGCCCACGGCGCGCTCGTCGCGTCGGTGGCGGACGGTGGGCCGGCGAAGGAGGCGGGCCTCCGGCCCGGCGACGTCATCGTCGAGTACGACGGTCACACGATCGGGCGCTCGGACGAGCTGCCGCGCCTGGTGGCCGAGACGCGAGTGGGCCGGGACGTCGCGCTGACCGTGGTCCGTGACGGCAAGACGCTCACGCTGCGGGCCAGGATCGCGAAGCTCGCCGAGCCAGAGGAGCAACGAACCGCCGAGGCCGGTGGGAAGCCCTCACTGGGCCTCGCCGTGCAGACCGTGACGCCGCAGCTCGCGCAGGAGCTCGACCTGCCGGCGAAGGCCGGCGTGCTCGTGCGCGGTGTCGAGGACGGCAGCCCCGCTGCGAGCGCGGGCGTCCAGCCCGGCGACGTGATCGCCGAGATCGATCGCACGCCCGTCGGGAGCGTGGACGACCTCGAGCGGGCGCTCGCGCGCCTCAAGCCTGGCGCGCCCGTCCTGTTGTTCGTGCGTCGCAACGACGGCGACCTTTATATCGCCGTGGCGTCCTGAACCAACGCCAGGTCGAGAACACAGGGTCGAGAACGCGTTGCCGACGCGCGGCCGAGAACGCGCGGCCAGGGAGGACACCGATGAAACACGTTGTGATCGCGCTGCTGCTCGCCGGCCTGCTCGTGCCCGGCGCGGGCCAAGCCGCCGAGACAACACCCGCGGAGATGAGGCACTCGGGAATGATCGTGGCGACGGGCCGGGACGCCAGGGCCGTCACGCTCGAGGAGTTCGGACCGTGGACGCCCAAGAGCCGTCCGAGCAAGCTGGTGATCGAGCTGACGCCGGACACGAAGATCGAGCTGGTCGCGCGTTCCGCGGAGGCGGCGCCTGGGCAGTGGCCCGGGGGCTTCAAGCAGACGCCGCTCCCGGCGACAGAGCTCAAGCCGGGCGAGTTCGTCACCGTGAAGACGGCAGAGCGTGACGGCCGTCTGATCGCCGTCGAGATCACGGTCGTATCACCCAGCCCGGCCCGATCGGTGGCGACGCCCGAGCAGCGCTCGGCCAGCACCCACGCCGGACCGGTGAGCACGCCATGGTGAACGGCGAGATCGCATCTGTGTGTTGTCGCCATCCCGACCTCGTCGCCGTCTATGAGGCGCCTGACGGCCGGCTGGCGCTGTTGCTCCGCCAGACGCTCGTGCCGCTCGGCGAGGAGCGCGGGCGCTGGTTCAACGACACCCGGCGCGCTGCCCACGCGGCGGTGGCGAGCCTGCGCGCGGCGGGCGTCACCCAAGACGTGACCGTGCTCCAGTGGCGGCCGCTCCCGGACGTCGCCACGATCCTGGAGGGCTGGCGCTGCCGCTACCTCGGCGACTCGGAGCGGTACGTGCAGCTCGCTGATATCGTCGGGGCAAGCCTCGGTGATCGCAAGCCGGCGGGCGCGGTGCCGCATTGCGGCGGCGCTGAGGCCGCGCTCAGCGCCGCCGCCCTCGCGATCTCGCCGACGCTGCTCGAGTGGTACCGCGACATGGCGCCGTGCTGGCTCGCCGTCGAGTCGCCGGTGCGTCGCCGCCTGATCCTCCGGACGCACCACTGGATCGTCGAGCGCGTCCTGCTGCCGATCGCGCGTGGCGAGCCCCCGGCGGCGGCGGACCTCGGGCCGACGGGGCGGCTCGTCTGCAGGCTCGTCCGGGTCGTCCCGCCGGGCGAGCTCGATCTCTGGAAGACGTGGATTCGACTCACGATCGGCGATCTCCAGAGCGCGCTGGTGTGGCCGGCCGACAGGCGCACGGAGGCGTGGGTGCGGTGGCTCTTCCACATACCCTACAGCGTTCCGGTCACGCGGAGGCGGCCGTCGGAAGTCGCGCCGCACGCGGTGGGCCGGCACGGAGGCGCCGCATGAGTGTCACGAGGACTTCGTTGACGATGATGATCGCGACCTTCTCCATCGCGGGCTGCGCGAAGACGCCGATCGTGGCGTCCGCCGCGGTCCCCGCGCCGTCCGCCGCGTTGCGCGCGCCGTCCGCCGCGTTGTCCGCCCCGCCCGGGAGCGTGGCGGTGAGCCGGGCCGAGGCGCGCACCCCGGCGGCAGGGAGCCGTCCGGCGACCGTCGCGGAACGGCCCCCGCTGAGCGAGTTCCGCACGATCGACGCCCTCAAGGACATCCACTTCGACTTCGACCGGTACGACATTCGGACCGACGCCGCGAAGGTCCTCGACGCAGACGCCGCCTGGCTCAACGACAACTCACGCACGCTGGTCCTCATCGAGGGCCACGCCGACGAGCGCGGCACGAACGAGTACAACCTTGTCCTCGGTGACCGGCGCGCCAAGGCGACGCTGGACTACCTGGTGAGCCGCGGCGTCCAGGGGAGCCGGATCACCGTGATCAGCTACGGCGAGGAGCGCCCGGTCTGCAGGGAGCGGACCGAGGCGTGCTGGGCGAAGAACCGTCGCGCGCACTTCCTGGTGAAGGCGGAGTAGCGGGAACGCGTTAGCTTCTCACTATTCCGTTTTTTCACCCTGACGGCTGTGGGCCGGGTCCTGGTTGCCTGTGCCTAGTCCCCGCTGAGCCTGGACGAGGC
>QHTD01000228.1 GCA_003220675.1 Candidatus Rokuibacteriota bacterium | reverse complement strand
CGTACACGGGTGAGACGCTCGCCGCCGTGCCCGCGCTGTTCCCGGACGTGGCGCTGCTGCACGTCCATCGCGCGGACGTCTTCGGCAACTGCCAGATCGACGGCTACCCGCACATGGACGCCGACATCGCGCGCGCCGCCACGACGGTGCTCGTCACGACCGAGGAGGTCGTCACCGAGGAGGCGATCCGCCGCCGCCCCGAGCGTACCGTGATCCCGGGCTTCGCCGTCGACGCCCTCGTGCTGGTGCCGTTCGGGTCGTTCCCCCACGAGTGCTACGGCCTCTACGAGGCGGACTTCGACCACTTCGCCGAGTACACACGGGCGATCGACGCGCGTGGGCCTGCCGCCGTGGCCGACTACCTCGAGCGCTACGCGTACGCGCCCCCCACGTGGAGCGACTACCTCGACCTCTTCGGCGGCGAGCGGCTCGCGCTCCAGGGGCGGCGCGCCCGCGAGCTGACGGGCCTGTGACCGGCGTCACAGCGTCCGAACTGCTCGCCGTCGTCGCCGCCCGCGAGCTCCGGGACGACACGACCGTCTTCGCCGGCGTCGGCGTGCCGCTCCTCGCCGCCGCGCTCGCCAAGCAACGCCACGCCCCGCGGCTCACGCTGGTCATCGAGGGGGGCATCATCGGCCCCGAGATCGCGCCGGGCCGCCTGCCCATCTCGACCAACGAGATGCGCGCCGGCCGCCGCGCGACGATGCTGCCGGCGATCACCGACGCGTTTCTCTTCGCGCAGCGCGGCTTCGTGGACACGGGCTTCATGGGCGGTGCCCAGATCGACCGCTACGGCAACGTCAACACGAGCGTCATCGGGGCCGACTACTGGGCGCCGAAGGTGCGGCTGCCAGGGACGGGCGGCGCCAACGATATCGCTTCCCTCTGCCGCGAGGTCATCATCGTCACGCCGCACGAGCGTCGCCGCTTCGTCGAGCGCGTGGACTTCGTGACGAGCCCGGGGTGGCTCCGCGGCGACGGTTCACGGCACCAGGCCGGGCTCCGCTTCGGCGGCGTCTCTCGCGTCGTCACGACGCTGGGGATCCTCGGCTTCGATCCGGAATCGCGACGCATGCGGATCGAGGCGGTCCACCCCGGCGTCTCCGTGGCCACGATCCGCGAGCACACTGGCTTCGAGCTCGGGGAAGCGCCGCGCGTCGAGACGACGGAGCCGCCGTCGGCCGAGGAGCTGGAGAGGCTGCGCGCGCTCGATCCCGAGCGGCGGTTCCTCGGCTGAGCGCTGCAATGCACTGGGGGCTCGCGCTCAGGAACTTCGTCGGCCCGCGCGACACGCCCGATGTGGACACGCTCTACGCGTACGCCGAGCGCGCCGAGGCGCTCGGCTTCGAGTCGCTCTGGGCCTGGGACCACGTGATCCTCGGCGTGGAGCCCGCCTTCCCGATCCTCGACGCCGTGGGCGTCCTCACGGCGCTCGCCGCGCGCACGCGCCGGATCAAGCTCGGCACGGGCGTGCTGGTGCTCCCGCTGCGGAACCCGACGCTCGCCGCGAAGGCGCTCGGCACGCTCGACGCGATCTCTCACGGCCGGCTCCTCCTCGGCGTCGCCGCCGGCTGGTACGCCCGCGAGTTCGACGCCGTCGGCGTGCCCTTCAAGCAGCGCGGGCGCCTCTTCGAGCGGAACCTCGAGATCCTGACCCGCCTGTGGACCGAGGACCGCGTGACTCTCCGCGTGGACGAGTTCAATCTGCGCGAGGCCGTCATGCGGCCCCGTACCGTCCAGCAGCCCCGCCCGCCCATCCTCATCGGCGGCTACGTGGACGCCGTCCTTCGGCGCGTCGCCCGGATGGGCGACGGCTGGCTCACCTACTTCTACACGCCCGAGAGCTACCGGAAGTCGTGGGAGAAGATCGTGGGCTTCGCCCGCGAGGCCGGGCGCGACCCGAAGACGCTCACGGGCACCAACCAGCTCGCGATCTACGTCGGCCGCTCCCGCGAGGAGACCGAGACGCCGATGCGCCGATGGCTCGAGACGGAGTGGGACGTCGCCGCCTGGAGCGAGTCGACGATCGAGCACGCGATCCGCGGCAGCGCCGAGGAGTGCGTGACGCAGCTCCGCGCCCACGTCGCGTCGGGGGTGGACCGGATCGTCCTGATCCCCTACCGCTACGAGCCCGAGCAGGTCGAGCGCATCGCGCACGAGGTCCTTCCGAGGCTCACGTGAGCGTCCGGCGCGAGCTCTTCGCCCGTATCCTCGCCCCCGAGCCCGGCAGGACCGCGCTCCTCGTCGTGGACATGCAGCGCGGTTTCGTCCTGCCCGGCGAGGCGATGGCGGTGGAGCAGGCGCGCGCGATCGTGCCGACGGTGCGGGGTCTCGTGGACCTCTTCCGCGCCCGGCGCCTGCCGGTGGTCTTCACGGAGTTCGTCTACTCGCCCGAAGTACCGGTGCTCGTCGGCGAGCTCCACCCCGAACACAAGCCGGCCCCACACGGGGTGCCGACGGGATTCGGAATGCCCTCCTCCGCGTGTCTCGAGGGAACGCCGAGCGCCGAGACGGTCGAGGAGCTCCGGCCCCGGCCGGGCGAGCTCGTCGTGCGCAAGCGCTGGTACGACGGTTTCGCCGGCACGCCGCTCGACGGCGCCCTCCGCGCCCGCTCCGTCACATCGCTGGTCATCACGGGCACGATGACGGACATCTGCGTCCTGGCCACAGTCATCGGGGCCTTCAACCGCGAGTACCGGGTGACCGTGGTCGAGGATGGCGTGGCGACGCTCTGGCCCGAGATCCAGCGCTCGACCCTTGATATCATCGGGCGGGCGTACGGCCGGGTGGTCCCGGCCAAGGAAATCACCGACGAGGTGTCGAGATGGTGAAGTTCCGAGGAATCATGCCCGCGAACCTCCTGCCGTTCACGGCCGACCTCGCAATCGACGAGCTGGCCTACCGGAAGCACCTCCGTTGGCTCGCCGACACCCGCGGCGTCACCGGGATCGTCGCCAACGGCCACGCCGCCGAGGTCTCCTCGCTCTCACGCGAGGAGCGCACGCGCGCCCTCGCGATCGCGCTCGACGAGGTGGGCACCCGGTGCCCAGTCGTCGCGGGTGTTTATTCTGACGGCACGCAGGAGGCAGTCGCGCTCGCTCGCGATGCCAGAGCCGAGGGCGCGGCGGGGGTCCTCGTCTTTCCGCCGACCCTCTTCATGTGGGGCGCCCAGGAGAAGCCCGAGATGGTCCTGCGCCACTTCTCCGAGATCGCCGCGAAGGCTGACCTGCCGATCATCGTCTTCGAGTACCCGCCAGCCTCCGGGATCGGCTACAGCCCCGAGACGCTCGCGAGACTCGCCGAGATCCCTCACGTCTGCGCGGTCAAGGACTGGTCGAACGACATCGTCGCGTTCGAGGCGAACCTCCGAGCGCTGCGCGCGACCGGGCGCCCCGTCGCGATGCTCTCGGCCTTCACGATGTCGCTCATGGCGACGTTCCTGCTCGGCGCCGACGGCGCGATCTCGGGAATGGGGAGCGTCGTCGCCGACCTCCAGGCCGAACTCTTCGAGGCGTGCCAGAAGGGGGACGTGGACGGCGCACGGTGGATCAACGACCGTCTCGACCCCCTGGTGAGGGTTTTCTACGCGCCGCCGTTCGTCGACATGCACAACCGCATGAAGGAGGCACTCGTGCTCCTCGGCCGCATCCCCGCCGCGCACGTGCGCCCGCCACTCACCCCCGTCAGCGCCACGGAGCGCGAGGCGATTCGCCGCGCGATCGTTGCCGCGGGCCTCCCAGTCACCACGTAGCTGGTGTAGACAGGGGCGACTCGTAGAGGAGGGGCCGATGGACCTCGGGATCAGGGGCCGGAACGCGATCGTCTGCGCCTCGAGCCGTGGGCTGGGAAAGGCGTGCGCCATGTCGCTCGCCCGCGAGGGCGTGAACATCACGATGATGGCCCGCACGAAGGACGTGCTCGAGGCGGCCGCGAAAGAGATCCGCGACGCCACGGGCGTCCGCGTGACCGCCGTCGCCGGCGACGTCACGACCGAGGCCGGGCGCGCGGCGCTGCTCGCCGCGTGCCCGGCGCCCGACATCCTCGTCAACAACGCGGGCGGTCCGCCGCCCGGCGACTTCCGCGAGTGGGACCGCGACACCTGGATCAAGGCGCTCGACGCGAACATGATCACGCCGATCCTCCTGATCAAGGCGACCGTGGACGGCATGATCGCGCGCCGCTTCGGCCGCATCGTCAATATCACGTCGAGCGCCGTGAAGCACCCCATCGACATCCTGGGGCTCTCGAACGGAGCGCGCACCGGGCTCACGGGCTTCGTCGCGGGGCTCGCGCGCAAGACCGTCGGCCACAACGTCACGATCAACAACCTCCTCCCGGGGCCCTTCGACACTAGTTTGGCGAGCTCTGCGCCTTCGTCTGCGGCACGCACGCGGGCTTCGTCACGGGGCAGAACTTCCTCATCGACGGCGGGGCGTACCCGGGCACGCTCTAAACCCGCCCGGGACCCCTTGCGCGGTCCCACCGGTTAGTTTATAAAGGGCATTCCTCGGGTGGATTCGACGCACTCTCTCGCGCTGAGGAGGACACCATGGCCGAACGTTGGCAGGGCGAACCCTGGGCGAAGGACATCTGGTGCAGCGGCAAGACCACGCGGCGCCGCTTCCTCGGGCTCTCGGCCGCGACTGCCGGCGCGCTCGGCGCGACCATGCTGGTCCCCGCGCCGTGGCGCGAAGCGTTCGGCCAGGCAAAGCCCTACAAGATCGGGATCATGCAACCGCTCACCGGAGTGGCAGCGGCGGGCGGGAAGACCGCGCTCGTGGGCTCGATGATGGCCGTCGACCGCATCAACAAGGCGGGCGGCGTCAACGGCCGGCCTCTCGAGGCCGTCATAGCCGACTACGAGTCCAAGCCCGACGTCGGCCGCCGGAAGGTCGAGAAGCTGCTCGTGGAGGACAAGGTCGACGTGGCCGAAGGCGGCTATCTCTCCAACGTCTGCCTGGCCTGCATGCCGGTCTTCGACGAGCACCGCACGGTCTTCATGGTTGGCGTCTGCCTGGACACCACGATCACGACAACCAAGTGCAGCCGCTACGTGTTCCGGCCGTTCGACTACGCCCCCGCCCAGGCGGTGGCCTTCGCCCACTACCTCGTCAACAAGATGGGGAAGAAGTGGCACATCGCGTATCTCGACTACGCGTGGGGCCAGTCCACCCGCGACGCCTACGTCGAGCAGATCAAGAAGCTGGGCGGCGAGGTGGTCGGGGGAACGGGAATCCCGCTGGGGACGGCCGACATGACGCCGTTCCTCTCCAAGGTCAGCGGAAACTTCGACGGCTTCTTCGGCATCTTCTTCGGCGCCAACGCCGTGGTCCTGGCCACCCAGGCGTACGATCTGGGTCTGACCCGGAAGTACAAGTTCGCCGGTGACGGCGCCATCGCCGAGTCCACCCACCTGCCCGCCCTCGGCCACAAGATCGAGGGGTTCGTCGGCATCAACCGCTACGTGCCCGTGCTCGACCCCCCGCTGAACACGCCGCACCACAGGAAGTTCTTCGACGAGGCGGTGGCGGCTCTCAAGAAGATCGACCCGTCCGGGCCGCTTCCGGACCGCTACGTCCAATCGAACTTCGAGGCGATGAACTTTCTCAAGCTCGGCATGCAGAGGTCTGGGTTCCGCGGGCGTGACGACACGATGAAGCTGATCGAGGCGCTAGAGGGCATGGACGTCAAGGAGAGCGACGATTTTCCGCAGGGCGACAAGACCCTTCGCAAGGAGGACCACCAGGCCTTCCTGCGCGAGTTCATCTTCGAGATCAAGGACAACAAACACCGTCTCGTCGAGGTGATTCCCAAGGAGAAGACGGTCGTCCCGCCCGCCTGCACATTCTCCAAGGCGTGACGCCGGACCGACTGCCGGAGCCCGGTTCCCCGCACGGCAATGGGCGGGGAGCCGTCCGGTCTCCGATCCTCCGGACCGAGGGCCTCACGGTCCGCTTCGGCGGGCTCACGGCCCTCGACAACGTGACCCTCGCCGTGCCTCACGGCGAGATCCGCGCCATGATCGGCCCCAACGGCGCCGGCAAGTCGACCTTCTTCAATTGCGTCACCGGCGTGCTCCGCCCGACCAGCGGCCGCATCGTCTTCGACGGCGAGGACATCACCGGGCTACCACCGCACCGGATCTCCCAGAAGGCGATCGCGCGGTCGTACCAGATCACCAACATCCTGCCCGGCGCGACCGTCCTCGAGAACGTTCGCATCGCCGCCCAGTCGCGCCACCACAGCTGGAGCCTGGTCCGCCACCACCGCGCGTTCGTCGACGTGATCGACCGGGCTCGGGCCGTGCTCGACGCCGTGGGGCTCGGTGACAAGGAAGAGGAGCTGGCGGCCAACCTCTCTCACGGCGAGCAGCGGCATCTCGAGATCGGGATTGCGCTGGCCACCGAGCCGAAGCTGCTCTGCCTCGACGAGCCGACGGCCGGCATGAGCGTGAGCGAGACACGCGCGACGGTGGAGCTGATCCGCCAGATCGCGACCGACCTCACGATCCTCATCGTCGAGCACGACATGGAGGTGGTGATGGGGCTCGCCCACACCATCACCGTGCTGCACTACGGCGAGGTGGTCGCGGAGGGCACGCCGGCCGAGATCCAGGCCAACCCCCGCGTCCAGGAAGTTTATCTGAAGACCTGATGCTGTCCGTCCAGAACGTCCACACCTACTACGGGAAGTCGCACATCCTGCACGGCGTGTCGATCGACGTGGGCCCGGGAGAGGTGGTCGGCCTCCTCGGCAGGAACGGCGTCGGCAAGAGCACGACCCTCAAGACCATCATGGGGCTCGTCCGGCCCTCGGAGGGCACGATCACCTTCGAGGGGCGCTCGGTCGCCGGCGCGGCGCCGTATCATTTGGCCCGGCTCGGCATCGCCTACGTGCCGGAGGACCGTCGCATCTTTCGGCTTCTGACCGTCCTCGAGAACCTCCGGACCGGGCTCGACCGGCCCGGCGTGCCGCCGGAGCGACGCGACGCCCTGCTCGCGAAGGTCTACGGGAGCTTCCCTGTGCTGCGGGAGAGGCGCAACCAGGCGGGTGGCACGCTCTCGGGCGGCGAGCAGCAGATGCTCGCGATCGCGCGGGCGATGATGCTCGAGCCCAAGATCATCCTCCTCGACGAGCCGACCGAGGGTCTGATGCCCCGCATGGTCGCCCAGATCCACGAGATCATCGACGTCCTCCACGGCGACGGGGTGGCGATCCTGCTCGTCGAGCAGAACGTGCGACTGACCCTCGAAGTGTCAAGCCGCGTGTACTTCATGGAGAAAGGTGTGGTGCGCCATCACGCGCCCGCGGCCGACCTCCGGCGGAACGACGCGGTCATCCACCAGTACCTGGGAGTGTAGCGTGACGATCCCGTTCGATCTGCTCCTGATCCAGGTCATCAACGGCATCGTCACCGGGATGATCCTGGCCCTGGTCGCCTCGGGCCTCACGCTGATCTTCGGGATCATGGACGTCGTCAACTTCGCCCACGGCGAGCTCTTCATGCTGGGCGCGTACCTGGGGAGCACGGTGTTCCTCACCACCGGGAATTTCTGGCTTGCGCTCGGCGCCGCCGTTATGGGGATCGGCCTGCTCGGGGCCGTGATCCAGACGACGACGCTGCGGCCCCTGCTCGGCCGCGACCCGCTCACGACCATCCTCGCCACGTTCGGCCTGTCCCTGGTGCTCCAGAACTACGCGCTCTGGCAGTACGGGCCCGTGCCGCGCAAGATCAACGAGCCCATCACCGGGCACTTCTCGCTCTTCTACCTCGAGTACCCGTGGTATCGCCTGCTGGTCGCGGTGCTCTCGGCGGCCATCATCGGTGGGCTCTGGCTCTTCATGAAATACGGGAAGTACGGGATCTGGATCCGCGCCACAAC
Organism: Candidatus Rokuibacteriota bacterium; assembly: GCA_003220675.1. GTDB lineage: Bacteria > Methylomirabilota > Methylomirabilia > Rokubacteriales > CSP1-6 > 20CM-2-70-11. The sequence goes on along the minus strand of QHTD01000228.1, from coordinate 1,522 downwards.
GCAGGACCGGGTCATGGCCGCTGCCATGGGGATCCCCGTGCCGCTGGTGCACACGGTGGTCTTCGCGATCGGCGCGGCGATGGCCGCGGCGAGCGGCGTCCTCTTCGGCCCCCTCACGGGGGTGAACCACGCCATGGGACTCGACTTCATCCTGCGCGCCTTCATCGTCGTGGTCGTGGGTGGCATGGGCAACCTCGGCGGCTCCATCCTGGCCGCCATCTTCCTGAGCCTGCTCGAGGCCTTCGCGTCGATCTGGGTGAGCCCGGCCCAGGCGGTGATCGTCTCGTTCGTCGTCCTGATCCTGACCCTGCTGTTCCGGCCCACGGGCCTCTTCGTCCCGACGCCCAAATGACGAGATCGGCGGCGGGCTACTGGATCGGCTTCGCCGTCGTCCTGGCTCTGCTCGTCGTCGCCCCGCTCGTGCTCCCGGAGTTCTGGCGGCGCTTCGTGACCGAGATCCTGATCTGGGGGCTGCTCGCGATGTCGCTCGACCTCCTGATCGGCTACACGGGGATGGTGTCGTTCGGCCACTCCGCGTTCTTCGGGCTCGGCATGTACGGCGCGGCCGCGGCCCTCCTCACCGTGCGGCCGCCGAATCTCTGGCTCGCGATCCTCTACGGCCTCGTCGGGGCGGGCGCGGTCGCGGTCTTCGTCGCGTACTTCTCGACGCGCCTGCGCGACATCTACTTCGCGATCACGACGCTCGTCTTCTCGCAGATCTTCTACGTCATCATCTTCACGTGGACGGAGGTCACCGGCGGCGAGAACGGCCTCGGCTTCAGCCAGCCGGCCTTCGCCATCCCGGGCGTGGTGTCCGCCCGGTTCACGCCGGTGACGCTTCACTGGTTCGTCCTCGCCGTCGTGACCGTCTCGTACCTCGGGCTGCGGCGGATCACCCAGTCGCCGTTCGGGATGGTGCTCCAGTCGATCCGCGAGAACGAGCCGCGCACCCGCGCGATCGGTTACCACGTCGAGCGCTACAAGATCGTCGCGGTGATGCTGTCCGGGCTCTTCGCGGGGCTGGCCGGGGTGCTCTACGCGCTCCAGAACAAGTTCGCCGCGCCGGACTTCGTCTTCTTCCTGGTGTCGGGCGAGGTCGTCGTCTTCAACGTCATGGGCGGAATGGGGACGCTCGTGGGGCCGGTGGCGGGAGCGGCCTTCTTCTTCCTGCTGCGCGAGCTGTTCTCGCGCTTCTTCACCGAGTACTACCTGATTCCGGTCGGGATCATCTTCACGCTGATGGTGATCTTCGTCCCGCAGGGGCTGCTCGGCTTCCTCCGCCGCCGGCTGAACCAGTAGCCGGCCTCACGCCGTCCCGTGGGTTCGGTCTCCTGCACCCCGGCCAGAGTATCGAACTCGCGACATTGACGGGCCGCGGGCACCACCGAACAATCAGGGCGTGATCGCGCGCGTGCTCTCGGCAGCGCTCGTCGGCGTGGAAGCGGCGCTCGTGCGTGTCGAAGTGGACGTCACGGCCGGCCTGCCGGCCTTCACCACGGTGGGCCTGCCGGACTCCGCCGTG
>QHTD01000227.1 GCA_003220675.1 Candidatus Rokuibacteriota bacterium | reverse complement strand
CGACGCTCTCCGACGCGGTCGGCCTGTTGAACGGCGACTGTGCTGCTGTGGCGGTGCCGCTCGCGCGCCCCGTACGAGCAGCCGCGGCGGACGACCTCGACCTCGCCGACGTCCGGGGCCAAGCACACGCCAAGCGTGCGCTCGAGATCGCCGCGGCCGGCGCCCACAACGTGCTCCTGGTCGGCCCGCCGGGCGGGGGCCAGACCATGTACATAGGCCGACGAACGCGAAATTGTGCCCGCATCTCCTTGGAATCCTTGACCCCCGTATCGCTCCTATGGTTGCCCGATGCCCCCGGTGTCAGAGGCCGACGACTCGCACTTCGATCCTGCCTTTCCTTGGAATCCTTGGCTCCTGTCTCGGTCCGGTGGCTTCAGGAGAACCTGGGGAAGCACCGCTGCCAGTGCGGTTGCGGGCAGGTAGTCGACCTTCAGGCTCGGCACTACCGCCACGGTGTTCCGCGGTTCATCCACGGCCACCACAACCGCCGTGGCCACTGGCTGGTGCTCCAGTTGCGGGAGGCTGGGTACCTGACAGTATCGGACGTGGCCAAGGCGCTCGGGATCGGGACCACGAGCCTGCGGCGCAGGGAGGGAACCCTCTATCCCCGGGCAGCCCGGATCGGCGGGATCCGGGTCTATCACGAGGCGGACATCGAGCGCCTCCGATGCCGGGACAAGGTGCCGTCAACGGCAGCCGGCGGGAAATAGCGCTGGCCCGCTCCAGTTCGATGGGGACTGCTGGGTTCGGACCTTGGACCCGCTGATTAAGAGTAATCCCCACGGTATTCCCACAGAGGTCCACGACGATGTAGAGCTCGAAGATCTCTAGGGTGCAAACGAGATCCTGCTTTCCACTCCTGATCATTGTTGGTTGCGGGGGCGCGCAATCACCGATATCAAACATCCTCGGATTCGAGGTTGACTTGATCTAGCTTCGTCGCGGTGTTCGAACCCGTGTTTGAGTCGCGATTACGTTTTCGTTGGAGTTGTCGCACGTTACGACTTGTTGGGTCGCGAAAGAGTCGACGCGACTAAAACATGCAGCTGAAAAGCTCGTAGGACGGCACGCGCTGTCCTCAGATTCCGCCCCGTCGCCCCGAGAGCCGCCTCTCAGGCGGGCGGTGGCAACGACACCAGCACGGCCGCGAGCAGCAGTACCGCGACGAGCGCGGCGAGCTCTCGCTGCCACCAGCGCTCGGGCGCA
>QHTD01000226.1 GCA_003220675.1 Candidatus Rokuibacteriota bacterium | reverse complement strand
GACGCGACGGTCGTCGAGCGCCTCCGAGCGGCGGGGGCCGTGCTCCTCGGCAAGACCAACATGGACGAGTTCGCGATGGGCTCGTCCACGGAGCACTCGGCCTTCAAGCTCACGCGGAACCCGTGGGATCCGGCGCGGGTGCCGGGCGGCTCGTCGGGCGGCTCGGCCGCCGCCGTCGCCGGCGGTCTGGCCGCGGGGGCGCTCGGCACCGACACGGGAGGCTCCGTGCGGCAGCCAGCCGCGTTCTGCGGCGTCGTCGGGCTCAAGCCGACGTACGGGCGCGTCTCGCGCTACGGGCTCGTCGCGTTCGGTTCCTCGCTCGACCACATCGGCCCGCTCGCGCGGGATGTCACGGACGCGGCGCTCCTGCTCCGGGCGATCGCCGGCGCGGACCCGCGCGACGCGACCTGCCTCACGGCGCCGGTGCCCGACTACGCCGCGGCGCTGGCGCAGGGCGTGCGCGGGCTCCGGCTCGGCCTCCCCGACGAGTACTTCATCGAGGGCATGGACCCCGAGGTCGAGCGCGCCGTCCGCACCGCGGTGGACGTGCTGCGGGGGCTCGGCGCCACGGTCGAGCGCGTCTCGCTCCCGGCGACGCCGCACGCGCTCGCGACCTACTATGTGATCGCCCCCGCGGAGGCCTCGTCGAACCTCGCGCGGTACGACGGTGTGAAGTACGGCCTGCGCGTCGCCGGCGCGAGGGACCTCATCGAGATGTCGAGCCGCACGCGCGCGGCGGGCTTCGGTGCCGAGGTCAAGCGCCGGATCATGCTCGGCACCTACGTGCTCTCGGCCGGGTACCACGAGGCCTACTACGGGCGCGCCCAGAGGGTGCGGACGCTCGTGCGCCGCGACTTCGACGCCGCGTTTGGTCGCGTGGACCTGATCGTCGCGCCGATGACGCCGAACGTCGCCTTCAAGCACGGGGAGAAAGAAGACCCGCTCTCGATGTACCTGAACGACGTCTTCGCCGTCCCGGCGGACATGACGGGGCTCCCCGCGATCTCGGTGCCGTGCGGGTTCAGCGTGCAAGGACTCCCGATCGGTCTCCAGTTCATCGGCAAGGCGCTCGACGAGGCCGGCGTCCTGCGTGCCGCATACGCGTACGAGCAGGCGACGCCGTGGCGCGCGCGGCGGCCGAGCCTGGCATGAGCGGACGGAGCCACACCGCACCGCCGGCAGGCCACCGACGATGAGCACCGGTCACGCGGCCCCCGCTCCAATGGAGGTGGTCATCGGCCTCGAGGTCCACGCCCAGCTCCTCACGCGCTCGAAGATGTTCTGCGGCTGTCCGACGAGCTTCGGCGCGCCCCCGAACAGCCAGACGTGCCCGGTCTGCCAGGGGATGCCCGGCGTGCTTCCCGTCGTCAACCGCCGCGCGATCGAGTTCGGCATCCGCGCGGCGCTTGCGTTCAATTGTCGGGTGAACGACGCGTGCCGCTTCGCACGCAAGCACTACTACTATCCGGACATGCCGAAGAACTTCCAGATCACCCAGTATGAGGAGCCGCTGGCCGAAGATGGCTACCTCGAAATCGACGTCGATGGGGCGTCCCGCACCATCGGCATCCAGCGGCTCCATCTCGAGGAAGACGTCGGCAAGCTCCTCCACGAGGGGACGCTCGAGACGGCGCAGGCGAGCCTCGTCGATTACAACCGCTCGGGCGTTCCGCTCATGGAAACCGTCTCCAAGCCCGACCTGCGCTCGCCCGAGGAGGCTTCCGCGTACCTCAAGGCGTTCCGCGCTGTGCTGGTCTACCTCGGCGTCTCCAGCGGCAACATGGAGGAGGGGTCGCTGCGTTGCGACGCGAACGTGTCGCTTCGGCCGCGCGGCGCCCGCGAGCTCGGCACGAAGGTCGAGATCAAGAACATGAACTCGTTCCGGAACGTCCAGCGCGCCCTCGAGTTCGAGGTCCGCCGCCAGGCGCAGGCGCTGGGCGCCGGCGAGCGCATCGTGCAGGAGACGCGCCTCTGGGACGCCGACGGCGGCTACACGCGCTCGATGCGCTCGAAGGAGTATGCGCACGACTACCGGTACTTCCCCGAGCCCGACCTCGTCCCGCTCACGCTCGACCGCGCACGGGTCGCGGAGATCCGCGCGGGGCTGCCGGAGCTGCCGCGCCAGCGGCGCCAGCGGTTCGTCAGCCAGTACGGCCTGCCTCAGTACGACGCGGAGCTCCTCACGCAGAGCCGCGCGCTCGCCGAGTACTTCGAGGCGGCGGTGCGTGAGCTCTCGCAGCCCAAGATCGTCTCCAACTGGATCATGTCGGAGCTGCTGCGGGAGCTGCCGGCCGACGACGAGCGGGCCATCGAGAGCTCGCCGATCACGCCCGAGCGCCTCGCCGGGCTGCTCAAGCTCGTCGAGGCCGGCACGATCAGCGGCAAGATCGCGAAAGACGTGTTGCAGAAGATGTTCGTCTCCGGCGAGGATGCCCGTGTCATCGTGAGCCGCGAGGGGCTCACGCAGGTCGCCGACGAGGCGGCGCTCGGCGCGGTCATCGACCGGGTCATTGCCCAGAACCCCAAGGCGATCGAGGACTACAGACGCGGTAAGACCGTGGCGGCCAAGGCCCTGGTCGGCCAGGTGATGAAGGCCACGGGTGGCAAGGCCAATCCCGGCATCGTCAACCGGCTCCTGGAGGAGAAGCTCTCTCAAATCTGAGGCGGGCCGCTATAATCGAACATGCCCGCCATGATTGAGGTTGTTCGCGTCTGGAAGGTGTACTCGGTCGGGCCGGTGAAGGTCCCTGCGCTGAGCGATGTCTGCCTCCGGATCACCAAGGGTGAGTTCGTCGTCCTGACCGGACCATCTGGCGCGGGCAAGACGACGCTGCTGCGGCTCCTCTATCGCGACGATCTCCCCACCGAAGGCGACATTCAGGTGCTCGGTTACGATCTCGGGAGGCTCAGGCAGGGTGAGGTGGCCGCGCTCCGGCGGTCGATCGGCGTCGTCTTCCAGGACGCGAAGCTCCTCCCGGTGCGCACCGTCTACGAGAACGTCGCCTTCGTCCTACGTGTGCTGGGGACGCCCAGGCGCGAGATCACCCAGCGCGTCTTCGACGCGCTCCGCGTCGTGGGCCTCTCATCCCGCGCCCAGGCCTATCCGGCCCAGCTCTCGCAGGGCGAGGCTCAGCGCGCGTCGCTCGCTCGGGCGATCGTGCGCAAACCTCCACTCCTCCTCGCCGACGAGCCAACGGGGAATCTCGACCAGGCGATGGAGGCCGAGATCCTCGACGTGCTCAGGGACATCTGGGCGGGCGGCACGACAGTCGTGCTGGCCACGCACCGAGCCGATCTCGCGCGGATGCTCCGGCGACGGACGATCACGCTCGGGAGCGGACGGGTCGTGAAAGACGAGGGCTGACGGCGTGCTCGGGTTCCTGATCGGCGAGGCGGTGCGGGACCTTCGGCGAGCCGGGCGCGTGGCCGTCAGCGCGGTCGTGCTGATCACGCTGTCGCTTGCGGCGCTCGGCGGGTTCTGGCTGCTCTCGCTGAACCTCGAGCGCGCGGTGGCGCGGTGGCGCGAGCGCGTCCGTGTCATCGTTTACCTCAAGCGCGAGCCCGCGCCCAGCGAGGCCAAGGCGCTCGTCGAGCGCGTGCGGGAGGTCCCGGGCGTCGCCGGCGTTCTCTACATCAGCAAGACCGATGCGCTCGTGTCCCTGAAGCAACTCCTCGGCAAGGACGCGAGTGTCGTCGCGCAGCTCCCGGCCAACCCGCTGCCGGCCTCGCTCGAGGTCACGCCCGCGGCGGCGGCCGCCACTCCTGAGGGCGCGCGCGCCCTGCTCGAGCGCTTGTCGGCGCTCCCGGAGGCGGACGAGGTCGCCGGAAGCGTCGATTGGGTCGAGCGGCTCTCGCAATGGCAGCGGCTCCTGACGACGATCGGGCTCGGGATCGGCGTCGTGCTGGCGGTCGCGGCGCTCCTCACGGTAACGACCGCCACGACGCTGATCCTCCACGCGCGCAGGCAGGAGACGGAGATCATGCGCCTCGTGGGCGCCAGCGAGATGACCATCCGGCTCCCGCTACTCCTGCAAGGGATGCTGCAGGGCCTGACCGGCGCCGTCATTGCGCTCGCCGCGCTCGTGGCGACGCACTCCGTGGTGGCGCCGCGCCTCGAGCCGCTCGTCAACATCACCCTCGATCTCCCCCAACTCGCCTTCCTCTCCCCGATCAACGTCCTCGCGCTGGTGCTTGCGGGCGCGCTGCTGGGGGGTCTCGGCGGCTGGCTCGCCCGCGCGAAAGCGTGAGCGCGATGAGAACGCAGCAGGAGGGCGAGGAGTGGGGGGCGGGACCCCTCCTCGACCACGCTAGCCACCGACCCGCGGCGTGCTGTGACGTTGCGTGGCGCCCGAGTAACGCGCAGAAGCTACGGGTCTCGGAGAGGTCCCGCCCCCCGTTCCTCGCCCTCCTGCTGACGGCACTGCTCGCGCTCACGATCTCGACCGCGGGCGCACAACCGAAGCGTGAGGATCCGCTGCAGAGCGAGCAGAAAAAGCTCCAGCAGACGCAGAAGCGCCTGAAGGAGGAGCGCGAGAAGGCCGCGGCCGCGCGCGCCCGCGAAACCTCGCTGCTCGCCGAGCTCGAGGAGATCGAGCGGCGCCTGGCCGAGAAGCAGACAGAGGTCGCCCGGCTCGCCGCGCGGATCAAACGGACGCAGTCCGACATCGCCGCGCTGAGGGGCGAGATCGCGCGGCTCGAGGGTCAGCGCACAACCGAGGAAGAAGCGCTCGCGCGGCTCCTCCGGGTCATGTACCGGGTGCACGCGCAGGGCGGCGCCCTGCCCCTGATCCTGAGCGGCGACGACCCGGTGACACGCGCGACGGCGGTGCGCCACCTTGCGAGCCTGGCGGCCCTGGACGCTCGTCTCATTCGAGAGTATCGTGGGACCTGGGAACGGGTCGCCGATCGCAAGGGTCGAGAAGAGGCGCGCCAGCAGGAGCTGGCGACGCTGCACGCCGACGCC
>QHTD01000225.1 GCA_003220675.1 Candidatus Rokuibacteriota bacterium | reverse complement strand
CGAATCCATGATTCCCCGGATTGCGGCCTCCCGGTCCCAGATCCAAAACTTCACACTCAAGAATTGAGCCCCCAGCGGGGCCTGGCGGAGGATCTCCTCTTGAACCGTGTGTTTTTGCTGGTGCTCGTGGTCATCATGGCCGGAGCCGGGGTATCGGGCTATTTCGTCGAGATCGGCGGCAGCTCACCGCAGTATCGGTTCGCCAGCGCTGAGCTCGGTCCACTCACCGCCGCCGTCTCGGCCAGCGGTAACCTCAACGCGGTCATCACCGTCCAGGTGGGCAGTCAGGTGTCGGGCCAGATCAAGGAGCTCCTCGTCGACTTCAACTCGGTCGTGACGAAAGGCCAGGTGATCGCGCGGATCGACCCGGCCATCTTCGAGGCAAAGCTCATCCAGGCCAGGGCGGACCTCGACTCCGCCAAGGCCGCGGTCCTCAACCAGCAGGCGCAAGTCGAGCGCTCGCGCGCCGACGTCGGGAACGCCCGGGCGGCGCACGCCGAGGCGCGCGCCCAGACGGCGAAGGCGCAGGTCGCCGTGCTCGACACCAAGCGCGATTTCGACCGGAAGACGGAGCTGTTCGCGCGCCAGCTCATCGCTAAGAGCGACCTCGACACGTCCCAGGCGGCGCACGACTCGGCGGTCGCCCAGCTGGACTCGGCGCGGGCGCACGAGCAGGCGCTGGAGTCCGCCATCCAGTCGGCGATCGCCCAGCTGCGCGTGGCGGAAGCCATGCTTGTATCGGCGCGCGCGCAGGTGGAGCAGAAAGACGCCGGCCTCAAGCAGGCCCAGGTGGATCTCGATCACACCACGATCCGCGCTCCGGTGCAGGGCGTCGTGGTCTCGCGCCAGGTGGATGTCGGCCAGACCGTCGCGGCGAGCCTGCAGGCGCCGGTGCTCTTCACGATCGCCCAGGACCTGACGAAGATGCAGGTCGAGACGAGCGTGGACGAGGCCGATATCGGGCGCATCAAGCTCGACGACCGTGCCACGTTCACAGTGGACGCGTTTCCGGGCGAGACGTTCGAGGGCACCGTCACGCAGATCCGGAAGGCGGGGCAGATCGTGCAGAACGTCGTGACGTACACGGTCGTCGTCGCCGTGGACAACCCGGCGGGGAAGCTCCTGCCCGGCATGACGGCGAACGTCAAGCTCGTCGTCGCGGAGAAGCCGAGCGTGCTGAAGGTCCCGAACGCGGCGCTCAGGTTCCGCCCGCCGGGCGCCGAGGCCGCGGCGCCGAGCGGATCGCCGGGTGGCCCGGTGGCGGGTGGCGCAGCGCCCTCAAAGAAGAAGAACCCCGACCGTCCCGCGAAGGACCCAAAGCTCTCTGAGGATCACGCGAAAAAGCTCGCCGGCCGTGTCTGGATCCTCGGCCCCGATGGAAAGCCGGCGCCAGTCCGGCTCGCGCTGGGTCTCAGCGATGGCAGCTTCACCGAAGTGCTGCGGGGCGATCTGAAGGAGGGCCAGGAAGTCATCGTTGGTCTGGCGGGGAGCGTGGGCGGGGGCGCCAAGAAGCCCAAGAGCGAGCGGCGCCTGAGACTCTAGCCGTGGCCGGACCGATCATCGTCGCCGAGGGCCTGACGAAGGATTACCATCTCGGGCCGCACACAGTTCATGCCCTCCGTGGCGTCTCGGTCACCATCGAGCGCGGCGAGTTCATCGCGGTGATGGGCCCCTCGGGCTCGGGCAAGTCCACCTTCATGAACCTCCTCGGCTGCCTCGACACGCCCACCGCGGGCCGCTACGTGCTCGACGGCGAGGACGTCGCCGGCGTCTCGCCGGACGCGCTCGCGCCTCAGTGCGGTGGCGCTCGCCGACCGCGAGGACCATCAGCCGAGCCAGCTCTCGGGCGGCCAGCAGCAGCGCGTCGCGATCGCCCGGGCGCTCGTCAATGACCCGGCCGTGATTCTCGCCGACGAGCCCACCGGCAACCTCGACTCACACACCAGCGTCGAGGTGCTCGCGCTCTTGCAGCGGCTCAACCGCGAGGGGCTCACGCTCGTGCTGGTCACCCACGAACCGGACATCGCCGCCTACGCGGGCCGGATCCTCTCGTTCCGGGACGGCAGGCTGCGCAACGACGAGCCCGTGGCAGCGCCGCTCGACGCCGAGCAGGCCCTGGCCTCGCAACCGGCGGAGGAGGCCGCCGCGTGAGCGTCTGGCAGAGCGTCCGCATCGCCATCCGAGCGCTGCGGGTCAACAAGCTTCGGAGCGCGCTCACGATGCTCGGCATCATCATCGGCGTCGCCGCCGTCATCGCGATGGTCGGCGTCGGCGCCGGCGCCCAGGCGCGCGTGGCCGAGCAGATCCAGAGCCTCGGGTCGAACCTGATCATCGCTCGCTCAGGCAGCGTGACCGCCGGTGGTGTGCGGATCGGCTCGGGAAGCCAGCTCACGCTCACCGAAGACGATGCCCTGGTCGCGCCGCGCGAACTCGAGAGCGTGCAGGTCGCCGCGCCCGCGGTGCGCGATACCGACCAAGTCGTGTACGGCAACCAGAACTGGTCGACCGTCGTGTATGGCGTGACGGCCGACTATCTCGAGGCGCGCGACTGGCCCCTTGCTGCGGGTCGGCCGATCGCACCTGCCGACGTCCAGGGCGCCACGAAGGTCGCCCTGGTTGGTCAAACGTGCGCCGTGACCCTCTTTGGGGACGCTGATCCCGTCGGCGAGATCATCCGGATCAAGAGGATCCCGTTCACCGTGATCGGGGTGCTCGAGCGGAAGGGACAGAGCACGTCGGGCCAAGACCAGGACGATACGATCCTCATTCCCCTCTCCACGGCGAAAAAGAAGGTCCTCGGTGTGAGCCGAGCGGGGTTCCGATCGGTCTGGGCCATCTATTTCAAGGTCCGGCCCGGCGAAGACATGACGGAAGCGGAAGCGCAGATTCGCGTACTCCTGAGAGAGCGCCACAACCTGAGGCCCCAGCAGCCGGACGACTTCTCCCTCCGCAACCTCTCAAACGTGCTCGAGACACAAGAGGAGTCGTCGCGCGCGTTGACGTACCTGCTGGCCGCCATCGCCTCGGTCTCCCTGCTGGTCGGCGGGATCGGCATCATGAACATCATGCTTGTCTCCGTGACGGAGCGGACGAGGGAGATCGGGTTGCGGATGGCCGTCGGCGCCCGACGCGGCCACATTCTTGCCCAGTTCCTGGTCGAGGCGATCACGCTCTCGCTCATCGGGGGCATCATCGGGATTGTCTTGGGTCTGGCTGGCTCGCACGCAGTCAGCTATTTGGCCGAATGGCGGACCCTCATCGCGCCGGAGTCGATCGGGCTCGCGTTCGGCTTCGCCGCCGCGGTCGGAATCTTCTTCGGATTCTATCCGGCGCGAAAGGCGGCGCGGCTCGACCCGATCGATGCGCTCCGCTACGAATAGGATCGGGCGTGGGAAGGATCACATGACGGAGGGGGGACACTGACATGTTTGCGACTCAGGACGAGGAAGCGCGTCGTGGGATGCGTCGGCCCGCCGCCATTTCCCTTCCGAAGGGCACGCTGGGTGTTCTCACGCCCGGCATGGGGGCGGTCAGCACGACGTTTATGGCCGGGGTGGAGCTCGTCCGCAAGGGCCTGGCGCTGCCAATCGGCTCGGTGACCCAGCTCGCCACCATTCGCTTGGGGAAGCGCACCGAGGGCCGCTCGCCGCTGATCCGGGAGCTCGTCCCGCTCGAAAAACTTGACAGCCTCGTCTTCGGCGGCTGGGACATCTTCCCCGACACCGCGTACGAGGCCGCGCGGAAGGCCGGCGTGCTCGAGCCCAATCACCTGGAGGAGGTGAAGGGCTTGCTCGGTGGCATCTGGCCGATGAAGGCGGCGTTCGACCAGGCGTACGTGAAGAAGCTCAACGGGCCGCACGTGAAGAAGGCCAAGACGAAGTTCGACTTGGCCGAGGAGATCAAAGACGACATTCGGCAGTTCAAGAAAGAGGCCGGGGCGCAGCGGCTGGTGATGGTCTGGTGCGGCTCAACCGAGGTTTTCCTGACCCCGGACGAGGTGCACGCCGACCCGGCGAGGTTCGAGAACGCGATGAAGACGAACCATCCCTCGATCGCGCCCTCGATGCTCTACGCCTGGGCAGCGATCACCAGCGGGGTGCCGTTCGCCAACGGTGCGCCCAACCTCACTGTGGACATCCCCGCACTGCAGGAGCTCGCCCGCGAGCATCACGTGCCCATCTGCGGCAAAGACTTCAAGACCGGCCAGACGCTCCTGAAGACGATTCTGGCGCCCGGCTTCAAGGCGCGGATGCTGGGGCTGAACGGGTGGTTTTCGACCAACATCCTCGGAAACCGGGACGGCGAAGTGCTCGACGACCCCGAGTCGTTCAAGACCAAGGAGGAGTCCAAGCTCGGCGTGCTGGAGTACGTTCTCCAGCCGCAGCTCTACCCGCAACTCTACGGCAAGCTGTGCCACAAGGTGCGCATCAACTACTACCCGCCGCGTGGCGACAACAAAGAAGGCTGGGACAACATCGATATCTTCGGTTGGCTCGGCTACCCCATGCAGATCAAGGTGGATTTCCTTTGCCGCGATTCGATCCTGGCGGCGCCGATCGTGCTCGACCTGGTGCTGTTCCTCGATCTGGCCCAGCGCGCCGGGCTGCGCGGCATCCAGGAGTGGCTGAGCTTCTATTTCAAGTCGCCCATGTGCGCGCCGGAGCTCTACCCGGAGCACGATCTGTTCATTCAGTTGATGAAACTGAAGAACACGTTGCGCTGGATGATGGGCGAAGATCTGATCACGCACCTCGGCGCGGAATACTACGACTGAGGCTCGCGCAGGCTCACCATAGAGGTCGGTTGACGGGTCACGGGTCGATGAAGCGCCGGATCGACGGGTCGCTGCTTGCAATCGTGGGCGAGGGGCTGCTCTCTCGCCTCAGCTTCGGCCTGATCAACTTCGCCTTGCCTCTCTACGCCCGGCACCTGGGGTTCAGTCTCGCTGAGGTTGGCATTCTGGTCGGGCTCAACAGCGCGGTGGCCGTGTTGTCGAAGCCGTTGCTGGGTTGGGGGGCGGACCGCTTCGGCCTGAAACGCACCTTCGTGGCCGCGATCAGCTTACGCAGCCTGGTTTCGCTCCTCCTGGGCTTCGCCAGTGCGCCGTGGGAGCTCTTCGCCATTCGGAGTGCGCACGGGTTGTCCATGTCCCTGCGCGATCCCTCGGTCAACGCTCTGATTGCCGAGCATGGTGGAGAGAAATCTGTGGCGTCCGCGTTCGCCTGGTACCAGACAGCCAGAACTGTGGCGGGCTCGATGAGCAAGGCTCTCGCGGGCATTCTCTTGACGGTCACCGCGGCCAATTACCCGCTGGTGTTCTTCGTAGGCTTCGCGCTTTCGGTGCTGCCGCTACTGGTGGTGACCCGCTATGTGAAGGAAACAAGCGACCGGGGATCATCCTCTCGGCCTGTGGTGCAGGGATACAAAGTCGACACTTCAGCGAGCGCGGTGCAGCACGGACCAAGGCCGAGGATACTACCCTTCGTCGGGCTGGGGTTCTTGATTGCCGGCAGTGCCGAAATGCTCGGTGGCCTGTTTCCCGTCCTGGCGACTGAATACGCGGGCTTGAGCACGGCCCAGGCCGGCATCGTCTATGCGGTTTCGACGCTCGCCACCATGGTCTCCGGTCCCATCTTCGGCTGGCTCTCCGACAATGTCAGCCGCAAATTGGTGCTGATGGTGCGAGGAGTCGCCAATACGCTCTCATCCATCCTCTATGTGGTCGCTCCCACGTTCATCGGGGTCGGCGTAGCGAAGACGATCGATGACATGGGAAAAAGCGCCTTCCGTCCGGCCTGGGGCGCGCTGATGGCCCAGATCTCTGGCTTCGACAAGCGCAACCGCGCGCGCACCATGAGCTGGATGAGCATGGGCGAAGACGCAGGCGGCCTGGTGGCGCCCATCCTGGCCGGTGTCTTGTGGAGCACATGGGGCATCACGGTCTTGATGGGCGCCCGCGCGCTGCTCGCCATCGCGACCGAGGTCTACGCTGTGGCCCTCACCCGTCGGGGAGAGTCGTCCAAGCTACGATCGGACCTTCCGGCGAGAGCGGGACATGCCCTCGTTGCCGAAGAAGAGTGAGCCCGAATGTATCTCCCACCCCGATCCAGAGGTTTCCCCACCTTCGATTCAGACATACCCCTCATTGCGAAGCCGTCCCGCGTGCCCGCACAGTTGCCGTGTTACGCCACTGTTACCCGCATGTGACGAGTACCCCGAACCTTGGAGAGGGAACCGGAGCTGAAGGTGGTCGGCGAACCGGGCGAGGCAAGGCGGAAGATGCGTTTGTGCTTCATCGTTGAGGAGCAGTATCGAGGCGACTCGATGCCACTGGTCATCGCCGACCAGCTGCTGCGATGGGGCCATACGATCGATCTCTTGGAACCACCCGAGACCGTCACTTGTTTGTCTGATCTCCAGAGCCAACGTTACGACGCCTTCGTCTTGAAAACGGTATCGGGCGGCCCCGGGCTGAGCATCCTGGAGGCGGCCGAGGCGGCAGGTATTCCAACCATCAATAACTCGCGATCGATCAGTCTGGTGCGTGACAAGGCCATCGCCACGGCATTCGCCCATGCTCAAGGGCTCCCCGTCCCACGTACGTACTTCATCACTCATCCGCGTCTTCTCAAGAAGATTCCACAGACAGAGTATCCTCTCGTGGTCAAACCGACGAACGGGAGCTCGTGTGTTGGAATTTATCGAGTGAACGGTCATGCCGACCTGGCGACATTCGACATGGCCGAACGCAATCCGTGTTACTTCCTCGCGCAACGCTACGAGGAAAACGCGGGATATGACATCAAACTGTATGTGATCGGGAAGGATGTCTACGCCGTCGCGAAGCAATCACCGCTTCATCCCGAGGTGGAGGTGGAGGAGCAGCCGATTCCGCTCACGTCGGAGTGGAAAAAGCTGGCACTGCGCGTTGGCG
>QHTD01000224.1 GCA_003220675.1 Candidatus Rokuibacteriota bacterium | reverse complement strand
TCGCGCTCGCGAAGTAGGCGTGTCGGCTTCGGCGCATTGACACGCCGTCCGCGCAGTCGTTAGAGTTCGGTATGGCCGATCGGGCGATTCTCCTGACGTATCGCGACTACTGCGAGCTCCCGGACGACGGGCGGCGGTACGAGATCCACGATGGAGAGCTGTCCGTGACGCCGGCGCCGAATCCCCGCCACCAGCGCCTCGTGGGCGCGCTTTACAGGGCTCTCTTCGGCCACGTCCGGAGTCGCGGGCTCGGCGAGGTGCTTCTCTCGCCGATCGACGTGATCCTGAGCGACATCGCCATCGTCCAGCCCGACGTCGTCTACCTCGAGCGCGCGCGGGCGGGCGCCGTGTCGAGCTGCGGGATCGAGGGGGCGCCGACCCTTGCCGTCGAGATCCTGTCGCCGTGGAGCGTCGCCATCGACCGACAACGCAAGCGTCATCTCTACGCACGCTACCGGGTGCCCTTCTACTGGATGGTGGACGCGGAGGCGCGGACGGTGGAGGCGCTTGCGCTGGGCCCGGAGGGGTACGCGCAGGCCGGGCGGGTGGCAGGCGAGGAGCGTGCGGCGCTGGCGCCGCTCGGCGATCTGGTGTTCGACGCGGGCACCCTCTGGCGCGAAGGGGCGGGCGAGGGCTAGAGCTCGGACCGCTTGCCGGAGGTCGCGCGGACCTCGGTCTTGATCCCACCCCGCACGTTGAAGTCGCCTGTCACCTCGACCCATCGGGGCTTGGCCGCCGCCACGAAGTCGTTCAGGATCCGGTTCGTCACGTCCTCGTGGAACGCGCCCTCGTTCCGGTACGACCACACGTAGAGCTTGAGCGACTTGAGCTCGACCAGGTGCTGGTCGGGCACGTAGCGGATGCGGATCGTCGCGAAGTCGGGCTGGCCGGTCCGGGGGCAGAGGCAGGTGAACTCCGGCACGGTCATCGACACCTCGTAGTCGCGGTCCGGGTGCGGGTTCGGCACGACCTCGAGCGTCTTCGACGGCGCGCTCCGCATGCCCGGATTATAGCAGCGCGGGCTCAGCGGCTCGTGAGCCCGATGCCGACGGCCACCGCGGCGCTCGCCAGCAAGAGGTCGAGCGTCAGCGGATCGCCGGTGACGAGAGCGGCCGCGAGCACGCCGAAGATCGGTTGGGTGAGGAAGAACCCCGCGAGCGCGCTCGGCCGGTAGCGGCGCAGGAGCCACAGGTTCACCACGAAGTTGAAGCCCGCGACCAGGACGCCCTGATAGGCGATCGAGGTGGCGAGGCGGACGGTCCAGCGAGTCGGCGAGGGCTCGAAGACGAGCGAGACCACGACGAAGATGGCCGTGCCGATGAGCACCTGGGAGAGGAGCAGCTTCACGGGATCGACGCGCTGGACGGCGCGCGCGAGATAGATGGTCCGCTCGGCCAGGATGAACGCCGAGACGACCATGATCGCGTCGCCGAGGAGCGTCGGCGCGCCGCCGCCAATCTGGTGGACGAAGAGCAGGACGATGCCCGCGTAGGCGACGAGCACGCCGGTGAGCTTCCGGAGCGTGAGCCGGTCGCCCGGGATCAGGAAGTGGGCGAGGACCACCGTGTGGACGGCGTAGAGGTTCAAGAGGATCGCGGAGTGCGCCGCGCTCGTGAGCGAGGTGCCGACGTTCATGGAGCCGATCTGCAGGGTGAAGAGGAGCCCGAGAAAGACGAGCGGCCGCCACTCGGAACGTTCCATGCGCAAGCCGGCGAACCGTCCGGTCGCCCACGCCCAGAGCCCGATGACGACGCCCCCGACGAGGAAGCGCATCCAGGCCAGGCGGATGGGCGGGGCGTCCTCGAGGCCCAGCTTGATCACGACGGGATTGGCGCCCCAGAGGATCGAGACGAGCACGGCGACCGCCGCGCCCCTCAGGTCGATGTCTTTCGCGGGGTGGCTCAGAACACTCTAAAGATACGACACCACCTGGCATAATCGATTCATGAAGATCGGCCTGATCGGCCTCCCGAAGAGCGGCAAGACCACGCTGTTCAATCTGCTGACCGGCTCTACCGTTGCCACCGCCCGCTACGACGCGGGCCGCGCGGAGCTCCACACCGGCGTCGCGCGCGTGCCCGACCCGCGCGTCGACCGGCTCAGCGCGCTCTTCAAGCCCAAGAAGACCACGTACGCGAGCTTCGAGGTCGTGGACCTCGCGGGCATCGCCAAGGGTGAGCGCGGCGGGCTCGAGACCAAGGAGTTCAGGAACGCCGACGCGCTCCTGCACGTGGTCCGCGCCTTCGCCGACGAGGTCGCGGGCCCGCCCGATCCCAGGCGCGACATCGTGGATCTCGAGACCGAGCTGATCCTGGCCGATCTCGAAGTGGTGGAGCGGAGGCTCGAGCGGCTCGAGGCGTCCCTCCGGAAGCAGCGCAAGGAGGTCGAGGCGAAGGAGCAGGAGATCCTCCGGCGCCTCACGTCGGCCCTCGAGGCGGAAACCCCGCTTCGCGCCGTGGAGCTCTCGTCCGAGGAGGCCAAGGCGATTCGAGGGTTCACGTTCCTCTCCGAGAAGCCGATCCTGCACTGCTTGAACCTCGACGAGAAGGCGATCTTAGACGGGCCAGCGGTGGTCGAGAAGTACGGGCTTCACGAAGTCGCCGCGCGGCCGCGGACCCGGGTGGGCTGGGTGTCGGCGGTCATCGAGACCGAGGTCGCCCAGCTCGCTGGCCCGGAGCAGCAGGCGTTCCTGGCCGAGCTCGGCCTCAAGGAGCCTGCGATCCACCGAGTCCTAAGCGATTGTTATACCTTGCTTGGATTGATTTCCTTCTTCACGCTGGGCGAGGACGAGGTGCGGGCCTGGCCGATCCCCGAGGGCACGCGAGCGCAGGACGCCGCGGACACGGTCCACTCCGACATAGCCCGCGGATTCATCCGTGCCGAGGTCAACAGCTACGACGACCTCGTCGCCGTGAACGGGTCCTTCGCCGACCTGCGCGCCAAGGGCCAGCTCCGCCTCGAGGGCAAGGACTACATCGTCCGGGACGGGGAAGTCTGCCACTTCCGCTTCAACGTCGCGAAGGGATAATCTCGCTCTAGGATTCATGCCAGGAGACAAGAGCCACTGAGCGGGCTGATCCTGCCCCGCGCCGGACAATACCCTCGACAACCCGGCTGATCTTTCCATCGCGCGCCGTCCCGAGAGAGTGAATTCTGAAAAAGCTGGAGGCGACCTTCAAACGACTCTGGGTAATCAGGTTGCCGAGCTGGGCGGCCTCCAACGGCGTCAGGGGCACGAACGCATTGAGGTCTTGCCCCGCGCTCGCGAGGGTCGCGAAGCTCTGGTCGTCCCGCGTCCCACGGATACCATCGAAGCCCCATCGAAAGCGTAGGACTTTGGCCACCAAGCCCTCACTCATGCCCAGTGCCATCAATACTTCCTTCGGTGCGGTATTCAGATTGACCTTTCCGTCTGAATAGACGGTGACGAACGGTTGGAGAGCCTGAAAGACCTCGTGGGTCATCCCGTCCACCAGCCAGAGCTCTTCCAGGACCTTGAAGGGCCTATCCTCCAGCTCGACCAAGCTCTTATGCTTGGCCCTCCACTCCAGGAGGGCATCGGCGATTCCCTCGGTCATGCCGGGGAGCCTGACGAGGATCTCCTTTGGGGCGGTATTGATGTTGATCTTTCGTTCCTCATCGACGACCCCGTAGACGACGCCTGCTGACCCATCTTGCCCTGGCCACGCATAGCTCACCGTGAAACTGCCGGACCCGAGGGGGACCTGCTGAAAAGCCTCCGGATTGTGCGCCCACGACTCCAGATAGGAATTAGCCGGTGGAATCGGATCCCGCTCCAGCTCCACCAGCGCTCTCTGGTAGCCAGCCTTGGCCAGATAGAGGGCCGTCAACCGATCCCTCTGGTAACTGACGAGCCTTTGGTCCAGTGCGGTCGTGTAACCGAGGGCAAGACTTAAAAGGACAAGGATCGCCAGAGTCCAGAGGACCTGGATCAGGACGGACCCGTCACTGGCCCTTAGGCTTGGTCGCTTTCTCTTGGAACCCATGGGGGATGAACACCAGCTTCGTGAAGCGTGTCTCGCCGACCACCAGAGTGATCTTGACCCCGAGGGGGACCGCATCGCTGACTCGCCAGGCGTCTTTCCAGGGGACGATCTGCCCGCTGTCGTCCCTGTGGGTATAGAGAAGCTCCCACTTCGAAATGGGACTCACGACCAGTTCCGTCTCTTCCTCTTGGGACCCTGCGACGGGAGACGCCTCCACACGCGCCAGGGAGTAGGTCGCGGAGGCTCGATCTCGCCGTACCTCATAGGTGACCCGCATGATCTTCGGATCGGCCGGACGGCCTTGCGCGTAAGGACGCTGACGCACGGTGAGAAGGGAGAGCCTCTGCGGTTCGCCGACAAAGTCGGTGCCCGAGATATTGACGGCATTCGTGAGCTCTTGCGCCAGGTCGTCCAGGACGAGGCGCGCCGTTTGATAGGTCGAGCTGAACTCCTGGGCTTTCCGCCAGGCGCCGACTCCGGCAGCAAACACGGAGTAGACGGCGACCGCGATGACGGAGAAGATGGTCAGGCTCACCAGGAGCTCGATGAGCGTGAAGCCGTGCTGCGCTCCGCTCCCTCGCGTCATGCTCTTACTCGCGTTTCAAGTACGTCACGACGGAGATGGCTCGAGGTCGTCCCCGCTGGGCCCATGAAACCGTGACCTGGGTTTCGCACAGCTTCATTGCCCCGAGCTCGGATGCCTTGACCTCCCATCGGAAGTCGCGATCCTCCTCCGCGAACTGGCCCGTCGAGGTGCCTGGGGCGATCGAGCCCTTCGCCTCCAAGTCCC
>QHTD01000213.1 GCA_003220675.1 Candidatus Rokuibacteriota bacterium | reverse complement strand
GGGCCTGGAGGTCGCCCGACACCTTCTCCCGAGATTTCCCGACGGCGTGTTCGTCGCCGAGCTCGGGCCCCTGTCCAGCCCGGAGCTCGTCCCCGCCACCGTCGCCACCGCGCTCGGCCTCACGCTCGGCGCGGGCACCGTGTCGCGCGACAGTATCGCGGCCGCCGTGGGCACCAAACAGCTCTTGCTCGTCATCGACAATTGCGAGCATTTGATCGACGCGGCCGCCGGCATCGTGGAGGC
>QHTD01000212.1 GCA_003220675.1 Candidatus Rokuibacteriota bacterium | reverse complement strand
CCGGCCGCCTCCCTGCTCGCCACGAGCCGCGAGCCGCTGCGTGAGTCCGGCGAGTACGTCTACCGCGTGCCGTCGCTCGCGGTGCCGGCGGAAGACAATCAGGACATCGACGACGTGCTCAGGTATGGCGCGGTCCGGCTTTTCGTCTCGCGCGCACGGGCGGCGGAGCCACGGTACGTGCCCGACATTCGCGTCACGGCGGCGACGACGGCGATCTGTCGGCACCTCGACGGGATCCCGCTCGCGATCGAGCTAGCCGCGGCGCGCGTCGCCGCATTCGGGGTCGAGGGCGTGGCGGCGCGCCTCGGCGACCGCTTCCACCTGCTCACCGGTGGCCGGCGCATGGCACTGCCGCATCAACAGACGCTGCGTGCGACGCTCGACTGGAGCTACGAGCTCCTATCCGAGCCGGAACAGATCACGCTGCGCCGGCTCGCCGTCTTCGCCGGAGGTTTCTCCCTGGAGGCGGCCACCGCCGTCGTGGTGAGTCATGATCTTCCCGCGTCCGAGGTGCCAGACTGCGTCGCGGGCCTGGTGTCCCGGTCGCTCGTGTCGGCCTCTGCCAGCGAGCTCTCCATGCAGTACCGCCTGCTCGAGACGACGCGCGCCTATGCCCGCGAAAGGCTCAGTGAGAGTGGTGAGCTGGCGACCTTCGCCAGGCGCCACGCAGAGTACTTCAGCGCTCTGTTCGAGCGTGGCAACACAGAGCTGGGGGCGCGGCCCGTGACGGAGTGGATGGCCGGCTATGGCAAGCAGATCGACGACGTGCGAGCGGCCCTGGGCTGGGCGTTTTCCCCGAGTGGGAACGCCGCCGTCGGCGTGGCGCTGACGATTGCGGCAGTGCCGCTGTGGACGCATCTCTCGCTCATGGAGGAGTGCCGTGGGCGCGTGGACCAAGCGCTCGCCAGCCTCGAACCCGCCGCGGGTCGAGACCGAAGGCGCGAAATGCAACTCCTGGCCGCTCTCGGCGCGGCGCTCATGTACACGAAAGGCGCCGTTCCGGAAACACGCGCCGCCTTTGCGCGCGCGCTCGAGATCGCTGACGACCTGGAAGACACCGACTATCGGTTGCGGGCGCTCTGGGGCCTGTGGGTCCATTGCATGAACGCGAGCGATGTCCGACAGGCGATCAGTCTTGCCGAGCGCTTCTCCCGCATCGCAGCGCATTCGACCGATCTGCTCGCCTCGCCGGTCGGTGACAGGATGATCGGCTTCGCGCTGCATTTTCTCGGCAAACAGGCGGATGCGAGGCGACACCTCGCGCGTATGCTCGATGGCCCACGGCCCTCCGTGCACGTGCCATACATCGTCCGCTTCCAGTTCGATCCCTGGGTCACGGCACGGTCGAGGCTCGCGACGATCCTCTGGCTCCAGGGACACCCGGATCAGGCGCTCGCGACCGCCCAGCGAGGTGTCGACGAAGCGGTCGCCTTGAACCATGCGGTCACGCTGTGTAACGCATTCGCTCAAGGTGCCTGTTCGGTTGCGTTACTGACCGGCGATCTGGAGGCCGCGGAGCGCTTCGTGACAGTGCTGCTCGAATATTCCGAACGGCATGGCTTGGCCTTCTGGCGAGCGGACGGTCGTTGCTTCAGGAGCGTTCTGTTGATCAAGCGTGGCGATAATGTGCGGGGACTGGACATGCTGTCGGCCACGCTCGACGAGCTCTCCAAGACTCCGTTCCACACGCGATATGATCCATTTCTCGCCGAGCTGGCCGAAGCCCGGTGCCGCGCGGGCCGTGCCCCAGAAGGCCTCGCAACAATCGACTGGGCGCTCGAGCGCGCCGCGGCCACCGACGGCCGCTGGTATGTTGCCGAGTTGCTCCGCATCAAAGGCGAGATCGTTCTGCAGCTGGGTGCTCCGAACGCCGCGCTCGCTGCGGAGGCGCTGTTCCGGGAGTCCATCGACTGGGCGCAACGCCAGGACGCTCTCTCCTGGGAATTGCGTGGCGCCACAAGCCTCGCCAGACTCTGGCACGGCCAGCGCCGCGGGAGCCAGGCGCGAGTGCTGCTGTCGGCCGTCTACCGCCGTTTCACCGAAGGGTTCGGAACCGCCGATCTCATCGCCGCCAAGGCTCTCCTCGCCTCACTTCGCTAGTCTCGCCCCCGCCCGATTCGTAATGAAAAGGTCCTGAAGCCCGGCGGTACAATATCGGCCGCCATGGTTGCGGTGCCCGAAACGTCGGCGACCATTGAATTCGGCCGGTTCAAGGTCGTCCGTCATCGCCGCGAGCTGCTGGTCGATGGCCGGCCCGTCGAGCTGCGTGGGCGGGCGTTCGATACGCTGGTGGCCCTCATCGACGCTCACGGCACGGTCCTCGGCAAGGACGACCTCATCAGCCGCGTGTGGCCCGACCGGGTCGTCGAGGAGAACGTCCTCCAGACGCAGATTTCCGCACTGCGAAAGGTCTTCGGCCCCGATCGCGACCTCATCCGGACAGTGGCCGGGCGTGGCTATCAATTCACGGGCGAGATCCGCGGGACGACGGCCACGGCCGCCGCGGCGATGCTCTCGCCGGCGACGAACCTTCCCGAGACCGTTTCTGGGCTGATCGGCCGGGAGGCCGAGCTCCAAGACGCCATGGACCTGGTTGCCAAGCATCGGTTGGTCACCCTGGTCGGCCCCGGGGGCATCGGCAAGACGCGACTGGGTCTGGAGGTCGCCCGACACCTTCTCCCGAGATTTCCCGACGGCGTGTTCGTCACCGAGCTCGGGCCCCTGTCCAGCCCGGAGCTCGTCCCCGCCACCGTCGCCACCGCGCTCGGCCTCACGCTGGGCGCGGGCACCGTGTCGCGCGACAGTATCGCGGCCGCCGTGGGCACCAAACAGCTCTTGCTCGTCATCGACAATTGCGAGCATCTGATCGAGGCGGCCGCCGGCATCGTGGAGGCCCTGTTGCGGGCCAGCCCGGCCGCCTCCCTGCTCGCCACGAGCCGCGAGCCGCTGCGCGCGTCCGGGGAGTACGTCTATCGGGTGCCGTCGCTCGCGGTGCCGGCGGAAGACAATCAGGACATCGACGACGTGCTCACGTATGGCGCGGTCAGGCTCTTCGTCTCGCGGGCACAGGCGGCGGAGCCAGAGTACGTACCCCACGTTCGCCTGGCGGCGGCGATGGCCGCCATTTGCGGGCGCCTCGACGGGATCCCGCTGGCGATCGAGCTCGCCGCGACGCGCATCGTTGCGTTCGGTGTCGATGGCGTGGCCGCGCGCCTGGACGACCGCTTCAGGCTGCTCACGGGCGGCAGCCGCACGCTGCCCCGTCATCAGACGATGCGTGCCACGCTCGACTGGAGCTACGAGCTGCTTTCCGAATCCGAGCGGGTGATCCTCCGCCGGTTGGGGGTCTTCGTCGGGGCCTTTACGCTGGACGCAGCTACTGCGGTCGCGGCGAGCGTCGACATCCCCGCTGCGGACGTCGCGGACTCGGTCGCGAACCTGGTGGGCAAGTCACTCCTGTCGGCGGATGTCGGCGGCGCGATCGTGCACTATCGCCTGCTCGAGACGACGCGCGCCTACGCACGCGAGAAGCTCATCGAGAGCGCCGAATTGGACCGCGTCGCGCGGCGTCACGCCGAGTACTATCGGGACCTCTTCCAGCGTGCCGAGGCGGAGTTCGAGACGCGGCCCACGGCCGAGTGGCTCGCTGCCTACCGGCCCCACATC
Source organism: Candidatus Rokuibacteriota bacterium (assembly GCA_003220675.1). Lineage (GTDB taxonomy): Bacteria > Methylomirabilota > Methylomirabilia > Rokubacteriales > CSP1-6 > 20CM-2-70-11. Next base: position 1,396 of record QHTD01000212.1, on the reverse strand, counting down.
GACGACGTACGCCTGGCCCTCGACTGGGCCTTTTCGCCGAGCGGCGATGTCGGCGTTGGCGCGGCGCTCACCGCGGCAGCCGTGCCGCTGTGGACGCACCTGTCGCTGCTGTCTGAGTGTCGCGCACGAGTCGAGCAAGCCATTGCAAGCCTCGGATCTCAGGTGCCCTCCGATCCCCGCCGCGACATGCGTCTCTATCTCGCGCTTGGCCATGCCATCCTGCATACCCGCGCCAGCGGCGCTCCGGACATGAACGCCGCGTTCACGAAGGCTCTCGAGCTTGCCGAGATCGTCGACGACACCCGGTACCGGTTGGGAGCGATATTCGGACTCTACGCCCATCGCCTCACCACAGGCGAGTATCGAGTCGCCCTCAGTCTCGCCGAGAAGTTCGGCACCGTGGCAGCCGAGACGGCGGATCGTTCCGATGTGCCGATCGGCAACCGACTCATCGGCCTTGCGCTGCACATTCTGGGAGACCAGCCTGGAGCGCGACGACACCTCGAGCCGCTGGTTCGCTCGCGCCTCGCGACGGTTCGGCCGTCGCACATCATCCTCTATCAATACGACCAGCGAGTGCTGCTCGATTGCTACTACGCGCGCGTCCTCTGGCTGCAAGGATTCGGGGATCAGGCAAGGCGGCTCACAGAGAGTCTCGTCGAGTATATCCGCCCAAGGGATCACATGCTCTCGTTCCTGTACTCGCTGCTCATCGCGGCGTGTCCGATCGCGCTGTATGTCGGCGATCTCACGACCGCCGACGACCACGTCAGCGTGGCGTCCGACGTCGCGACCAGGAACGGATTGGAGATCTGGAACGTCTGGGCGCAGTGCTTCAAGGGGGTCGTGCTCATCAAGCGAGGGGAGCATGGCGCGGGCGCGCAACTGCTCCAGTCCGGCCTCGAGAGACTGCCTGAGCCGGCCATTCATCACCATATGAGTCTGCTCCTCGCCGAGCTCGCTGCGGGTCTCGCCGGTGCCGGGCAGATTGCTGAGGGGCTGGTTGTCGTCGACAAGGCGCTGGCGCGCGCGGAGCAGACGGAAGCGGGGTGGTGCCTCGCCGAGTTGGTTCGCACGAAGGGGGAGCTGCTACTCCAGGGGCGAGTGCCGGCCGCCGCCGCAGCTGCCGAGAAATGCTTCAATCAGGCATTGGGCGTGGCGCGACGGCAGGACGCTCTCGCCTGGGAGTTGCGGGCTGCGATGAGTCTCGCTCGGCTCTGGCGCGGACAGCGACGAGTGAGCCAGGCGCGCAAGCTGCTCGAGCCTGTCTACCACCGCTTCACCGAGGGCTTCGGCACTGTGGATCTGGTCGCAGCAAAAGCTCTGCTGACGTCAATGCGCTGAGCGATGAAAGAGTTTCCACCGTTCCGGCTCGACACCGTCAACCAGAGGAAAC
>QHTD01000211.1 GCA_003220675.1 Candidatus Rokuibacteriota bacterium | reverse complement strand
GTGGAGCTGGCGCTTCACCGGGTTTCCGGGGCGGTTTGGCAGGGGTGTCCCGTCTTACTGACGCATGGCACCTTCTCGAACGGGCAGGTCTGCGCGGGGCTGGCCGGATTCCTCGCCGACCACGGGTTCGATTGCTGGGTGCTGGAGCTGCGAGGTCACGGCCAGAGCGAACGAGGCCACGTCAACGCAGACTTCGAGCGGTTCGCCATGTTCGACGTCCGGGCCGGCTTTCAGGCGGTCCTTCGGGCCACGGGAAAGGAGCAAGTTTTCCTCGTGGCCCACAGCGGCGGCGGCCTCGTGTTCGTGATGTACCTGGCGCGAAATCCGGAGGCCAGGGAACGGGTGCGCGGACTGGTCACGCTGGCGAGCCAGGCGACCGAAGCGGGCGCGACGCTACGAGGACGGGCGAACGCGACACGGATCATGCTGATCAACAACCTCGCCGGCCCGGCGCGCCGCCGCCTGCTGGGCTTCGGGCCGGAGGACGAGTTCCGCGGGGTCGTTAACCAGTGGTTCCGCTGGAACTGGCGTCGTCGCTGGCTGGGGAACGACGGCTTTGATTATCTGGAGGCGGCGAAGGGCATCACCGTTCCCACGCTCTGGTTCGCGGGCGCCGCTGATCGCTACATCGCTCCCGTCCGTGGCTGCCGCCGAATCTACGAGGCCCTCGGGAGCAGTGACAAGGAGTTCGTGGAGTGCGGGAAAGCCTCCGGCTTCTCCGAGGACTACGACCACACACGTATCATCGCGAGCCGACCTGCACGACACGAGATCTGGCCATGGATCCTGCGGTGGCTCCTCCAACGTGACTAACGCGTCCGTCGGTACCACGCGAACGATATCCGGCGTGGGAGTTTCCGCCCTCGCTCCGCCGCCGGCGCTCGTCGAGACCGCGCACGCGTTTCGCGCGCTGTTCGATGCGGATGTCGTGTGGCTGGCGGTGCGTGAATCGCGAGCCCGCTCGGCCGTGATCCGGTACGCCGAGGGCGCTCGGGACCGTCACGGACTTGGCGTTCGAGTCACCCCCGGGATCGGCGTCGGTGGCACCGTCCTTCTCTCCAGCCGACCGTGGTCCGGGCGCACGTCGGCCGAGGAAGGACTGAGTCCTTCCGAACGGGCCCTGCTGCTCGCCGAGAGGATCGAGGCGGCGCTCGTTCTCCCTCTTTTGAGCGGCGCGGGCACCACCGGCCTGGAAGCCCTGGTCTACGTCGGAAGTCGACAGTCCCGGATCTTTCAGGACGGCGCGATCGAGCAGGGGCTTCGCCTCGGCGTTCGGCTGGCTCGCCGGGTCCGCAACGCGCAGCGGCTCAACGAGGCGACGCGGCGATGGAGTCTTGTCGCCCACCATGGAGTCGACCGCGGGATACAGATGCCCCATCACATCGATGACGTCGCTCATGCCATCGCGGCGGATGCCCGACGCTTGCTGCGGAGCGGGACGGCCATCGTCTTCCTCGTCGACCGACTGTCGAGGGCACTTCACTCGGTCGCCGTCGACGGGGTGGATCCTCCCGCGATTCGACGCGGGCAGGTCTTGCCGCCAGGGTTCGGCGCGGCTGGGCGCGCCATCGATACGCGCATGCCGTTCGTGACCACCGATTACGCCGCGTCCCCGGTACGGATCTCCGACATGTTCGCCGACGCAATGAAGACATGGACTCCGGTTGCAGCCCTCTCCGTGCCGCTCCTGTTCGAAACCGAGGCGATCGGAGCGATCACTCTCGCTCGGGCATCCGACCGACCCTACTCCGACGACGACATTCAACAAGCCGAGATCATCGCGACCGAAGCCACCCCGCTGTTGATGCGTGCGCGCGCAGAGGCGGAGAGCCGGCAGCGCCAGCACGGTGCGGCAGAGATGTCCAGGCTTGCTGAGATGCTGACGAAGACCCGGGATGTCTCCGTCGTCTGCGAACGGCTCGTGCACAGCGTGATTCCACTGGTTGACGGCTGGGATTGCACGGTGTGGGCGAACCCCGACCACCTGATCATCGCCTCTTCCCGAGGCGCGCCGGTCGTTCGGCAGGAGCTCCCGGGACGGTTTTCAAGCCTTGTCCGAAAGGTGGCCTTCGAGGCGGTGACCTTCTGGACTCCGGATCTCACCAACGACCCCCGCTTGCCCCACTGGAGTGAGGGGCATAGATCTCACGAGACCGTGCAGGACCGAGCCGTGCTGGCGGTCCCGCTGCCTTCCGAAGCTGGCGTCATCGCGACATTGGCCGTCACCGGGATGACGGGCCGAGTCTTCTCAGAGGCCGACATCGAGCTTGCCCAGGGCCTGGCCGATCTCGCTGCCCTCGCGATGGCCAATGCGCGCGCATATCACGACGTGCAGCTCTCGAAGGCCGCGGTGTTGCGACACGAGAAGCTCGTTCTCGCGGGCCGACTGGCGGCCGGGCTCGCGCATGAACTACGGAATCCTCTCCAGAACGCAGTCGGCTTCATCGCCGAGATGAGAGAAGCGGCAGCCGCCCCAGAAGCGCTCACGTCTGGCTTCGAAGAGTTCCCCTCACTTCTCAAGCACGCCCACTCCGAGCTTCGCCGAGCCGCCAACATCGTCGATCGTCTCCTCGACTACGTTCGCGAGCGGAAACCGGCGTTCGAGTCCGTCGACGTACCGCAGGTCGTCGCCGAGGCGGTGGCGCTCGTGTCGAGCGCGGCGGCCACGAGCGGAAAACGGCTCACGGTGTGGCCTGTGGACGTCCCCCTCCGCGTCCAAGCGGACGCGGTGATGCTCAAGCAGGTTGTGCTCAACATCCTGAGCAATGCGCTGGACGCCCTCGAAGGGCCGGGCAGCATCGACATCACCGCGCGCCTTGAGCCTGACGTGGCCAGTCCGGGACGCGTGATCGTGACCGTCCAGGACACTGGACGTGGGATCCCACCGGAGAACCTCCCCAATGTCTTCGACCTCTTCTACACCACGAAGGAGGTCGGCAAGGGCGTCGGACTCGGGCTGGCGATCTGTCAGGCCATGGTTGAACAGCAGGGAGGCACGATCACGATCACGAGCCCGGGAGCGGGCCAGGGGACGACGGTCACCTTCGAGCTGCCGGCAGAGCGATGAACGAACATCACCGGTCTCCCTCGAACGGCCGTCCGATGACAGTTCTCGTCGTGGACGATGACGCCGCGTTCCGCCTCGTCATGCAAAGGCGCCTGACCGGCGCGTGTCACCAGGTCGAGTGCTTGCCGCGCGGAGAGGCCGCGCTCGACCGTCTCGCCGAGCGCTCCTTCGACGTCGTCCTGCTCGATATCCGGATGCCGGGCTTGGGGGGGCTCGAGACGCTCAAGCGCATCCGTGAAGCCGACTGGCCGTGTGAGGTCGTGATCCTCACTGGCCAACCCGACTACGACGACTGCGTCGCTGCCATGAAATACGGCGCGTTCCACTACCTCTGCAAACCGACGGAGCCTGCGCTCATCGAGGAAACCCTGCGCCGCGCGGTCGATCACCTGCGCTTGCGGCGTGAGAATGTGGCCCTGCGGCGCATGCTGGCCCCGGTTGGAATGTCGGACTTCGTGGGCGAGAGTCCGACGATCCGCGCCGTGCTCGAGACGACCCAGCAGATCGCATCTGCGGACGGGAGGGTCGTCATCCTCGGCGAATCCGGGACGGGCAAGGGTTTGCTTGCACGCACGATCCATTCGTTGAGCGGCCGCTGCGCCAAGCCGTTCGTCGATCTCCACTGCGGGGCAGTGGCGGATCAGCTCCTGGAGAGCGAGCTTTTCGGGCACGAGCGAGGCGCGTTCACCGGGGCGGTGGGCGAGAAGCCCGGGCTTTTCGAGCTGGCCGACGGCGGCACGCTGTTCCTCGACGAGTTCGCCGAGATGTCGCCGGAGATGCAGTCGAAGCTCCTCAAGGTGCTGGATCATGGCGAGCTGCGCCGGGTCGGTGGGGTGAGAACGATCACGGTAGACGTCCGCGTCATCGTGGCCACCAACCGCGATGTCGACGATCTGGTGCGGGCGGGTCGGCTCCGACAAGACCTGCTGCACCGGGTCGACGTCATCCGCATCACGCTGCCTCCGCTGCGCGAGCGACCCGAAGATATCCCACGTTTCGTGACGCACTTTCTGAGCCTGCTGCAGCGCCGCGGGCTCGGTGAGAAGAAGGTGACTCCTCAGGCGATGCGGGTTCTCCAGGGCTACGCGTGGCCCGGAAACGTCCGCGAACTCGCGAATACCATCGAGCGGTTGATGATACTCTCGCCGGGGTCCACGATCGACGTGGAGGATTTGCCGGAAAACCTCCTGTTCCGCAAGCCGCTGGCCGCGGTGACGGACGAGAGATCCCTCTCACTCGCCGAAATGGAGCGTCGCCACATCCTCCGCGTCATCGAGACGGCGGGTGGCAATTTGACCGCCGCAGCGAGGAGGCTGGGCATGAACCGTGGGACCCTCCACCGCAAGATGCAACGGTGGCAGGGACAGGCGGCCCGCGTGGGTGCGCATGAGCAGCGTTCTTATTGATCGACCGTCGCGCGTTTGAAGTGACCGCTGCTTGCTGCAGATTGCATACTGGGCGCTGCACTTTGCCGCGCTCGCCGCCCCCCACGTCCTCGACACGCGCCCCCAATTGGCCGAATTGGTCCGTACTTAGCTTTTACTGCGCGCCGTGGCACGACATTTGGAGTGCGAGGCGCTTCGAGCGAGTCGAGTGATGAAGGATTTGAACCCGTACGTCGAGGCTCGGCGCGAATGGAACGATCGCTATCTCGATCTGGTCCAGGCGCGTCGCTGGTGGCAGATCGCGGCGGTCGCGGAGCTGGCGCTGGCGGGCGTGCTGGGCGGCGGTCTCGTGGCGCTGGGCCTGCAGCACAAGACGGTCCCGTACGTCGTCGAGGTCGACGCCCTCGGCGCGGCGATCGCGGTGAAGCCCGTGGAAGCCGCGGGGCGCCCGACGGACGAACGGATCGTGCGCTACCAGCTCGCCGCGTTCATTCGCGGCACACGCGGAGTGATGACTGACCGCGTTGCGATGAAGCGAGGTCTCGATCAGGTCTATGCATACGCGCGGGGCTCCGCGCGGGCATTCCTCGATGACCACTACCGGGCGAACAACCCCTTCGAGATTGCGAAGACGTACACGGTCCTCCCGGCCGTCACCAGCCTTCTTCAGCTCTCCGAACGATCGTGGCAGGTGCGCTGGAACGAGGAGCAGAGAGGCCTCGACGGCACGCTGCTCGGCAGGAGCAACTGGGAGGCCGTGCTGAAGGTGGAGACGGTGCCGCCCGCCACGGCCGACGCCATCCAGATGAACCCCTTCGGGCTGTACGTGAGGGAGATCCGATGGACCAAGCAGCTTTGAGCCAGACTGCTTCCGGCGCCGCGGCTCGGGCCGCCCTGGGGGCCGCCCTCGCGTTGCTCGCCGGCTGCGCCACGCAGCCGGCGCCGACGGCTCCGCTCGATGAGGATCTCGTCCGGGCCACGGCGGTACCGGAGAAGACCGAGCTTCAGCCGCTTCCGGCGGCCGGTGAGCTCGTCCATCCGGACGACCCGCAGGTCCAGGCGGCGATGCGCGCCTGGAAGTCGGGCCAGTCGGCACCGATCATTCGGACGACGGAGTTCATCCAGTATCCGTACGGGCTCACGGAGGTCATCGTCACCTGCGAGCCCCTCCGTGTGTGCGACGTCGAGCTTGACGTCGGCGAGGAGATCCAGAACGTTTCTATCGGGGACTCGAGCCGTTGGCTCGTGCATCCGGCCTTCAGCGGCGCTCGGGAGACCCTCACTCCGCACGTCATGATCAAGCCGACGGAGTACGGGATCGTGACCAACGCCATCATCACGACGAACCGCCGGACGTATTATCTCGGCCTCGTCTCCAAGGTCAAAGGGGACCCGGGGTACGTGAGGCGCGTGAAGTTCTACTACCCGCTCGATCTCGTCGAGCAGACGAACGGGACGTTCCGCGCGAAGGCAGTGCTCTCGCGCCGGGCTCCGGATCCAACCGTGGCCCGGGGCCCGCGGCTCACGCCGGACCGGCTCGCGTTCGGCTACGAGATCGTTGGAGGGCAGGGACTCCCGTGGCGGCCTCTGCGCGTCTTCGACGACGGCCAGCACGTCTATATCCAGATGCCGGCCGCGCTCCAGGCGAGCGAGGCGCCGGCCCTCTTGGTGCAGAGTCGCGGGGAGTCGGCTCTCGTGAACTACCGGGTTCGGCTCCCGTACTACGTGGTGGACCGGCTCTTCGACACCGCGGTGTTGATCGTCGGCGTGGGTGGTCAGCAGGATCGCGTGACGATCCGCCGGAAGGCCGACGGGCAATGACCCCGCCGCGAGACGACCCCGAGCTCCGCGGACCCGCCCAGCTCGCGCCGCCGCGCGTGCCGGTGGTGCGGCTCAATCGCCGCGTGCTCTACGTCGTCGGCGCCGTCCTCGTTCTCGTGTTCGTCGCCGGACTCGTCGCGCTACAGGCCCAGAGCTCGCGGCTCGCGCACGACGGCGACTCGGCTCGGGCCTCGCAGCTCCCGCCGGCCGGTGAGCGCTGGTTCGACAAGGTTCCGGATCGTGAGCCGAGCGTTCAGTTGGCGGCCGGCACACCTGCCAAGATCCTTAGTGACACCGGACTCGAGCCCGAGCGACTGGAGCGCGGGCTGCGCTCTGCCATGGCCGCGCCCATCGGGGCGACGGCCTTCGAGGCGCGGTTCTCGACCGCCGGGGGCAGCAGTTTGGGGCGATCGGTGACCGGCATCGAGGCCGCTCCAGCGACCGCGGGGTCGATCGTGCCGGCGGCGCTGGCGGCGGCCAAAGCGGTCGCGGCGGGCCTGCCGGGGGCGCCCGGTCCAGCCGCGCCAGCGATGGACCGCCCCGAGGTTCTCCCCGCGAGCCTTCGCGATCCGACGAGCCCCTACGAGGTGAAGGCCGGGACCATCATTCCCGCGGTGCTTCTGACGGGGGTCAACTCGGATCTCCCGGGGCAGCTGATCGCGCAGGTCCGCGAGTCCGTGTTCGACACCGAGACCGGCCAGCATCTCCTGATCCCGCAGGGTGCACGGCTGATCGGTCTCTACGACCATCGGGCGGTCTACGGCCAGGAGCGCGTCCTCATCACGTGGAAGCGCGTGATCTTCCCGAACGCGACGAGTCTGAGCCTGAAGGACGGCATGCCCGGCACGGACGCGGCCGGGGCCGCTGGCTTCCAGGACGAGGTGAACCACCACCTGCTCCGCGTGTTCGGCGGCGCCCTCCTCCTCTCTGTCATCAGTGCCGGCGTGCAGCTGAGCCAGATCCCGGATTTCGGCCGGGGCTTCGGTGGGCCCACCGCCGGCAACGTCCTTGGCGCTGCCGTGGGGCAGGAGTTGGGCCAGGTCTCGTCGGAACTGATCCGCCGTGGCATGAGTATCGCCCCCACGATCGAGATCCGGCCAGGCTACGCGTTCAACGTCATGGTGACCCAGGACCTCGTGTTCCCCGGGCCCTACGACGACACGGCGCATCGATGAAGCTCGAGCCGGTCGGACGGGCTGTCGTCGGCGTGGCGATCGCGGGCGCGCTGCTTGCCGCGATCCTGGGCCTCGGCCTGCACGTGAATCTCTCCCCGAGTGCGCCACGCGGACTCTACCGCGCCGTCGCGGGGACCCCAATACGGGGCGCGTGGGTGGCGGCCTGCGTGAGTCTCGAGGCAGCGGCCATCGGGCGTGCTCGAGGCTACCTCTGGCCGGGTCCGTGTGTAGGCGGCGTCGAGCCCGTCCTCAAACCCGTCGTCGCCGTCGCCGGCGACGTGGTGGAGGTCGGGCCGGAGGCGGTGGTCGTCAACGGTCAGCGCCTTCCCGGCAGTGTGTCGGCCGACGTCGATAGCCTCGGCCTGCCATTGCCACACGCGGTCTGGGGACGGCACGTAGTCGCCGCGCATGAGTTCTGGCTCGTGAGCACGCGCGTGCCGAATAGCTGGGACAGTCGGTACCTCGGGCCATTCTCGCGGTCGCAGGTGCGCGCCGTGGCGTGGCCCGTATGGACGGTCGATTGATGCAGACTCTTCAGCCGAGCCGGGCCGAGGTGAGCCTCGAAGGCGGAGCCGACGGATGAGGGCGGCGCACCCCGAAGCGCAGCAGCGACTCTATGCCAAGCTCTGCCGCGAGCTCGGCGCCTCGACGTTCGCGGCCCTCGGCGACCCGGACGTGACCGAGGTGATGTGCAACCCCGACGGGTCGCTGTGGGTCGAATCGCACGCGGCGGGGATGCGGGAGATCGGCGAGTGTCTTAGGGAGACCCAGGTCGAGAGCCTTATAGGGACGGTCGCCGCTCTCCTCGGTACGGTCGTGCACGACCGCGCTCCGATCATTGAAGGCGAGCTGCCGATCAACGGCTACCGCTTCGAAGGGATCCTGCCGCCTGTCTCGACGGCGCCCACCTTCGTGATCCGGAAGCGCGCGAGCCAGATCTACAGCCTCGCGGACTACGTCAAGGCGCGGATCCTGACCACGGCGCAGCAGAAGGTGCTCCTCGACGCCGTCCGCGACCGCCAGAACATCGTGATCGCCGGAGGCACGGCATCGGGCAAGACCACGCTCGCGAACGCCCTGATGCGCGAGATCGTCGCGCTCGGCGATCCAACGGAGCGAATCGTGATCCTCGAGGACACGCGCGAGCTCCAGTGCGAGGCACGGAACGCGGTCCAGCTGCATACGGGCGACGTCGCGGACCTCACGCGCCTGGTCCGGGTCACGATGCGTCTCCGCCCGGATCGCATCATCGTGGGAGAGGTGCGGGGCGGAGAGGCGCTGGCGCTCCTCAAGGCCTGGAACACGGGGCACCCCGGCGGGATCACCACGGTGCACGCCAACAGCGCCGCGGCGGCTCTCTTGCGTCTTGACAGCCTCATCCTGGAGTCGGGCGTCCCGCCCCAGCCACGCCTCGTGGCCGAGACGGTGGACCTGGTCGTGTTCATCGTCCGCACACCGGAAGGGCGCCGCGTGCGGGAGCTTGCGCGCGTGAAAGCCTACGACGTGGCTCGTGGAAGCTACGTTCTGGAGCCAATCTGCCCCGCACCCACGGAGGCTGAATATGAGTGACCATCGACCGCGCAGTATGCTTGTCGTCTTGTGGTGTCTCTTGCTGCTCGGCTACGGCAGGTCCTTGGCCGAGGCAGCACCGGCAGGCCCGCCGATGCCCTGGGACGGGCCCCTCAACGTCATCCTGGCGAGCTTGAGCGGCACCGTCGCGCACGTGGTGATCACGGCCGGCGTCGTCGTCACGGGTCTGGTCTTTGCGTTCACGGAGCACGGGTCCGGGGCTCGGCGCCTGTTCGGCCTCGCTTTCGGCGGGGCGCTCGCCCTCGGGGCTCTCAGCTTCATGACCGCGGTCGGCTGGGCGGGGGCGACCTTCTAATGGACGAACCACGTCGAGCGCCGATCCATCCGTCACTGACTCGCCCGCTCCTGCTGGGCGGCGCCGAACGGGAGCTCGTGCTGGTGAACGGGACCATCATCGCAGCGCTGATCTTCGGCGTGGGATTCCACTGGGTGAGTCTCACCATCGCCGGCCTGCTCGCCACGGGCGGCCACTGGGCGCTGACCCGGGCGGCGAAGTACGACCCGCGACTGAGCCGGATCTACGTCCGTCATGTCCGCTATCAGCCGTACTACCCTGCACGGCCACTGACGGAGGCGCCGCCCGCGTGGGTCTACCCGTCCGTGGAAGACTGATGCGGGCGGTCTTCACGCCGAAACCCAAGGGGCTCATCGATCTCGTGAGCTACGCGGCTCTCGTAGACGAGGGCGTCTGCCTCCTGAAGGACGGAGGCTTCCTCGCCGCCTGGACGTACACGGGTCCCGATCTTGAGTCAGCCAGTTATGAAGAGCTCGCCGTGCTCTCGAGCCAGGTGAACGCGGCTCTGGTTCGCCTCGGGAACGGCTGGATGCTCCACGTCGACGCGATCCGGCGACCGAGCGTGGGCTATCCGGAAGGAGGCGCCTTCCCGGATCCAACCACTCGACTCATCGACGACGAACGCCGCGAGCGCTACACGGCGGAAGGCACCCACTTCGAGAGCGCCTACTACCTCGCGCTGACCTATCGCCCACCCGCCGAGATCGAGAATCGCGTGTCGGCGTTCTTCCTCGAAGGCGACGGGGAAGGGCGCCAGGGCTGGAACCAGATCCTCGAGATCTTCAGGAAGACCGTCACGGATATCGAGGACGCGTTCTCGTCCCGTCTGACCCTTGCGCGTCTCGACTCGGCCGCGCTCCTCACCTATCTACACACCTGCATCACCGGGCTGCGCCACAAGGTGCGGGTGCCCTTCATTCCGATGTACCTGGATGCGGTGATCGCGACCCACGACCTGGTCGGCGGCTTCCGGCCGAGGATCGGCGACCGCCATCTTCGTGTCATCGCCGTCATGGGGTTCCCGATGGACTCCGTCCCGGAGATCCTCGGATTCTTGAACCGCCTTCCGGTGGAGTATCGCTGGTCGACGCGGTTCATCTTCCTGGACCCGGCCAGTGCCGAGCGCGCTCTGCGCGTCTACAGGAGGAACTGGTTCCAGAAGCGACACGGGCTGCTGGGGCTTCTCAAGGAATCGTTCAACTTTGGGACGGTCACGTTCGCGAACAAGGACGCGGTGGCCATGGCCCAGGACGCGGACGACGCCGTGGGTGAGGCCAGCGCCAACGTCGTCCGCTTCGGCTACTTCACCTGCAACGTGTTGCTGTTCGGTCCCGACCGCGAGCGGCTGGACGCCACGGCACGTGAGGTGGTCAAGCAGCTCCAGCATCACGGCTTCGGCGCGCGGCTGGAGGAGGTGAATGCCCTCGAGGCCTACCTTGGCGCTCTTCCCGGCCACGGCTACCAGAACGTCCGGAAGCCCCTCCTCCACACGCTCAACTTGGCTGATCTGCTGCCGCTCACGAGCATCTGGCCCGGGCTCGAGCAGCACCCCTGCCCGTACTATCCACCAGAGAGTCCCTCGCTCTGCTACGCCGCCACGGCGG
>QHTD01000210.1 GCA_003220675.1 Candidatus Rokuibacteriota bacterium | reverse complement strand
ACCGACGCCTGAACTCGACGACCCGGTGACGCTGGGTGCCGAGGCCCGTGATGCCCATCTCGACCACGTCGCCCGGCTGGAGATACTTCGGTGGCTTGCGGCCGTGGCCCACGCCCGCCGGCGTCCCCGTGGAGATCACGTCGCCGGCGCGCAACGACATGAAGCGGCTCACGTAGGCCACCAGGTACTGGACGGCAAAGATCATCTTCGCGGTGTTCCCGTCCTGCCGACGCTCTCCGTTGACCGTCGTCCACAGGGCGAGCGCCGGCGGGTCGCCCACCTCGTCGGCGGTGACCAGCCACGGGCCCACAGGGCCGAAGGTGTCCGCGCTCTTGCCTTTCGTCGTGGTACCGCCGTGCTCCATCTGAAATCCCCGCTCCGATACGTCGTTCACCAGACAGTACGCCGCGACGTAGCGGAGCGCGTCGGTCTCGTCGACGTAGCGCGCGTCGCGCCCGATCACCGCGCCGAGCTCGACCTCATAGTCGAGCTCCGACCTCGAGCGCGTGATCGGTGTAGTTGAGGCCGATGCAGACCATCTTGCCGATCCCCGCCAGCGGGCATCCAAGCCGCGGGCGGCCGCGCACTGTTGGCAACCGCGCGAGGTTGAGCCCCCGCAGACGCCGGAGCGACGCAGGCGTGAGCGCGGCCGGCGTGAGGTCTGCGACGACCCTCGACAGATCGCGCAGACTGCCGTCCGGGTCGATCAGGCCGGGCCTCTCGGCGCCGGGGCGGCCGTATCGCACGAGCTTCATGTCAGGCGTACCGGATACCGATCAGCTCGGCGACCAATGCGGGGCGCTCCTGTCCCTCGACCTCGACGGTCATCTCGGACGTCACGCGCACGCCGTTGCCCGGCACTTCCTCAGCATTGACGATCCGCTGGCGCAGGCGGATGCGCGAACCCGCCGGCACGGGACTGATGAAGCGAATTTTGTTGGAGCCGTAGTTGATGCCCCGGCTCCGCCGCGTAACCTCGAGCAACGTCGCCGCCATCCGGGGAACCAGCGAGAGCGTAAGGTAACCGTGGGCGATCGTCTTGCCCCCGGGCATCTCGCGCCGAGCTCGCTCGACATCCACGTGGATCCACTGGTGGTCGCCTGTGGCGTCGGCGAACCTGTCGATCATCGCCTGATCGACCGTGATCCACTCCGATGGGCCCAGCTCGCGCCCGATATGCTGGAGAAGCTCATTCGGGTACTCCAACGTGAGCATCGACCTCTCCCTTGGCGTTCACACCTAGCGCCCGGCGGGTACCACCCACGACATCTCCCGCGCGTGGCGCTCCTCGAACTCGCGAATACGGCTCTCGAAGCCGAGCGTCAGGCCGGTCTCGTCCCGGCCAGTCAGGAGCATCTCCTTGCGGAAGGGATCGACGTCAAAGCGGTGGGGCGTACCGTTGGGCGCTGTCACGGTCTGCGAGTCGAGGTCCACGGTGATCGTCGCCCCCGGACGCTCGCGGAGCTGCCGCCGGAACGCGGCGACGATATTGGCAGGCAAGATCACCGGCAAGAGGCCGTTCTTGTAGCAGTTCTGATGAAAGATGTCGCCCAGGCTCGGCGCGATCACCGAGCGGATCCCGTAGGCTTCGAGCACCCACACCGCCATCTCCCGCGAGGAGCCGCAGCCGAAGTTCTCCGCCACGACGAGGATCTTTGCCCCGCGGTAGGGCATCCGGTTCAGGACGAACTCCGGCTTCTCCGAGCCGTCGGCGTCGAAGCGCACGTCGCGGAAGAGGAAGCTCGCGTACCCCGGGGCCCCCTTGGGCTTCCTCAAGAAACGCGCGGGGATGATGCGGTCGGTGTCGATGTTGGCAAGATCGATCGGCGCGGCGACCGCGGTGAGGCACGTGAAGGCCTGCATCAGTTCGCTCTTGATGCTGCCACAGATGCATGGCAGGATAAATGGCATGAACCGACCGGTGCGAAATTTCCACCTTCCCCTTCCGGAGCCGACGTACCGCCGCCTTCGTGATGCAGCTCAACGAGCAAATCAACCAGCCACGGTGGTCGCTCGGTACGCGATCGAGAGTTGGCTCCGTCAACAGAGGAAGGCCGCACTCCACGAAGCGATCGCCGCGTATGCCGCCGAGGTAGCTGGAAGTCTCGATGACCTCGATCCAGATCTCGAGGCCGCGTCTCTAGAGTTGTGGCGTCCCAGGAGGGTGCGGAAGCGAAAGCGGTGAGACGAGGGGAGGTTTTCTGGGCCGATCTTAGTCCGCGGTCCCGCTCGGAGCAACGGGGCCGACGACCGGCCATCCTCGTATCGCACGACGCATTCAACCTCTCGCCGGGATGGCGTTCGATCATCGTCGTCCCGCTGTCGAGGTCCGGCGCCCAGGCGAGGCGCGGACCAACGACAGTCGCGCTCCCAGCCGGCTCGGGAGGTCTCACCAAGCCCGGCGTGGCCCTCTGCCACCAGGTGACGACACTGGACCGCTCCAAGCTGGGCACCCGCATTGGAGTGCTTTCCTCCGATTTGCTCGCTGGCATCGACGTCGGCCTCAGAGCCGCGCTCAACCTCGGCTGACCCGACACACTCTCAGCTCACCAGCCTGCGGACGTCGGTGAGACGGCCCGTCACTGCCGCGGCGGCGGCCATCGCCGGCGACATCAAGTGCGTGCGCGCGCCCTTGCCCTGGCGCCCCTCGAAGTTGCGGTTGGAGGTGGAGGCCACGCGTTCGCCCTCACGCGCGGTCTCGCCGTTCATCCCCACGCACATCGAGCAGCCGGCCTCGCGCCACTCGAAGCCGGCCTCGACGAAGACGGAGCCGATGAAGACGCGGTCCACCGAGACCTCACTGAGCGGCGTCCCGGGCCGGAGCCCCATGTAGGCGAGGGCACGCTCCATGCTTTCGCGACGTGCGTCGTCGCCGACGGCCGCGGGATCGGGCACGCGCCCCGTGATAGGCAGCGCGTCCTGGGGACTCGTGCCCCACGTCACGGTCGGCTCGATCTCGTTCGCGCTGAGCTCCACTTCGCGATCGAACTTCGCGTCGGCATCACTCGGCAACGTCTCCCAGTAGGCGAGCGCCTTGCCCCACGCGTCGCCCCTGGGCGCGAAGGGCCGGCCCTGGAGGTAGGCGAAGGTCGTCTCGTCGGGTGCCACCATGCCGGCGCGCGCGCCGGCTTCGATCGACATGTTGCAGACCGTCATGCGCTCGTCCATGGACATGGCGCGGATCGTGGAGCCCGCGTACTCGACAGCGTGCCCCACGCCGCCGCCAGCGCCGATCTTGGCGATGATCGCCAGGATCACGTCCTTGGCGTTCACGCCGTCGGGCAGCCGACCCTCCACCGTGATGCGCAGGACCTTGGGCTTCTTCTGCCAGAGCGTCTGCGTCGCCATCACGTGCTCGACCTCGGTCGAGCCGATGCCGAACGCGAGCGCTCCGAAGGCGCCGTGCGTCGCCGTATGAGAGTCGCCGCAGACCAGTGTGATGCCCGGAAGCGTCAGCCCCTGCTCCGGCCCGATGATGTGCACGATCCCTCGCCGCGCGTCGCCGACGCCGAAGTAGACGATTCCCTGCTGGCCGGTGTGCTGGCCGAGCGACTCGACCATGCTGCGGACCTCGGTGTCCGGCGCCGGCGAGCCCGGCGAGGTCAGGACGTAGTGGTCCGCCGTCGCGAACGTGAGATCCGGCCGCCGCACCGCTCGCCCGCTCTTCGCCAGCCGCCCGAAGGCGCTGGTCGAGCCTTCGTGCAGCAGATGGCGGTCTATATAAAGGAGGACGTGCCCGCCCGGCCCCTCGGCCACCCCGTGGCGCGACCAGATCTTTTCGAACATGGTGCGCTGAGTACTCACGCGTTTCGTCAGCTCAGGGTCACGCCCTGGGCGTGCACGTAGACCGAGTAGAGCGACTGGCTGCCCGCCATGAAGAGCCGGTCCCGTTTTACCCCGCCGAAGCAGAGGTTGGCGCAGCGCTCGGGCAGGAGGATGCGACCGAGCAGCTTGCCCTCGGGGTTGAAGACGGCGACGCCGTCCTGGCCCTCGCCCCCGCCCCAGCCGCACCAGAGGTTGCCCTCCCGGTCGCAGCGCATGCCGTCGGGGATGCCCGGCGCCGCATTCACGAAGACGCGCCTGTCGGAGAGCTTCGTGCCGTTGTCGACGACGTCGAAGACCCAGATCTCGCGCGGCGTCGCGCCGCTCACCACGACGTAGAGGCGCTTCTCGTCGGGCGAAAAGCAGAGGCCGTTCGGCCGCGGGACCTCGTCCGTCACCACCGTCAGCTCGCCGGTCTTCCCGTCGATCCGGTAGACGTTCGTGGGCAGCTCGGGCTTGTCCACGTGTCCCTCGTAGTTCCAGAGGATGCCGAAGGGCGGATCGGTGAACCAGATGGAGTCGTCCGACTTGACGACGATGTCGTTCGGCGAGTTGAGGCGCTTGCCCTCGTAGCGGTCGGCGAGCACGGTGATCGTACCGTCGTACTCGGTGCGCGTCACGCGCCGGCTGTCGTGCTCGCAGGTGACCAGGCGCCCCTGGCGGTCGCGCGTGTTGCCGTTGCTGTAGTTCGACGGCTTTCGGAAGACGCTGACGGCGCCGGTTTCCTCCTCCCACTTCATGATCCGGTTGTTGGGGATGTCGCTCCAGAGCAGGTAGCGGCCATCGCCGAACCACACCGGGCCTTCCGACCACCGGAACCCTGTCGCGAGCCGCTCAATGGCCGCGTTGCCAGGCCGAAATCGCACGAAGCTCTGGTCGACCATCTGGAAGGCCGAATCCGGGTAGCGCACTGGATTCTCGCCGGACCAGCGGGCGAATGCCCGGGACCTGAAGGCCGCGATGGTGGCGCTCGTGGTGGCGGCGGAGAGGAATGTCCGTCTCGTCACGTTCATGGTTCGCCCCTCCCCTAGGCTCCGGGCCCTCGTTCCATGGAGTAAGGCTGCCAGCGCACCAACGTCGTCTTCTCCAGAACCGAGGGGTTCACGCAGCTCCTCGGCCATCTGCCCCTCAGCACCAGCGCGATCTCGTGGCCCACCCGCCGCCGCCGCGCAGGATCGAATCGCGCCGAGGCCGAGGCCACGTGCGCTGTGAGAATGACGTTGTCCATCTTCAGCAGTGGGTTGATCGGGGCGGGAGGCTCCTGCTCGAGCACGTCCAGCCCCGCGGCGGCGATCCAGCCTTCTTGCAGGGCCTTGATGAGCGCCGATTCGTCCACCGTCGGACCACGCCCGGTGTTGACGAAGATCGCTTCCGGCTTCATCAACCGGAAGTGCTCTTCGGTCAACAGATGATGGGCGTCCGGCGTCGCGGGGGCGTGCATGGAGACAATGTCGGAACGCTGCAGCAGCTCGGTCAAGCCGACCGGCTCCACACCGTACCGGCTCATGACCAGCTCCTCGACGTAGGGGTCGTAGGCCAGCATGCGCACGCCGAAGGGCTCGGCCCGGACCGCCACGGCCCTGGCAACATGACCGAAGGCGACGAAGCCCAGGGTCTGGCCCATGAGCCGTGGGTACTGGTATAGGACCGGCCGTCCCTCTTTCCACCGCCCTTCCCTGACGAGCCTGTCCTGGGTGACGAGCCTGCGGAAAGTGGCCAGGATCAGCGTCATGGCGTGGTCGGCGACTTCCTCGATGAACGTGTCCGGGACATTGGTGACCGGAATCCCGCGCGCCGTGGCGGCGGCGACGTCAACCGAATCCACCCCGACACTGCCGAGCGCGATCACCTTGCACCGCTCGAGGCCGTCGATGATGCGCTTGGTGATGGGTCGCCCCTTGGCGTACAGCGCGTCGGCGTCGCCCGCCGCCTTGGCGAAGTCGTCTTCGGCCTTGGCCGCAACTTCGACAATCTCTGCCCCGAGCGGACCGAGGGCTTCCATCTCCAGCTCGTAGCTCGCGGCCGGCGCTCCGTAACTCACCCCGGCCGGTGTGACAACCTTGAACTTCGCCATGCCTCTCCTCCTCCGTGGCGCGCCTTGACACGCCGAGAACCTTACGTGACAGGCTTTATAAGACTTTTCACACCAGAGCGCCAGCGACTGCCACGCGTCCAGGCGGTGCTCCGCGGCCAACCCTTACCCCCGAGGAGGCCCTGACCATGCGATCGCTCATTCGCGTGACCGGGACATCCAGGTATGGGTCATGCCTTTGAGGAATGAGTGTTGACAGGCTCTGGGATCGGTTAACCTCACGCCGATTCGAACGTCCAGCCAGCTCGAGGTTGCCTCTGGCTCAGGATCCTGACCATAGGTCGGGCCCGCCCGCTGGCTCCGGTTTGCGGGCGGGATCTTTTTTCGCCGTCCACGAGTTAAGATCTACGAGTTTGTCCGCCCACCTAACGGGAAGCAGTCTGGAGCAGCCTCTCGGCTGAATGAAGGGGGGTGGCTATCGCAACCGGCACCGTGCGGGGCGCCCTTTGAGGCCTCGGGAAGGATCAACGAAGTGACCGAGGCGGACAGTCTGCTCAACCGGGGGACGGACATGGGTCCATATCGGAAATCCCGGCCCTTACACAGGGAGCAGGCGGAATGAGCAGCGAGAGGGGGACGCGGCGGTGGTGTCTTTGAAACGGTACGGTCGGAGTGACCAGAACTCGGGGGCACCGGGCCGCACAGACCACAGGGTTCACCAGGATGACTGTTGTTGACGTGTTGGAAAATGTTGACAAGCTGGCCGACGGGATGGCCGGCTCGGTGGACGCCGTCACGGGGGCGGCGATCGGTCCATATCGGGAATCCCGGCTGAAAGGAGGGCACGATGCCACACGCGAGACGAATTCGGCTCCTTCCTCTACTCTTCATCCTGCCACTGGTGGCGGTGCCGGCCATGGCCGGCGACGACGACCATGACGGTCGCCACCTTCACGCCAAGCTGATCGGGTTTCAGGAGGTACCCGCGGTCTCCACCGTCGCGAGCGGCGATCTCAAGGCAACGATCGCCCGAGACGAGCAGAGCATCGAGTACGAACTCACGTACAGCGGCCTTCAGGGGACCGTACAGCAGGCCCACATCCACGTCGCCCAGCGTAGCGTGAACGGCAGCATCGTCATCTGGCTTTGCGGGACGGCGGCGCTCCCCGGCCCTGCCGGGACGCCGACCTGCCCGCAGTCCGGCACCGTTGGCCCGAGGACGGTCACTGCTGCAGATGTCGTGGCCGGCGCAACCGCAAGCCAGCAGCTCGCGGCCGGTGAGCTCAACGAAGTGATCCGCGCAATTCGGGCCGGCGTTGCCTACGCGAACGTCCACACGAACCTGTCCACTGGTGGCGAGATCCGCGGCCAGATCCGCGTCGGGGACGACCACTAGCTTCCCGCCGCTTCACCACGTGCCGGCGGCAGCCCTCGTTGTCGCCGGCGCCGCAATCTCCGCTTCAGAGAACTTCCACGACGAGTACCCGCTCGAACAGCGAGGGGGACGAGTCGCGCGGCGCGGAGTCAGAGAAACCCGCGACATAGAGTAGGACGGTGAACCCACAGCCGCTTTGCGAGAATTGCAACGCGGAAGGGCGCTCAGGACGTTGAACTCGTCGATGTGGATTCAGGAGGTCTCGCCCGGCGGCGGGGCGGTCTCCACCGGCGCCAGCGGTAGGTTCCGAGGGGAAATCAGCAAGGATGGCAGCACGATCACGTACACGCTGAGCTATTCCGGCCTCGAGGGAACGGTTGCACAAGCCCACATCCATTTCGCCTAACGGAATGTTGCTGGGCCCATCGTTGTCTTCCTGTGCCGTACTACTCAGAGCGTTACTGCACCTACCTGCCCTCAAGCGGGGACCGTGACGGGGACCTTGACAGGAGGTAAGGTCAGAAGGTGTGGAAATGTGAGAAGGCGGTGTAGCCTTCGGTTCGGCAACCACGAACCTCGGGCGCGGCAAACGCCCGAACGAAGGAGACACCGCCCATGGGGAAGAAGAGCACCGAGGTTGCTCGGGAGTCAAGCGTTGACGTGGGAGTCATTGGAAGCGTTCGCCCGCGGAGGCGTGCAGCAGCTGCTGCAGCGCGTGCTTGATGAGGAAGTGGACGAGCTCTTGGGGCGACCTCGGTACGAGCGCCGGGACACAGTCGATGCGCCGACGGGCTACCGCAACGGCTACGGCAAGCCCCGCCGGGTGAGCCTGAGCTGTGGCACGATCACCGTACGCCGGCCGCGCGTGCGCGGCCTGGAGGCGCGCTTCGAGAGCCGGGTGCTGCCGCTGTTCAAGCGGCGGTGCGAGGCCGTTGGGCGATTGCTGCC
>QHTD01000168.1 GCA_003220675.1 Candidatus Rokuibacteriota bacterium | reverse complement strand
CGGGTTCTGCAGGTCCGGCCATCTCCCCGACGTCAGCGCGCCGCCGTGAGACTATTTCGTGGCGAAGCAGTAGAAGAGGCCGTTGCCGCCGGTGCTCTTGAGATCGTTCTGGCTGCAGCCGCCGTCGGGCCCGCGCGTGGGGTGCGACGAGTTCCAGGACTTCGACGCGTCGTCGTCGCGCAAGCCCTGCCGATCGTGATGGCCGACCATCGCCGCCCCCTGGCCGCTCTTCGTCCAGTTGCCGCAGGTGCGGTCATCGCCGGCCGCGAACGCGGTGCCGTCGGGCTGCGAGCCGGTCAGGATGTCGTGCATGTTGGGTGTGTCGCCACGGCCGTTGACCAGCTCCCCCTTCTCGGTCAGCGCCGTCTGCTTGGTGATGTTGTTGCTTGCGCTGTTTAGCTCAGTGAGATTCTTGGCGATGACGGTGCCCTTGGCGTTCTGCCAAGGGCCCGAGCCGACGCGGTCGCGCGCGTTGACGGCACCGGCGCCTTGCGTGCTGAGATACGCGTGCCAGGTCTTGCCGCCCGCTCCTGCTGCCTGCGCGAGCATCTGACAGTGCTTGTCCGCACCGGCGAGGCCGCCGAGGTCCCCACCCTTTCCGGAGCCCGCGCTGGTAATGAAGAACGTCATCTCGCTCTGCTGGGCATACGTGATGTTTGCTCCGGCGAGCCCCAGCAGCATCAGCGATCCCAGGATCGACCGACTCACTCCGTTCATGCCTATCCTCCCGTGGCGTTTGGCGTTGGTGCGGAATATCGGCTAACTAGCGGCGAGGCCGTCGCTTGCCCGCCGCGCGCCGAAGCCAAGCGGACATACCAATTCCTGGGTGAAGTCTGGGTAAACGAAAGGGGCTAGCGGCTTCGGCGTCCGCTAACCCCTTGTCGTTCATGGTTGCGGGGGCTGGATTTGAACCAGCGACCTTTGGGTTATGAGCCCAACGAGCTACCGGGCTGCTCCACCCCGCGGTGACCTCCGTCACGGTACCTTAGCGCTCCGCGAGTGTCAAATCTTCGCCGCCTCGATCTTCCGCGTCAGCACGCCGAGCGCCTCGAAGAGATAGTACGACCCCCAGATCAGCTCGTTGCGCGTGGCGAGGTTGATGCGCTTGGAGTAGCAGCCGCGGTCGAGGATGCCGTGCACGTCCAGATAGCCCTCGACGAGGGCGCGGACGGTAGCCTCGGCGGCCGCGCGGACCTCCCTGCGCGTCTGCACGTCCTTCAGCGCGGCGGCGATCTTGAGCAGGGCGGCAGCGGTGATCGCCGTGGCCGAGGAGTCGTGCTCGGTGTCGGGGCCGACCGGCGCGTCGAAGTCCCAGTAGGCGACGCGGCTCGACGGCACGTGGGCCAGCCACCAGTCGGCGCACTTGAGCGCGACACGCAGGAAATCCCGTTCGCCCGTCCACTGGTGCATGAGGGCGTAGCCCAGGATCGCCCACGCCTGGGCGCGCGCCCAGGTGGATTCGTTGGTGAAGCCCTTGTGGGTGTAGCGCTTTCGGAGGACACCGGTCTGCGGGTCGAACGAGGCGGACTGGCAGACGGAGCCGTCCTCACGGATGCAGAACTCGATGTGCCGGCGCGCGTGGTAGATGGCGAGATCTCGCCACGCGGGCTCGTGGGCAGCCGCTGCGGCCCAGACGAGGAGCGCGACGCCCTGCACCGAGTCCACCGAGGCCTCGCCCTGGCCGACGTCGGAGGCCTCCTCGGCAGCGTCGCCCAGCGGGAAGCAGCCCGCGTTCGGGTTGTAGGTCTTCACCCAGTCGCGCGCGCCCTCGAGCGCGATCTCGCGCGCCCTCGGGTCGTCGAAGAGCACCGCGCCGAGCAGGGCGCCGTAGTAGAAGAGGAAGCCCCGGAAGACGGTGTCGGAGGTGGCGCGCGGGCGCAGCCGCTCCGCCCACTCGAGCGCCCAGCGCCGGTAGCGCACGGTGCCGGTGACCCTGGCGGCGAGCCAGCACATGCCGGGCCAGAAGCCACCCGTCCAGTCGCCGTCGGGCGTCGTCGTCCAGTCACCCTTCGCGTCGGCGAAGTGGGGGAACGCGCCCTTGAGCTGCGCCGCCGTCTCGTCCACACGCCCGACCATCAGCTTGAGCGCGTCCTGAAAGATGTCAGCCATCGTCGGGGCAAACGTAACACGGAGAGAGCAACGCTGAGAACCTGATCGCAGATTTTTGATTTGAAAGGTGGACGCCCCAGGGCATAATCACTCGCATCGCGCCCTTCATCAGGGAGGTGACCACCATGGCGTCGCATCGTACAAGGATCCTGATCCTGGTTGCCGCGAGCGCACTGCTGCCGGCGCTCAGCGTTGACGCGGAGGCCCCCCAACACGTTCGGACGGCCCACACCTTCCTGATGGCGTGGGGCAATCAACGATGGGACGAACTCCGGACCGTGGCGGCCGAGCAGGTCACGGTGAGAGTGGGCGACAAGGTCTTCACGCTCGAACCCGCCGCGCAAAAGTCTGAGGTCGCCCTGGTGTTCCCGTTCCGCGGGCTCTCGACCATTCGCGCAGACGGGAAGGTCAACGGCATTACGGTCGAGGACCTGGGCTTGAAGGTGGGCGACAACGAAATGCGCGGGCCGGGGACGATCATGCTGAAGGAGCAGGACGGGGGAGAGTTCCGGGTCATCGGAGTGTCCACCGGAGCGCCCTAGCCGCCGCGCGCCAGAACCCCTCCCCGAACGACTCCACGGGGTCAGCGGGGCGGCTGGGACGGGAACTTCAGCACGGTCTCGCCCTCGCGCACCATGCCCACCTCCTCGCGCGCGAGCTTCTCGACGTACGCGGGGTCGCTCCGCAGGCGCTCGGCGATCTCCTCGAGCTTCCGCTGCTTCTCGATGAGCGTGCTCACATCGCGCTCGAGGGCGCGCAGCTCCTGGCGCAGCTGCCAGACGTGGATCGACTCGCGCACGCCGAAGCCCGCCAAACTCGCCGCGAGCAGCACGCCGGCGGCGATGCCGAGACGCCGGCGGCTCAGCGCGCGGGTGTCCATCGCGCGCTCCGCGCGTAGAGCGAGCGCCCGGGCCAGGAGGCGGCGTTGCCGAGCTCCTCCTGGATCCTGAGGAGCTGGTTGTACTTGGCCGTCCGCTCGCCGCGAGCGACCGAGCCCGTCTTGATCTGGCCCGCGTTGACGGCGACGGCGAGATCGGCGACGAAGGTGTCCTCGGTCTCACCCGAGCGGTGGGAGATGATCGTGCCGTAGCCCGCGCGCTTCGCGAGCTCGATCGCCTGGAGCGTCTCGGTGAGCGTGCCGACCTGGTTCACCTTGACGAGCACCGCGTTGGCCAGGCCGTGCTTGATCCCCTGCTGGATGATCGCCGGGTTCGTGACGAAGAGATCGTCGCCCACGAGCTGGACGCGCGCGCCCAGCTTGCGCGTAATCGCGCCCCAGCCCGCCACGTCATCCTCGCCCAGGCCGTCCTCGATCGAGACGATCGGGTAGCGGTCGACGAGCTGCTCGTAGCGGTGGATCATCTCCTCGCTCGAGAGCGTGACCCCCTCGCGCCGGAGCCGGTAGCGGCCGCCCGCCTCGGCGAACTCGCTCGCCGCGGGGTCGAGTGCCAGCATCACGTCCTCGCCCGGCCGGTAGCCGGCGCGCTCGAGCGCCTGCATGAGGAGATCGAGGGCGGCGCTGTTGCTCGGGAGGTTCGGCGCGAAGCCGCCCTCGTCGCCCACGCCCGTGGCGAGCCCTTTCTCCTTCAGCAGCCCCTTGAGCGTGTGGAAGACCTCGGAGGCCACGCGGAGAGCGGACGAGAAGTTCTCGGCGCCCGCGGGGACCAGCATGAACTCCTGGAAGTCGAGGCCGTTGTCGGCGTGGGCGCCGCCGTTCAGGACGTTGATCATCGGCACCGGCATGAGCCGGCCGCCGACGCCCCCGAGATAGGCGTAGAGCGGGAGCCCCGCGTCGTCCGCCGCCGCCCGCGCGACGGCGAGCGAGACCGCGAGGATCGCGTTGGCACCGAGCGCCGACTTGTTCGGCGTGCCGTCGAGCTCGAGCAGCGCCTGGTCCACGGCCGCCTGCTCGGAGGCCTCCATCCCCTCGATCTCGGGGGCGATCGTCTCCTCGACGTTCCTCACGGCCCGGTGCACGCCTCGTCCCTGGTAGCGTTGACTATCACCGTCGCGTAACTCGACAGCCTCGCGCTTGCCCGTCGAGGCTCCCGACGGCACCGCGGCGCGCCCCCACGCGCCCGACTCGAGCTGGACGTCCACCTCGATCGTCGGGTTGCCGCGCGAATCGAGGATCTCGCGGGCGTAGAGGTGGGAGATGGCCGACACGCTAGCTCTTCCTCTCCACCACGTAGTCGGCGAGGGCGAGGAGCGGCGCCGACCGCTGCCCGAACACGCCGAGCCGCTCCTTGGCTCGGTCGATCAGCATCTTCGCCTGGCGCCGCGAGGCCTCGCGGCCGTGGATTCCCGGATAGGTCGCCTTCTGCTTGCGCTCGTCGCTCCCGGCGGTCTTGCCCAGCTCCTCGAGGCTCCCTTCGACGTCGAGGATATCATCCACGATCTGGAAGGCGAGCCCGAGATCGCTGCCCGCCTCGGTGATCGCCGCCACGGCCTTCGCGTCGCCGCCCGCGAGGCGCGCGCCCACGCGGAGCGAGGCGCGGATGAGGGCGGCGGTCTTGTGGCGGTGGATGTACTCGAGCGTCTCGGCCGAGATCGCCTTGCCCTCCGACTCGATGTCCACGACCTGGCCGCCGACCATCCCGATAGTGCCGGCGGCATCCGCGATCTCGGCGACCACGTCGCGGATCACACGCGGGTCGCTCACCAGGTCGGCGTTATCGGCGATGAGCCGGAACGCGAGCGTGAGGAGCGCGTCGCCCGCCAGGATCGCGATCGCGTCGCCGAAGACCTTGTGGTTGGTGAGGCGCCCGCGACGGTAGTCGTCGTCGTCCATCGCGGGCAGGTCGTCGTGGATCAGCGAGTACGTGTGGATCATCTCGAGCGCACACGCCGTCGGCATCACCATCGTGGCGGCGCCGCCGACGGCCTCGGCGCCCGCGATGACGAGGATGGGGCGGAGGCGCTTGCCACCCGCCATGACGCTGTAGCGCATGGCGCGGTGGATGGTGAGCGGTGGCGCGGCCTCGCTCGGCAGATGGCGCTCGAGCGCCGTGTCCACGAGGGCGCGGCGCTCCGCGAGATAGGCCTGGAGGTCGAAGCCGCTCACGCGCCCCCTTCCGGCTCCCAGGAAAACGGCTTGGTGCCGAGCGCGCCCTGCGCGTCCTTCGCCAGGATCTCGATCCGCTTTTCGGCGTCTTCCAGATACTTCGCGCACCGCCGCGCGAGCGCGATCCCTTCCTCGAAGGACTTCAGCGACTCCTCGAGCGGCAGGTGGCCGCTCTCGAGCTGGCTCACGATCTGCTCGAGCCGCGCGAGCGAGTCCTCAAACTTGAGGTCGGTCATCCTGGTCCTTCGTCCGCGCGACGCGACAGTCGAGGCTTCCCTCGTGCAGCAGCACCTGGACGTCGTCCCCCGCCTTCACCTGCCGCGCGCTCCTGACGATCGCCCCGTCGGGCGCGCGCGTCAGACTATAGCCGCGGCCCAGGACGGCGAGCGGCGAGAGCGAGTCGAGCTTGGCCACCAGCGCCCGCAGCCGAAAGCGCGAGCGATCGCAGCCCCGCGTGAACGCGGCGGAGAGCCGCGCGTCCAGGCGCTCCAGGCGATGGCGGCCGTTGGCGACGCGCGCGACCGGGCTCGTCGAGCGGAGCGTGGAGGTGAGCATCTCGACCCGGTGACTCGCGTGTCGCAGCTCGCCCGTCATCGCGCGGCGCAGGCGCAGCGACAGCTCGTCCACGCGGCGCTCCGCATCGCGCAGTGGACGGGTCGCGGCGCGCTCGAGCCGCTCGCGTAGGGCGTCGAGCGCGTCCACGACGGCCCGCTTCTCGCGCACGACCAGCTCGGCGGCGGCCGACGGCGTCGGAGCGCGGAGGTCGGCGACGAAATCGGCGATCGTGAAGTCCACCTCGTGGCCGACCGCTGAGACGACCGGAGCCTTCGAGGCCGCGATCGCGCGGGCGACCACCTCCTCGTTGAAGGCCCAGAGGTCCTCGAGCGAGCCGCCGCCCCGGCCGACGATGATCACGTCCACGCTCCCGAGCGCGTTCAGATCATGGAGCCCCTGGGCGATCTCCTCCGCCGCCCCCTCCCCCTGCACCCGGCAGGGCGCGATCACGATATGGAGCTCGCCGAAGCGCCGGCCGATCACGCGCAGGATGTCCCGGATGGCGGCGCCGCTCGGTGAGGTGACGATGCCGATCTGCTTCGGGAACCTCGGAAGCTCCCGCTTTCGAGCCGCGTCGAAGAGGCCTTCGGCCTGGAGTCGAGCCTTCAGCTGCTCGAAGGCGAGCTGGAGCGCGCCGAGCCCCTTGGGCTCGAGCAGCTCGACGACCAGCTGGTACTCGCCACGCTGCGCGTACACCTCGACCGAGCCGAAGGCGACCACGTGCAGGAGGAGCACCCGCAGCTCCTCGGTGAGCTGGGACACCGTCAACACGGCGCGGCTACTGGTCATGGGCTCGGCCGCGGGCTTTGCCCGCGCCTCCGCCCCGGGGAGGATTGCGGGGGGCGAAGCTCCCCGCCGAGCATTTGGCGTTGCGCCGCGCCCAGCGTGTTCTTGAGCAGCATCGCGATCGTCATAGGCCCGACGCCACCGGGCACGGGCGTGATCGCGTGCGCGCGCTTCGACGCCGCGTCGAAATCCACGTCGCCGACGAGCTGGCCCGTCGCGAGCCGGTTGATCCCGACGTCGATCACCCACGCGCCCTCCCTCACCATGTCACCCGTGATCATGTGTGGCCGCCCCGCGGCGACGCAGAGGACATCGGCGCGGCGCGCGTGCGCGGCGAGATCGCGCGTGCGCGTGTGGCACGTGGTGACCGTCGCGTGGCGCGCGAGGAGGAGCTGCGCGAGGGGCTTTCCGACGAGACGCGAGCGGCCGATCACGACCGCCTCAGCGCCCTCGAGCTTGGCGCCGTAGTGGTCGAGGATCTCGAGGCAGCCGGCGGCCGTGCACGGCACGACGGTGGGGGCGCCGGCCAGGAGGCGGCCGAGGTTCGTCGGATGCAGGCCGTCCACGTCTTTCTCGGGAGCGATCGTGGCGATCGCCTCGTCCTCGTCGCAGCCCTCGACGAGCGGGAGCTGGAGGAGGATCCCGTGCACGTCGTCCTCGGCGTTGAGCGTCCGGAGCAGCGTCAAGAGCTCGCGCTGGGTGAGCCCTGCCGGGTAGACGTAGTCGCGCGTGGCGACCCCCACGGCCTCCGCCGCCTTCTTCTTGTTGGCGACGTAGATCTTGGACGGCGCGAAGTCGCCGACGAGGACGACCGCGAGCATCGGCGTCACGCCGACCTCGGCGCGCAGGCGCTCGACGCCGGCCTGGACCTCGTCGAGAACCTTCTGGGCGACGCGCCGGCCGTCAAGAATCATGCGAGTCGCGAGAGTCACCGGGGTCGCGGGTCAAGCGGGGACGCTGAGACGGCGAATGGACGACGCGCGGCCGGTGTCCGGCTCCACGACAATGACCGCGCCCTGCAGGGCCGCCGGCCCCTTGGCCGTCTCGAAGCGCAGCGGCATCTGGTGGAGGAAGCGCTGGATGATCTGATCGCGGTCCACCCCGATCACGCCGTCGGTCGGACCCGTGAGCCCGAGGTCGGTGACGTACGCCGTCCCGCCGGGGAGCACGCGCTCGTCGGCAGTCTGGACGTGGCGGTGCGTGCCCACGACCGCGCTCACCCGCCCGTCGAGGTACCAGCCCATCGCGAGCGACTCGCTGGTCGCCTCGGCGTGCATGTCCACGAGGATGATCGGCGTCTCTTTGCGCAGCTCCGGGATGAGCGCATCGGCCTTCCGGAACGGGCAGTCGATCGGGAGCATGAAGACGCGCCCCATCAGGTTCACGACGGCGACCTTGTGGGGACCGCACTTGATGGTGACGTGGCCCACGCCGGGCGTGCCCGCGGGGAAGTTCGCGGGACGGAGGAGGAGGTTCTCCTTGACGATGTACTCGACGATCTCCTTCTTGTCCCAGATGTGGTTGCCCGAGGTCATCACGTCGACACCGGCGTCGAGGATCCGCCGGGCGATCGGTGGCGTCACGCCGAAGCCGCCCGCGGCGTTCTCGACGTTCACCACGCAGAAGTCGATCGCGTGCTCCCGGCGGAGCTCCGGGAGGAGCTTCGTGATCGCGGCCCGGCCCGGGTCGCCGTAGACGTCCCCGACCATCAGGATGTTCATCGGGTCCTACTTCGCCACTTCGACCGCGCGGGTCTCGCGGATGACGACCACCTTGATGTGCCCGGGATACTGCATCTCGGCCTCGATGCGCTTGGAGATCTCCTTGGCGAGCTGGTGGGCGTCGAGGTCGGAGACGATGTCGGCCTTCGTCATCACGCGCAGCTCGCGCCCGGCCTGGATCGCGTAGCACATCTCGACGCCCTTGTAGGACATCGCGATCTCCTCGAGCTTCGTCAGCCGCTTGATATACGACTCGAGCACGTCGCGCCGGGCGCCGGGGCGCGCCGCCGAGACGCCGTCCGCCGCCTCGACCAGCACGGCCTCGATCGTCTCGGCCTTGACGTTCTCGTGGCCGCAGAGCGCCGCGTTGATGACCGCGGGCGATTCGTTGTACTTGGTCAGCACCTGGAGCGAGAGCTCCGGGTGGCTTCCCTCCTGCTCGTGGGTGAGCGCCTTGCCGATGTCGTGGAGAAGCCCCATGCGCTTGGCGAGCTTGGCGTCGGCGCGGATCTCCGCCGCCATCATCCCGGCGAGCCAGGCGACCTCCTTCGAGTGCTGGAGACAGTTCTGGCCGTAGGAGGTGCGGAACCGGAGCCGGCCGACGAGCTTGACCAGCTCGGGGTGGAGGCCGTGCACACCAACCTCGAAACAGGCCTTTTCGCCCTCCTCCCGCAGGTGCTGGTCCATCTCCTTCTTGACCTTCTCGACGACCTCCTCGATGCGCGCCGGGTGGATGCGGCCGTCGGCGATGAGGATCTGGAGCGCTTGCCGCGCGATCTCGCGCCGGTAGGGGTCGTACGCGGAGATCAAGACGGCCTCCGGCGTGTCGTCCACGATGAGGTCCACGCCCGTGTGCAGCTCGAGGGCGCGGATGTTGCGCCCCTCGCGGCCGATGATGCGCCCCTTCATGTCGTCCGACGGCAGGTCCAGGACCGACACCGCCGTCTCGACGGTGTAGTCGGGCGCGAGGCGCTGGATGGTCGTCGCGAGGACCTCCTTGGCCTTGACGCGCGCCGTCTCGCGCGCCTCCTCCTCGAGGCGCATGGCGAGGAGCTGCGCCTCGCGGCGCGCCTCCTCCTCGAGGGACGCGAGGAGCTGGCGCTTCGCCTCCTCGGCCGTGAGGCCGGCGATCGTCTCGAGTTTGCGCTTCTGCTCCTCGAGGGCGGTGGCGAGGCGGCCTTCCTTCTCGCCGAGCGCCTTCTCGCGCGCGCCGAGGTCCCGTTCCTTGGCGGCGAACTCGGTCAGTCGCCGCTCGAGCTGGTCGAGCTTCCGGGCGAGCCCCTCCTCCTTGGCGAGGACGCGCTGCTCGATCTGCTCGATCTCGCGCTGGCGACGGCGCGCTTCCTCCTCGGAGGCGCTGCGGGCCTTGAGGGCGGCCTCCTTTGCGTCGAGGTCAGCCGTCTTGCGGCGGTTGTCGGCGTCGCGCTCAGCCTCGCGGACAAGGGTCTCGGCGCGCGCCCGAGCCTCGCCGATCTTGCGCTCACTGAACCACTTGTAGAGAACGAATCCGACGACGAGGCCGACGATTGCGAAGATCGCGTCGAGACTCAGCCAAACCCCTTGCATTTCCGAAGTATAGGCGGCAGCGAAGGAGTCAGTCAAATCCCCGCCTCTGCCGTGTGCCGACGGTGTTTCGAACCCGGTATGACCAGGTGGGCGCCGTTAATTAAGAGGGCTTCAGGCTTCCCCTTCTCGGAGGGGCTTGCGCACCACCCTCTGTCACAGCTCCCGTTGTGTTTCCGAGGTTGAAACTTTCCCCCGACATCACAAACAGCGCAGGGACACCCGTGTGTACCATGACGGGCGAGGAGGATGCAAGTTATGGAACGACCCGGCGTACGGAGCGAGACGAACGGCCCCGTGACGACGATCATCCTCGACCGGCCCGCGCGGCGGAACGCGGTGGATCCGCCGACGGCCGCAGCGCTGCGCGCCGCGTTCCGCGCCTTCGAGCGCGACCGCGAGGCGCGTGTCGCCGTGCTCTGGGGCGCCCACGGCACCTTCTGCGCGGGCTACGATCTCAAGGCCTTCGCGGCGGCGCCACCGAAGTACCCCCGCCCGTACGGCGAGGGGCCGATGGGCCCGACGCGCATGCGGCTCGCCAAGCCGGTGATCGCCGCCGTGTCGGGTTACGCCGTCGCGGGCGGCCTCGAGCTGGCCCTCTGGTGCGATCTCCGCGTGGTCGAGGAGGATGCGATCATGGGCATCTTCAACCGCCGCTGGGGCGTGCCGCTGATCGACGGCGGCACGGTGCGACTGCCGGCGGTCGTCGGCCTCGGCCGCGCGCTCGATCTGATCCTCACGGGCCGGCCGGTGGACGCGCGCGAGGCCGAGCGCATCGGCCTCGCGAGCCGGGTCGTGGCAAAGGGCAAGGCGCGCGAGGAAGCCGAGGCGCTCGCGCGCACGCTCGCCGCCTTCCCGCCGAACTGCGTCAGGAGCGACCGGCAGTCGGCCTACGAGTCGGTCGGCGCGCGGCTGGTCGCGGCGTTGCGACGCGAGCACGCGCTCGGCATGCGGTCCGCGGCCACCGGCGAGAGCCGCGAGGGCGCCACGCGCTTCGCGGCGGGCGCCGGCCGCCACGGCAAGTTCGACTAGGGGCCCCGACATGGCCCCCCAAAACCCTCCAACGCTAGGAGGGTTCCTTCAGGGTCGCCTTGTCGAGGAGGGCGACGAGCGCCCCGAGGCGTGCGCCGACGTCCCCGGCCCCGCGCGTCTTCTCGTCGCGCGCCTTGAACAACTCGTCGGTGATGTCGAGCGCGGCGAGCGAGAGCGCCTTCAGCGGGTCCTTCACGCCCGCACGCTTGAGCTCCGCCACGCGCTCTTCCACGAACTTCGCGAGCTTGCGGACGTAGTCGGGCGAAGCGTCGGTGCGGAGCGCGAGGGCCTGGCCGAGGAAGGTCAGCTCGACGCGCTTGGGCGCGCTCATTCCTGCTTATCCAGCTCGAGCTTGGCGATGTCCTTCAGGATCGCGTCCACCTGCGCCTGCACCTGCCTGCGCTCGTCGGTGAGCCGTCGCACCTCGCGCTTGAGCTGAGCGTTCTCCTCGCGGAGCCGGCCGAGGGCGTCGGCGGCGCGGTGGACCGCGTCCTCGAGTTGGGCCAGACGCTCGACGACGGAGTCGTCCATCAGGAACGCTTCCGCATCAGGCGCTCCTCAGCGTGATGCCAAAGGTCTGGGTGAGCGTCCGCGTGATGTGCTCCTGGACCCGGTTCACCTCGTCGTCCGTCAGCGTCCGGTCCTCGGCCTGGAAGGTGAGCCGCCACGCGAGGCTCCGCCGGCCGTCCGGGAAGCGGAAGACGTCGAAGAGCGTCACACGCCGGAGGAGCGGTCCCGCCTCCTCGGCGAGCTTCGCCTCGATCTCGGCGGCGGTCAACGACTGCTCGGCGCCGAGGACAAACGCGAGATCGCGCTGGACCGCGGGGAAGCGCGGGAGCCCCCGGTAGCGGAGCGGTACCTGCGTCGTCGCCGCGGCGACGTCGAGCGACACCGCGGCGGCGAAGACGGGAGCGTCGATGCCGAACGCTTCCCTCACCCGTGCTGAAACCTCGCCGAACTCGGCCGCGATGGCGCCGCTGGCAGTCACGAGCGTCCCGTGGCAGTCCGGCTCGAAGCCGGCGAGCCGGCCTGCGCCGCCCGGCCGAAGGCCGCCGACCCCGAGCGCGTCGAGGACGTGCTCGGCCAGGCCCTTCGCGTCGTAGACATCCGCGCGTGCATCGGCAGTGTGCCACGCGGGCTCGGCACGCGCTCCCGTGAGCGCGAGCGTCACCCAGCGCGACTCGCGTGCGCCCGTCTCACCTTTGTCGGGCTCGTAGGTCTTGCAGATCTCGAAGACGGCGACGTCGGGCTGCTGGCGCCTCACGTTGACCGAGACGGCGGCGAGCATGCCCTCGAGCGGATGGATCCGGAGGAGCGCCGCGTCCTGGCTCAGCGGGTTGAGGAGGCGGAGCGGCTCGGGAGCGCCAGGCGCCCGGAGGAGCGCGGCGCACGCCGGGTCGCTGAAGGCGTGGGTGATCGCCTCGGCGAGGCCGGCGCCGACGAGTGCCTGACGGACGGTCTGCGCCTGGATGACGGTCGGCGGGAGAGCCCCGCGCACCCCGGTCAGGCTACCCGCGATCGACGGCGTGCCCGCGGACCCCGGGACCACAGACGGCAGCTTGTCGTAGCCCCACACGCGGACGATTTCCTCGACGAGGTCATCCTCCATCGCGAGGTCGCGCCTGAAGCTCGGCACCTCGATCTCGAGGTCCCTCCCCTTCTGCCGGGTCGGGAGCCCGAGGCCGGCGAGAATCGCCTTGGCCTTCGACGGCGGCGGGAGCACGCCGAGCACGCGTTTCACGCGCTCCATCCTGAGCCTGATGCGTCGTGGCCGGCGGCGCCGCGGATAGGCGTCCACCATACCGTGGGCGACGGCGCCGCCTGCGAGCTCCGCGATGAGCTGAGCCGCGCGCGCGGACGCGTCCACGAGCGCCTCGATGTCGGCGCCGCGCTCGAAGCGGTACGCGGCGTCGGTCTTGAGGCCGAGCGCCCGCGAGGTGCGCCGGATCGACACCGGGTCGAACCAGGCGCTCTCGAGCAGGACGCGCGTCGTCCCGTCGGTGACCTCGGTGTCGGCGCCGCCCATGACGCCGGCGATCCCGATCGCCCGCCGCGGGTCGGCGATGACGAGCATCGAGTCGTCGAGCGCGCGCTCCTGGCCGTCGAGCGTCGTGAACCGCTCGCCGGCGCGGGCGCGTCGCACGACGATCGTCGCGTCGGTCACCGCGGCGTAGTCGAAGGCGTGGAGCGGGTGGCCCAGCTCCCAGAGGACGTAGTTGGTGACGTCCACCACGTTGCTGATCGGGCGCAGGCCCACGGCGCGGAGACGCGCCTGGAGCCACGCGGGCGAGGGGCCGACCGTCACGCCGCTGACCACCCGCGCGGTGAAGCGGTGGCAGAGGTCGGGCGCCTCGATCCGCACGCGGACGAGCGTTCGCACCGGCGCGCCCGCCTCCTTCGGCGCGATCGTCGGCACGCGCAGGCGCGTGCCGGTCAGCGCCGCCAGCTCCCGCGCCACTCCGAGGACGGAGAGACAATCCGGACGGTTCGGTGTGGGCTCGACGTCGAGGACATGATCGTCGAGGCCGAGATGCGCGATGAGGTCCGCGCCGAGCGGCGCGTCGCCGTCGAGGACGAAGATCCCCGCCTCGTGCTCCAGGCCGATTCCCAGCTCGCGCTCAGAGCACAGCATCCCCTGGGATTCCACCCCTCGGATCGTCGTGGTCCCGATGCGGCGGTCTCCCGGGAGGACGGCGCCCGGCGGGGCGAAGGCGGCGCGCACGCCGACCTTGGTGTTGGGAGCTCCGCAGATCACGGAGAACTTCTGGCGCCCGATGGAGACACGGCAGAGGAGCAGGCGGTGGCCGTGGCTGTCGCCAAGCTCACGCTCGATCGCCTCGATCTCGCCGATCACCACGCCGCGCACGTCGGGGGCGAGCGGCGTGACGGCGGCGACCTCGATCCCCGCGTTCATCAGGCGGTCCGCAGCCTCGGCGGGCGACAGCCTGAGATCCACGAACTCCCGGAGCCACGTGTACGGGATCTTCACGCGAACTGCCTCAGGAAGCGCAAGTCGTTGTCGAAGAACAGCCGGAGGTCGTCGATGCCGTACTTGAGCATCGCGATCCGCTCGATCCCCATCCCGAACGCCCAGCCCGTGACCTCCTCGGGATCGTAGCCGACGTTCTTCAGGACTTGCGGGTGCACCATGCCCGAGCCCAGGATCTCGAGCCAGCCGCCCTGCTTGCAGAGCCGGCAGCCCTGGCCGTGGCAGACGAAGCAGAGCACGTCCACCTCGGCCGAGGGCTCCGTGAACGGGAAGAACGACGGCCGGAAGCGGATCCGCGACTCCGGCCCGAACATCTCGCGCGCGAACAGCCCGAGCGTCCCCTTGAGATCGGCCATCGTGACGTTGCGGTCCACGGCGAGCCCCTCGACCTGGTGGAACATCGGCGAGTGCGACGCGTCGGCGACGTCGCGGCGGAAGACCCTGCCGGGGACGATGATCCGCACCGGCGGCTTCTGCGCCAGCATCGTCCGGATCTGGACGGGCGACGTGTGGGTGCGCAGCAGCGTGGACTCCGTGAGATAGAGCGTGTCCTGCATGTCCCGGGCGGGGTGGTCGCGCGGGATGTTGAGCGCCTCGAAGTTGTAGTAGTCGGTCTCGACCTCGGGCCCGTCGACGACCGAGAAGCCCAAGCCGGCGAAGATCGCCACGATCTCGTCGTGGACGCGCGTGAGCGGGTGGAGCACGCCTCGCGCCGGACGCCGGCCCGGCAGTGTCAGATCGAGCCGCGCGCGCGTCCGTTGGGCGCGGCGTTCCGATTCCAGCGCCTCGGCCAGGCGCTCTTCGAGGAGAGCCTCGAGCATGCGCTTGGCCTCGTTCGCCGCCGCGCCGACGAGCCGCCGCTCCTCGGGGGCGAGCGTGCCGAGCGAGCGGAGGAGCTGGGTCAGGACGCCCTGGCGGCCGAGGAACCTGACGCGGGCCTGCTCGAGGTCGGCGGACGACCGCGCGGCGGCGACGGCCTCACGCGCCTCCTGCGCGATCGCGTCGACCCGCGGATGGCCCACGGACTACCGGCTCTGCGCCTTGACGGTCTCGGCGAGCTTCGCGAACCCCTGCGGGTCGCGCACCGCGATCTCGGCCAGCACCTTGCGATCGAGCAGGATCCCGGCCTTCTTCAGCGCGGCCATGAACCGCGAGTACGAGAGCCCGGCCTGGCGGCACGCGGCGTTGATGCGAATGATCCAGAGGCCGCGCGCCAGGCGCTTCTTCTGCTTTCGCCCGCGATAGGCGAAGGCACCCGCGCGGAGGACGGTCTCGGCGGCCGTGCGATAGAGCTTGCGTCGTCCGCCGAAGTAGCCCTTCGCCTGCCGGAGGATCTTCTTGCGCCTGCGGCGCGTCTTCGCTCCACCCTTTGCCCGTGGCATGCTTGCCGTCCTTCCAGATCAGAGATAGGGCACGAGCACCTTGAGACGGCGCTCGTCCACTTTGTCGATCAGCTTGGCCTCGCGGAGACGCCGGCGGCGCGACGGACGCTTCTTCTCGAGCTTGTGCTGCTTCCACCCGCCGGCGCGCCGGAGCTTCCCGGAGGCCGTGCGCTTGAGGCGCTTCGCCGCCCCGCGCTTGGTCTTCATCTTCGGCATCGCGTCCGCCTCCCGCGCGCTCTCAGTTGTGTGACTTCGGGCTCAAGATGATGTGGAGCATGCGCCCCTCCATCCTGGGGTTGTTGTCCGTGACCGCGATATCTTGCGTCGCTTCGACCATCTTGTTGAGCATCTTCCAACCCAGCTCCGTGTGCGCCATCTCGCGCCCCTTGAAGCGCACCGTCACCTTGGCCTTGTGCCCTTCCTCGATGAAGCGCCGCACGTGCTTGAGCTTGAAGTCGAAGTCGTGTTTCTCGGTCTTCGGCCCCATCTTGACTTCTTTGACCAGAATCGTCGTCTGCTTCTTGCGCGCCTCCTTCAGCCGCCGCGCTTGCGTGTACTTGTACTTGCCGAAGTCCATGATGCGGCACACCGGCGGCTGCGCCTCTGGCGCGACCTCGACGAGATCGAGCTCCTGTTGCCGTGCGGTTTCGAGCGCCTGCTGGATGGGCATGACGCCGAGCTGCGCCCCGTCGGCGCCGACGACCCGAACCTCTCGCACCCGGATCCCCTCGTTGATACGGATCTCTTTCGCTTGGCTGATAGACGCGCTCCTCGTGGTTAGCCGCCGGATTCGGCGTGCTGGACAGGGAGGGCCGGCCGCCCGATCACGAACGGCCCACGGTGAGACTGGACGCGCGCGAGCCGATCTCGCGCGCGAGGTCCGCGAGCACGCGGTCGAGGGGGACGGCCCCGAGGTCCTCCCCGCTCCGGTGCCGGAGGCTGACGGTCCCGTTCTGGCTCTCCCGCTCGCCGACGACGAGCATGTACGGGACCTTCCGGATCTGCGCCTCGCGGATCCGGTAGCCGAGCTTCTCATTGCGGTCGTCGAGCTCCGCCCGCACGCGCGCGGCGCGGAGCTTCTCCCAGACGGTCCGCCCGTACGCGGCGTGCTTCTCGCTCACCGGCAGCACGCGCGCCTGCACGGGTGCCAGCCACGTCGGGAACACGCCCGCGTAGTGCTCGGTGAGCACCCCGATGAACCGCTCGAAGGTGCCGAAGATCGCGCGGTGGACCATGACGGGGCGCTTCGGCGCTCCGTCGGTGTCGATGTACTCGAGCGCGAAGCGGTCGGGCTGCGCGAAGTCGATCTGGATGGTCGCGAGCTGCCAGCGGCGCCCGAGCGCGTCCAGAACGTCGATGTCGATTTTGGGCCCGTAGAACGCTCCGTCGCCCGGGTTGAGGTCATACGCGAGCCCATTCGCCTTCAACGCGTCGTGCAGGGCCCGCTCGGCCGTCTCCCACTGCTCGTCCGTCCCCATCGATTTCGGCGGCCGCGTCGAGAGCTTGAAGAAGGGGTCGAGCGCGAAGGTCTTGTACCAGTCGCGAACCAGTTCAAGAAGCTCCCGGATCTCGTCCTGGAGCTGATCGGGGCGGCAGTAGATGTGCGCATCGTCCTGCGTGAACTGCCGCACGCGGAAGAGACCCGTCAGCGTGCCCGAGCGCTCGTTCCGGTGCAGCCGGCCCATGTCGGAGAAGCGCAGCGGGAGGTCGCGGTACGACCGGAGCGCGTGACGATAAACGAGCGTGGACTCCGGGCAGTTCATGGGCTTGAGGCCGAAGATCTGCTCTTCCGACTCCACGAGGAACATGTTCTCGCGGAAGTGCTCCCAGTGGCCCGACTGCTCCCAGAGCTTCTTGTTGACGAGGATCGGCGTCGAGATCTCCTGGTAGCCGCGCGCATCGAGCGCCTCGCGGACGAACCGCTCCAGCTCGCGCACCAAGGTCCAGCCGTGAGGGAGCCAGAACGGCGCGCCCGGCGACACCTCGTTGAAGATAAAGAGGTCCAGCTCGCGCCCGAGCTTGCGGTGGTCGCGCTTCTTCGCCTCCTCCAGGCGCCAGACGTGGCGATCGAGCTCCTCCTGCGTGAGCCACGCGGTCCCGTAGATCCGCTGGAGCATCGGGTTCCGCTCGTCGCCGCGCCAGTAGGCGCCCGACGACGAGAGCAGCTTGAAGTGCTTCACGTGGCCCGTCGAGGGTACGTGCGGCCCACGGCAGAGGTCGATGAACTCCCCCTGGCGGTAGAGCGACACGCGCGGGGCGTCGATCCCCTCGAGGATCTCGACCTTGTAGGGCTCGGCGCGCTCGCGGAAGAAGCGGACGGCGTCCGCACGGCCCATCTCCTGGCGCTCGAAGGGATAGTCGGCCTTCGCGATCTCGCGCATGACCGCTTCGATCCTCGCGAGGTCCTCGGGCGTGAAGGGCTCGGCCTTCCCGAAGTCGTAGTAGAAGCCGTCCTCGATCGCGGGCCCGATCGCCAGCTTCACGTCGGGGAAGAGGCGCTTCACGGCCTGGGCCATGACGTGCGAGGTGGAATGGCGGAGCGTCGCGAGCGGCGAGGGATCGCAGTCGAACTCGCCGGTCAGCTTGAGGTGGCGCTCTTCTTCAGACAGGGCTTCGCTCGTCCCGGGTGGTGAATGGTAGGCTCGGGCGGTTTCGAACCGCCGACCTCCTCTGCGTCAGAGAGGCGCTCTCCCACTGAGCTACGAGCCTGTCCAGAGTACCGCCCATGCTACCCCTAGCGCAGCAGATTCGTCAACGAGGACTCGACGATATAGCTGAACGTCGCGAGGATCGCGCGGCCTTTGCGTCCGTCCGCGACGGAGTCCGGCATTGGCGGGAAGGGTGACGCGAGCTTGATGGCGTTCACGGCGTACTCGTCGTAGATGTCGAAGTCCGACTGCTTCCGCACGATCACGAAGGGCACCCGGCCGTCCCTCAGGATGCCGAACTCGATCACGAGCTGCGCCGACTTGTACTCGCACTGGCCCGTCGCCGGGCTGTTCACGCACGGATACGCCCACTTCTCCTTGATCATCCGGCGGACGCGGTCGAGATAGTCGTTGTAGCGTGCGTCCTTGGAGTCGAGCGGGAGCGGCTCCCCCTCGATCCCCGCGCGCCCTTCTCCGCTGCCGCCGGCCCCGTTCGGGCCAGGACCGCCGCGGCGGAGCGCCGAGCGGATGTCGGGCACCGGCTCCCGCGGTCCCGACGGAGCAGCGGCGACCTTCGGCGCTGCGGCCTCCGTGGCCGCGAGCGGCGCCGCTTCCTTGCGCGGCGCCTCCTTTGAAGGCTCGACGGGCGTGGGCGCTTGAGCCACGGGCGGTGGCGTCGGCGCCGGGGCTGGGGCCTCGGGTGTCGCGGGCGGCGGCGGGACCTGCTCCGGTGCAGGAGCCATCTTGGCGACGATCGGTGGGGCCGGTGTGGCCGGCGCCGCCTCCGGTACGTGAGCTGGCTTGGCCGCCGGTGGCGCGGGCTTAGCCGCGGCTTGCGCCTTCGCAGGCGCGGGCGCGGGCCCACCCGGGAGGCCGCGCTGGGCGGGCTCATCGGCCTCGGGCAGCTCCACGAAGAGCGGCTCGCCCCGCTTCACGGTCATGATCGTCGAGGGCGGTTTCACCCAGACGAGCGCGGCGACAACGAGCAGGTGCGCCGCGACCGAGCCAGCAACGCTGACGACGGTCCGCCGGCGGCCGAACCCCCTGAGGCTCATCTGCACCCCCCGATTATAGCCGCTAGAGGTCTCGATCCAGGGCCCGAGCGACCCGTCGAACGCGGTCGACCAGCGCGGCGAATCGGTCCGGTTTCAGGGACTGGGGACCGTCCGACAGCGCCTCCTCGGGCCGTGGATGCACTTCGATGATCAGCCCATCCGCCCCC
This sequence comes from Candidatus Rokuibacteriota bacterium, assembly GCA_003220675.1. Classification (GTDB taxonomy): domain Bacteria; phylum Methylomirabilota; class Methylomirabilia; order Rokubacteriales; family CSP1-6; genus 20CM-2-70-11. The sequence goes on along the minus strand of QHTD01000168.1, from coordinate 6,639 downwards.
GCGGCCACGCCCGCCAGGGCCATGGACTCCACGTACTCCCAGTGGCCCGTGCCGTGGCTCGGGTCCACGACCACCGGCAGGTGCGAGAGCTTCTTCACGACCGGCACGGCGCTGAGGTCCAGGGTGAAGCGCGTCGCGGTCTCGAAGGTGCGGATGCCGCGCTCACAGAGGATCACGTTCGGGTTGCCGCCGCTCAAGACGTACTCGGCGGACAGGAGCCACTCCTGGATCGAGGTGGCCATGCCGCGCTTGAGCAGCACGGGCTTCTTCGTCTCCGCCACGCGGCGGAGCAGCGAGAAGTTCTGGATGCTGCGCGCGCCGATCTGAAGGATGTCCGCGTAGTGAGCGACGAGGTCCACCTTCTCGGGCTCCATGACCTCGGTGACGACGGGCAGCCCCGTCTCGCGCTTGGCCTCGGCGAGATACTTGAGCCCCTCCTCCTCGAGCCCCTGGAACGAGTACGGCGACGTGCGCGGCTTGAACGCGCCCCCCCTCAAGATCCGCGCGCCCGCCGCCTTGACCTTCGCGGCGACCTCGAACACTTGCTCGCGCGACTCCACCGAACACGGCCCGGCCATCACCACGATCTCCGTGCCGCCGATCCCGACGCCGTCCACCGAGATGACGGTCGCCTCGCGACGCACCTCGCGGCTCGCCAGCTTGAAGGGCTGGAGAATCGGCTGCACCGCCTCCACGCACTCGAGCGACTCGAGGCTCTTGAGCCGGTCCTTGCCCCGGTCGTCGCCGACGGCGCCGATGACCGTCCGGAGCTCGCCGCGGATGGTGTGCGCCCGGTAGCCCATCCGCTCGATGCGACGACACACGTCCTCCACCTCGGCGTCCGACGAGCCTGCTTTGAGCACGATGATCATGTCGTTTCTCCTCTATCGCGGGGCCGGGAGCCCGCCTCCACGCGAAAAAAACGAAGGCCGCGGGGGGGCCCGCGGCCTCGAGTCATCGACGCCGCGGGCGTTCGGTCCGCCCGCGGCTCTCTGTGTGTCCTAGCTCAGAGCGCCTGGGCAGACCTCGGTGAAGTCGAAAAAGTAGAAGAGGCCAAACCACGTCGACCGAGTGCCCATTGTGGCCGATACTCTACCGGGCTCGCCGCCGGCCCGTCAAGCCTTTTTACCGGCCTCCCTCTTGGTCGACCCCGTCCTGTGGAAGCGTTTCACGATACGGTCCCGGTAATAGTAGAGCGGAAGGCAAAGCGCGATGACGATCGCCATGAACGCGATCGCGTAGATGTACTGCTGCTCGGCGACGTGGGCGCCGAAGTACGAGGAGAGCACCGTGCCCGGCAGCCGCCCGGCCGTCGAGACGACCGCAAAGACCCAGAACGGCATCGGGCTGATCCCGAAGAGGTAGGAGATGATGTCCTTCGGGAACCCCGGGATGAGGTAGAGGATGAAGCAGATGATCGCGCCCTCGGCCTCGAGGATGAAATTCATCCGGTTCCAGTTGTGCTCGCTGAGCCACGACCGTATGAGCGGCTCGCCCCAACGGTGACCTACCCAGAAGCAGACGAGCGTCCCGACCGTCAGGCCGATCGTCGAGTAGACGACGCCGAGCCACGTCCCGAAGAGCGCGCCGCCGACGGGGCCTGTGACCTCGCCCGGGATGGGCGAGATGATCACCTGGAGCGCCTGGAGCGCGATGAACCCGAGCGGCGCCATCCAGCCCCACGATCGCACCGTTTCCTTGAGGAAGTGCTTGTCCTCGTAGAGCCGAAACAGCCAGTGCATGGACGGCGGACGCGTGGTGAGGAGCCAGACGACCAGCGCCACCGCCGCGAAGAGAGCGGCCGTGGCGATCGCCCACCGGGTGCGATCGGTCATGGGCTCACGGGAGCAGTCTCACAGCGCCGGACGGCGCTCGCTCCAGGGCCGCGCCTCCTCGAACGCCGCCGAGGCGGCGAGGACGGTCGCGTCGGCGTGCCGGCGCCCGACGATCTGCAAGCCGACCGGCAGCCCGTCGCCGGTCCAGCCCGCCGGGACGGAGGCGGCAGGCTGGCCGGTGAGGTTGAACGGGAACGTGAACGGCATCCAGCCGAGGACCGAGACGCCCCCGCCAGCGATCTCGCGCGGCGGCGCCTGGCCTGCGGGGAACGGGAGCACCGCGACGGTCGGCATCAGCAGGAGGTCGAAGCGCTCGAGGAACGCGTGGACCTCGCGCCAGTACGCGTCCACGCGCCCAAGCGCCTGGACGTAGTCCCGCGCCGTGACGGCGCCGCCCCGGCGGATGAACTTCACGAGCGTCGGGTCCATCTCGGCCTCGGCCTCCGGCAGCCGATCCGACCACGCCGCGTAGAACTGCGCGGCGATCATGGTCCCGAAGAACCCCTCGGGGTCCTCCCAGCCCGGGTTGACGACTTCCACGTGGCAGCCGAGCGACTCGAACTCCGCCGCCGCGTCGCCGGCCAGCTCGGTGACACGCGGGTCCGCGCGGGCGTAGCCGAGGTCGGGTGTCCACGCGATGTTGAGACCCTTCACGCGGCCGTCGCACGCGTCGAGGTACGAGCCCGCCTCACGCGGGAGCGAGCGCCGGTCGCGGTCGTCGCCACCGGCGATCACGTCGAGCACGAGGGCGGCGTCGCGGACGGTCCGCGTGAGAGGCCCCACGTGAGAGACGTGGGCGAAGCCGCTGGGGAAGCCGCCCCGGTCCGGGACGCGGCCGTACGAGGGCTTGAAGCCGTACGCGCCACAAAACGCGGCGGGGATGCGGATCGAGCCGCCGCCGTCCGTGCCGAGCGCGACCGGACCGCAGCCGCTCGCGACGGCGACCGCCGCGCCGCCGCTCGAGCCACCCGGCGTGAGCGCGGGGTTCCACGGGTTCTTGGTCACGCCGAAGAGGGGGTTCTCGGTGACGGCCTTGTGGCCGAACTCCGACGTGTTGGTCTTCCCGATGACGATGGCGCCGGCTGCCTTGAGGCGGGCGACCGCGATCGCATCCTCGTCGGGGACGTGGTCGGCGAAGAGCCGCGAGCCTCCGGTCGTCGGGAGCCCGCGCGTGAAGAGAACGTCCTTGATCGAGACGGGCACGCCGTGGAGCGGTCCGAGCGGCTCGCCCTTCGTGACGGCGATCTCCGCCTCGCGCGCCGCGGCGCGCGCCCGATCGGCGGCGACGCGGCAGAAGGCGTTGAGGATGGGGTTGATCGCGTCGATCCGCGACAGGACCGCGTCTGCGATCTCGACCGGCGAGAGCTTCTTTGCCCGGATGAGGTCGCCGATCTCGAGGGCTGACCGCCAGATCAGCATCGACCACTTGATTGTATCATTCCGCTCGTGAAGACCTTCGATCGTCACGGCAACCCGGTGAGCGAGCTCGCCTGGGCCGCTGACGGTTCTCTCGAGCGCGCCTCGGTACGGCTGCCCGACGGCTCGTGGCTCTCGATCGAGCCGCGCGCGACGACGGCGGCGCCGTGGGGGCTCTCCGATCGCGTGTGGCGCGCGGTGCAATTTCCGGAATCCCGCGGCTGGTCGGGCGAGCCCCTCACCATCTTCGAGGCGCTCGACTGGACCCGCATCGATCGCATCCCGCCGCTCGCCGAGCCCGGGCGCTTACCGCCCGGGGGCGGCACCGCGGTGCTGAACCTCATCGCCGAGCTCGCCCGGGAGCAAGGCGTGACCCGGCTCGCCTATCGGGGCCCCTACCCCACCGAGCAGCTCTTCCTCGCGCTCCTCGAGTCGTTCCGCTACGAGCCCGAGCACGCTCCCGATCCGCTCACGGCTTTCATGGCCGGCGATCTCGCCTGGACCCCCGCGCCCCACGAGCGCCTCTTCGGCGCAGACGGGCTCTTCGTCCAGCGTCGCGGGCGCGTGGAGAAAGTGGTCTTCGGGGGCGCGGCCTACTACCGGCCGGACTGGCAGTCCGTGGCTCGTCACGCCCCGAAACGCGTGCGCGACGTCCCCGACGGCGTGCTCTGCTCGCTCTGGGCCCTCGGGCGCCCGCTGGAGGACCACCTGCTCCTCTCCCCCGAGGGAGACTTGCGACATGTCCTCGAGCCGGTGGCAGCCGACGGCGCCTCACGGCCGATCGCGCCCGAGATTCGCGTGGGCGTCGCGGCGGCAGTCGCCGCAGGGAGCGCCGCCCCGCTTGCATCCGCCATCGAGGACGTCGCGCGCGCAGTCGCGCTCGAACGTGGCCCCCGCGCCACGCTCGCGCTCGCCGCGATCGTGGAGCTCGGCGTGCTCCTCGGGGACGAGTTCCGCTCGCGCGCTCAGGCGCGGCTCGCGGCGCTACCGCCCGAGGCCCAGGCCGCGGCGCTCGACCCGCGCGGGACGCCGCCGTCCACCGACGGGCGGCACGCGCGCGCGATCGCCGGCGCGATCGAGGCGTTGCTGCGGGACGTGGGCGCCTGAGCGTCAGGAGGTCGCGCGGACGACGATCCAGACGTTGAAGGCGAAGAACGCTGCGACCGAGAGCGCCGAGAGCACGACGTAGGCGAGCCACAGCCCTTCGAGCCGCCTCCAGCGGAGCCGCGCCCGGCCGCCGAGCAGCGCCTTCACGTAGGACAGCGCGTCGTGCTTGAGCGTCGGCACGCCCAGCAGGTCCACGAAGACGTGGTAGCCGTCCATCTCGACGAAGCAGAAGGGGTAGAGCGCGATGGCGAGCGCCTGCCACTGGATGATGCCCGACGCCGCGGCGAACGCCTGCGTGAAGCTTCCCACGGGTGCCTGCGCCGCGACGAGGAACCAGACGGCCCCGAGCACCAGATGGACGAGCGTGCCCGACACCGCCGTCACGACGCGCGCCCGCCGGCTCGCCATGAAAATGTCCGTCACGTCCACGTAGAAGGTCGGCAGGAAGCCGTGCAGGAGGGCGAAGCCGAACTCGCGCACGCGGCGACGGTAGTGGACGCACGCGAGCGCGTGGACGAGCTGGTGGAGCGCGACGCTCGCGAAGAGGAGGAGCTTCACGACGAGGAACCCGCCCAGCGCGTGGCCCCCGAAGCCCGCGAAGACGTCCTCCAGCTCGCGCAGGAGGGCCAGCGCCGCGACGCCGCCGACGACGCCGAGCGCCAGGCACGCGAGCGCTGCGGCGCGCGTGAACAGGACGAAGCCGCCCCAGCGATGCAGGCGCTGCACGAATGGCTGGACCTTGCGGCTGGAGACCCGGATGCGCTCGAGCCCCGCGAGCGTCGTCTCGACGGCCTTCGCCACGCGCTGGCGCCGGTTCCGGGCGAGCGCCTGGCGCAGGCGCGACTTCGGCTCGAGCGTCAGGAGCTGAGCGCGCTGGAGCTTGCGGATCAGGTTCGGGATGATGTCGAAGTCGAACTCGCCGTATTTCAGGACGTAGGCGGTGGCGATCTCCTGGAGCGAGGTGTTGCCGTCCATCTGCTCCCAGAGGAACGTCTCCGGCTCCGAGAGCACGAGGAACCGCTCCGTCGCGGCGTTCTTGAGGATGAACGAGGGCTCGCCCGCCACGCGGGACCCGACCTCGGAGATCTCGAAGGAGCCCTCGGGCGCGCGGTGGGGCCGCGACTGGATGAAGCCGAGGGCGCTGCCGACCTCGCGGACCTCGAAGCTCTCGTCCTCGCGACGGACGAGCAGCTCGAGTTTTGCGGGCGCGGGGCGCTCGCTCACCGCGACTCCACGTCCAACCCCGTCGCCTCGAGGCCCCAGCGCGTCGCCTCGGCGACCTGGTGGGTCGAACGCCTGAGCCGCTCGATGAAGACGTGGACCATCGCGTAGAAGAACGCCGCGGCGGCGCGCGGGTTCGTGTCGCTGAGGCGCTGCAGGCCTGTCCGGTCGAGGGAGAGTAACATCGCGTCGGTCTCGGCCTGGACCGTTGCCGACCGGGGCGAGCCATCGAGCAGGCTCATCTCGCCGAAGAAGTCCGCGGGGCGGACGCGGTCGAGCACCTGCTCGACGCGGCCCTTGATCGCCTTGGAGACGAGCACGGTGCCGTTGCGGACGATGAACATCTCGTCGCCGGGATCGCCCTCGCGGAAGAGCACCTGGTTCTTGCGCAGGTGTCGCTCGCGGAGGCTCTCCGCGAGCGCGATCAGGTCCGGCTCGCCGAACCGCGTGAAGAGGCGGACGTCCCGCAGAAACCTCAGGAGATCGGCCGGCGCGTCCACCGGTCGCGCCCGGCGCGCCTAGGTGGCCACGCGGCGGAGGAGCGCGTTGCGAAACGCATACGGGTGTTGACCGGCTGGCGCCGTCGCGAGCCGCGCGAGCGCCTGGAGGATCGTCGTGCGCTCGTCGTCGCTGAGCTCGTACTGGGCCAGGAGGGCGTTCGGTGAGCGCTGCAGCTCGACGAGAAAGTCCGGATCGCTCATCGCGCGGCCCACCAGTTCCCGTAGCCCCTGTGCCATGTCGCGGTGAATCATATCAATTTCCTCGCCAGTTTGATAGGCTTCGCCGCATGCGGCGCACGCTACGCGTCCTGGTCGTGGAGGACGAGCGCCGCGTACGCCTCCTGCTCAAGCACGCGCTCCGGCGAGCCGCGCTGGGGTTCGTGGCCGCGTCGCTCGTCCTCGCGGCCGCGCCGCGCGCGACGGCCAACGAGCCGCGCGTCGTTGGGATCGGCCTCCTGGCCAACGAAGCCACGCCCGAGTCGGGGCCGGTGCTCCGTCGGGTCCTGCGCGAGCTCGGCTGGGTCGAGGGGCGGAACACCAAGACGTGGTACCGCTACGCC